>NZ_JBLZPT010000001.1:271865-412044 GCF_049199985.1 Pseudomonas kitaguniensis
GTGTTTGTCTTCGCTCCCCCACTCCCACCACCCCGCCCCGGCCGGTGTGGGCCGGCTGGCCCCGCGGGCCCCCCCCCCCGCGGGCGGGGCGCCCCCCCCCCCCCCCAGCGCCTGGATGACTTGGACATGCGCCTGCGCCGCGCCTTCGAGCGCAGCCTCAATACCCGTCGCGAGCGCTTGATACGCCTGGAAACCCGCCTCGCCGGCCAGCACCCCGGCCGGCAATTGGCGCTGCTGCGCCAACGCCTCGACAGCCTCGCCGAACGCCTGCCGCGCGCCATGCGCGAAGGCCTCAAGGCGCGTCGCCTGCAACTGCAAAGCCAGGTGCAGACGTTGCAGGTAGTCAGCCCGCTGGCCACCTTGGGCCGTGGCTACAGCATTTTGCTGGATGAACGCGGCCATGCGATTAGAAACGCTGCGCAAACCCACACCGGCCAACGCCTGACCGCGCGCCTCGGTGAAGGCCAATTGCAGGTGCGGGTGGAAGATAACCACCTGACACCCGTCACCCTTTCGTTATTGGATTGATTGATGCCCCGTCTATTTAGCCTGCTGATGCTGTTATGCCTGACCTTCACTGCCCACGCCGACAGCTACATCACGCGGTTGCTGAACAAGCCGGTGCCGGGTGGCGTCGCAGTGGTCGACCTCGGCAGTTCGGCGACCGCGCCTAAAGCCACCTACCAGAACCGACCGGTATTGGTGGTCAAGGAACAGAACAATTGGCTGGCGATTGTGGGCATCCCGCTGACGGTCAAACCCGGCACCCAACGCCTCACCAGTGGCACGCAAAACCTGCCGTTTATCGTCGGTTTCAAAAAATACCCCGAGCAACACATCACCCTGAAGAACAAAAGCCAGGTGAACCCCGACCCTGCACAGCTCAAACGCATCGAGGCCGAACTGGCGGTGCAGCTCAAGGCTTACCGCAGCTTCAGCCCGAACACGCCGAGCAACTTGCTGCTGGACAAGCCGGTCAATGGCCCGCTGTCGAGCAAGTTTGGCGTACGCCGGTTCTTTAATGGCGAGGAGCGCAACCCGCATTCGGGCCTGGACTTCGCGGTAGGCGCGGGCACGCCGATCAAAACCCCGGCGGCAGGCAAAGTGATTCTGACCGGCAACTACTTCTTCAACGGCAACACCGTGTTCGTCGACCATGGGCAGGGCTTTATCAGCATGTTCTGCCACATGTCAAAGATCGACGTGAAGGTCGGCGACCCACTGCAACGTGGTGCGGTGGTGGGCAAGGTCGGCTCGACGGGCCGGGCGACCGGGCCGCATATGCACTGGAACATCAGCCTCAACGATGCACGCGTAGACCCGGCGATCTTTATCGGCGCGTTCCAACCCTGAATGACTCGATTGCGCGGGCAATAAAGGCCGCGCAATTAAATCCACAAGCAGGCCTGCTTCCAGCCATAAAATCTCGCCCCAACCGCAAATAGCAAAACTTATATCAATTTTTATCGGCTGCTTGCCATCTTTCACCCCTGCGGTTAGGGTTGAGCTTATGAAAACCTCTCACACCCTCATTCAGCTCCGCCAGCACCGCAGCCTGTGCCTCGTCAGCGCACGACTGCCAGGCTGAATCGATCTGCCTCGCCTATGCTTCACCCCAATAAAAAGCATCCCAATAACAGTTTCACGGCAGGCCGCCTTTTTTCGGCCCCTACAACCAAGGATTTCCCGATGAGCATGCTCAAAGACCCGTCTTCGAAGTACCGCGCGTTCCCGACCATCGACATCCCGGACCGCACCTGGCCGTCGAAAACCATCACCGAAGCGCCTATCTGGTGCAGCTCCGACCTTCGTGATGGCAACCAGTCGCTGATCGAGCCAATGGACGCGGTGAAAAAGCTGCGCTTCTGGAAAACCCTGGTTGCGGTGGGCGTGAAGGAAATCGAAGCCTCGTTCCCGGCCGCTTCGCAAACCGATTTCGACTTCGTGCGTACCCTGATCGAAGACAACCACATCCCCGAGGACACCACCATTCAGGTGCTGACCCAGGGCCGTGAAGACTTGATCGCGCGTACCTTCGAATCGCTGCGCGGCGCCAAAAAAGCCATCGTGCATTTGTACAACGCCACCTCGCCGTCGTTTCGTCGCATCGTGTTTAACCAGGACAAGGACGGCATCAAGGCCATCGCGGTTAACGCCGCCAAGCTGTTCGTCAAATACGCCGCCCAGCAGCCGGAAACCCAATGGACCTTCGAATACTCGCCAGAGACCTTCAGCGCCACTGAGCTGGAGTTCGCCAAAGAAGTGTGTGACGCGGTAATCGAGGTGTGGAACCCGACGCCTGAGCACAAGATGATCCTCAACCTGCCGGCCACGGTTGAATGCGCCACGCCGAACATCTATGCCGACCAGATCGAGTGGTTCGGTCGCCACATCAACCGTCGTGACAGCGTGATCATCAGCCTGCACACCCACAACGACCGTGGCACCGGCGTGGCCGCCACCGAGCTGGGCCTGATGGCCGGCGCCGACCGTGTTGAAGGCTGCCTGTTCGGCAACGGCGAGCGCACCGGTAACGTCGACCTAGTGACGGTGGCACTGAACATGTACACCCAGGGCCTCGACCCGCAGTTGGATTTCTCCGACATCGACGGCGTGCGCAAAGTCGTCGAAGAGTGCAACCAGATCCAGGTGCACCCGCGCCACCCGTACGTTGGCGACCTGGTGCACACCGCGTTCTCCGGCTCCCACCAGGACGCAATCCGCAAAGGCTTTACTCAGCAAAAAGCCGACGCGTTGTGGGAAGTGCCGTACTTGCCGATCGACCCGGCCGACATCGGCCGCAGCTACGAGGCGGTGATTCGTGTAAACAGCCAGTCGGGCAAAGGCGGTATCGCTTACCTGCTGGAGCAGGAATACGACATCAGCCTGCCGCGCCGCATGCAAATCGAATTTAGCCAAGTGGTACAGGCCGAAACCGATCGCGTGGGCCTGGAGATGACCGCACCACAGATTTACGCGTTGCTGCAGCGTGAATACCTGCAAGCCAACACGCCGTATGCGCTGGTCAGCCATCGCCTGCAGGAAGAGAACGGCAACAGCTTTGTCGAAGTGGAAGTGTCAGGCAAAGGCCAGGGCGAAACCAACCTGCACTGGAAAGGCAAAGGCAACGGCGCACTCGAAGCGCTGGTGGCTGGCCTGCCGATTGGCGTGGAGATCATGGACTACAACGAACATGCCATCGGCGCCGGCACCAACGCCAAGGCGGCGGCGTATATCGAGCTGCGTGTGAACGGCGAGCGTCCGGTGCACGGCGTAGGCATTGACGAAAACATCACCACGGCCAGCTTCAAGGCCTTGTTCAGCGCGCTGAATCGTTCGTTGAGCCAGCAGGAAGCAAAAGCCGCGTAACTGGCGGCTGAAATGCGAAAGGCCCTTGGGTGAGAATCCAGGGGCCTTTTTTGTAGTGTTTGTGAGGGCCTCATCGTGAGCAAGCCCACTCCCACATTTTGAATGTGTTCACAAATCACTGCCCTGCCCCCACATTTGCCTGTGTTCACCTACCTAACTGTGGAAACGGGCTAACTGTGGGAGCGGGCTTGCTCGCGATAGCGGTCTGTCAGGCCAACTGAAAACTATCAGCATCCAGATTCGCCGGGAATTTGCTGCGATACGCCGCCAGCTCCGCCGCCTCCAGGCAAACCTGAAACACACCATTCGCCTCCCCCGCACTCAGCAAGGTCTCGCCCTGAAAGTCCAGCACCTGGCTGTCGCCGGTGTAGGCAAAACCTTTGCCATCTGTGCCCACTCGATTCACCGCCGCCACGTAGCACAGGTTTTCGATCGCCCGCGCAGGCAGCAGGCGGTTCCAATGCAGGCGACGGGCGCCGGGCCAGTTGGCGGTGTACAGCAGCAGGTCAGTGTCTTGAGCATCCCGGCTCCACACCGGGAAGCGCAGGTCGTAGCAAATCAGCGGACGAATGCGCCAGCCCTTCAATTCGAACTGCACCTGACGCTCGCCGGGGGTGTAGTGATCATGCTCGCCGGCCATGCGGAACAGGTGGCGCTTGTCGTAATGCAGCACCTCGCCATCCGGGCGCGCCCATAGCAGGCGGTTGCGGTGGCTGCCGTCGGCGGCCTGGATGATCACGCTGCCGGTGATCACCGCGTTGTATTTCGCCGCCTGGGCCTGGAGCCAGCGATGGGTAGGGCCATTCTCGCGTTCGGCGAGCGTGGCCGACTCCATCGAGAACCCGGTGGTGAACATCTCCGGCAGCACGATCAGGTCGGCGCCCCTGGCCTGCTCAAGCAGCAGTTCAAAGTGTTCGAGGTTGGCCTGGCGGTCATGCCACACCAGGCTGGTCTGGACCAAGGCAATATTCAGGTCGGGCAATACACTCAGATCACGCATAGTTTTTGCGCTGCGTGTCGCAGCGTCTCCTCGCGTTTGGCAAAGCACAGGCGCACCAGGCGCTGGCCTTGCGGTGGGCTCTGATAGAACACCGAAACCGGGATGGTCGCCACGCCGTGTTCGCGGGTCATCCACAGCGACATGGCGACATCATCCAGGTCCGGGCGAATCTGTGAGTAATCCACCAGTTGAAAATAGGTGCCGGTCACCCGCGTAAAGCTGAAGCGCGACGGCGCCAGCAGGTCGCAAAACAAATCGCGCTTGGCTTGATAGAACGCCGGCAACTCCTCGACGTGTTCCGGGTGTTCGGCCATAAAGCCAGCCAATGCATGCTGCAACGGGGTGACGCCGCAGAAGCTGACATATTGATGCACCTTGCGCAGCTCGGCGGTGAGCGCCGGCGGCGCAACCACATAGCCGGTTTTCCAGCCGGTGACGTGGTAGGTCTTGCCAAAAGAGCTGACCACGAACGCACGCTGATACAGCTCTTCATGCGCCAATACGCTGACGTGCCCGATGCCATCGAACACCAAGTGTTCGTAAACCTCATCACTGACCAGGTAAATATCCCGGTCGCGGATCAGTTCGGCCAGTTGGTCCAGCTCGGCACGGCTGATCAAGGCGCCTGTGGGGTTGTGCGGGGTGTTGAGAATGATCATGCGCGTGCGTGGCGACAGCGCGGCCTTGATCCGCTCAAAATCCAGCGCAAAACCTTGCAAGCTCAGTTGCACATGCACGCAGCGACCGCCCGCCAGCTCAACCGAGGGCTCATAACTGTCGTAACAAGGGTCGAACACAATGACTTCATCGCCGTTACGAATAACCGCCTGAATCGCGCAAAAGATCGCTGCAGTCGCGCCGGGGGTGATGGTCACTTCGCTGTCAGGGTTAACCGTGGCGCCATAGCTGCGGGCTATCTTGGCCACCACTTGCTGTCGCAGCGCCGGCAAGCCGGTCATCGGGGCGTATTGGTTATGCCCGCTGGCGACATGTTTACCCACGGCATCGAGCAAGCCCTGTGGGCCGTTGAAGTCAGGAAACCCCTGGGACAGGTTGAGCGCGCCGGTCTCTGCGGCGAGTTGCGACATGGTGGTAAAAATCGTCGTGCCGACATTTGGCAGCTTGCTGGTGATCATTGGTGAGCCCCTGCTGAACACCCGGCTCTACGGCGGCACGGGAGCGTTCGAGAATAGCTTATGCATTGCGCACAAAAAAGACGTCGGCCCTTATGAAAGGCTCACTTTACCCGCCAGCCAGCAGCGAAGATAAGTCGACAAGTGGTCATGGGTAAACGAAAGAACAGGTAATTTTCACAGTTATGTCGGCCAAAAACCTGGCGCTTACTAACCCGACAACTGTTTCAGCCAGGAGAAACGTCATGCCTTTAAAAACTGACACACCCTCTGCCTACCGAGCGGCCGGCGATCTCGATACGTCCTACGGGAACGCGGGTTATCAATTGATCAACCCGAACGGTGTCGAGCACTACGAAGCGCATGGGCTGAGCCTGACCCACAACAACGAAGCGTTGATTGCGGGTGCTGCGCCATCGCACTTGCCCACGCACACCCAATTTCAGTTCATTTTGATGCGCCGAGACGAAAACGGGGCGATGGTCGAGGGGTTCGGTGAACAGGGAATGGCATGCGGGCACTTCAACCCTGACGAACCCGGGTGGGGCTCTCACGGCTTAAAAACATTCGCATTGAACAACTCTGGGTGGTTGCTGCTTGGTTTTGTCCACGATCACGCGAATATGCGCATGCCCTCATTTGCCTGGCTTCGTGATGATGGAACCGCTGATACCAGCCACGGCGATAACGGTACTTTCGTACTGAAATCACCACTGCCAAATGAGTTAGGCAGCCACGGCAAGCCTATCGTCAACGCCCGTATTCAATCAACGGGGTCGGTCGTGACGTTGTATGAGTACGTCTTCGAATTAAATTATTGGGGCGGCCTGCTATCGCGCATTCAACCGGCCGGGGTGCTTGACGCTACCTTCAACGAAGGCTTGGGGTATGCCGAAGCACTTACTCGGGGTGGTGAAGTTTTCATCCCCTCTGTACTCGCTCTACAGGCTGATGACCGTATTCTCGTAGCGGGTAACACCGACGACAATCGCGGCGTCAAAGGAGGCCTGATTAAACGATTCGATAAGGATGGAAGGACGGATGTAACTTTCGCCGTGGGTGGCGAGCAACGCGACCTGGACCGGCATTACGCTGATATGGTCTCAAACGAAGACGGCATTCTGATTTGCGGTTCAACCTCGCAGGGTGCGCTTCTGGTCAAACTGAACCCTGACGGGTCCCCACATGCCGATTTCGGTGGGCTGCCGGTCATTACGCCGCAGGTGAATGCATGGCACAAGGTGCTTGTGTATCAAGGCAACATAATCGCCCTCGGTATCATTGATACCGGCTTCAGCGCTCTAGCCGTACTGGCACGCTTCGACCGCAACGGTAACCCCGATAATGCCTTTGGCGCTGCGGGGAACGGCCGAGTGTTACTGGAATTTGGCGGCCAGTTCGACACACCGCTTGATCTCGCTATCGACCAGCAGCAACGTATTCTGGTTTTGGGTTCCGCCAAAGGACCTATCGGCGCAGTGAATTTCTACACCACTCGCTTGTTCTATTGAGCAAGGCCTGGCGCGCACAATAAAAAAAAGGCGCCATCGGCGCCTTTTTAACCTTAATCAGCGTTTGTCGCGACGCTTCTTATCGGCTTTTTTGTGGTGCGTCATCATCCGACGCTTCTTGTTGACCTGGCGGTCGGTGAGGCTGTTTTTGTTACCTTCGTACGGGTTCTCGCCACCCTTGAACTCGATACGGATCGGCGTACCGACCAGCTTCAAGACACGGCGATAGGTGTTTTCGAGGTAACGCACATAAGACTTCGGCACCTTCTCGATCTGGTTACCGTGAATCACGATAATCGGCGGGTTGGCACCACCCAAGTGGGCGTAACGCAGTTTAATCCGGCGGTTGTTGACCATCGGCGGCGCGTGGTCGCCCACTGCGTCTTCGAGGATCTGGGTCAGACGGTTGGTCGGCCAGCGGGTGACCGCAGACTTGAACGAGTTTTGTACCGACGCGTAGAGGTTGCCCACGCCGGTGCCGTGCAGTGCCGAGATAAAGTGAATATCGGCGAACTCGACGAAAAACAGGCGGCGCTGCAGCTCGATCTTGACAAAATCGCGCTCGCTCGGCGTCATGCCGTCCCACTTGTTGATCGCGATGACCAGTGCCCGACCGGCTTCCAGGGCGAAGCCCAGCAGGTTAAGGTCGTGGTCTACCACGCCTTCGCGGGCGTCCATCACAAAGATCACCACGTTGGCGTCTTTGATCGCTTGCAGGGTTTTCACCACCGAGAATTTTTCAACTTCCTCGTGGATCTTGCCGCGCTTGCGCACACCGGCAGTGTCGATCAGCGTGTACTTTTCTTCGTTGCGTTCGAACGGAATATAGATGCTGTCGCGCGTGGTGCCAGGCTCGTCATAGACGATTACCCGGTCTTCACCGAGCATGCGGTTAACCAGGGTCGACTTGCCGACGTTCGGGCGGCCGATGATCGCGATCTTGATACCGTCTTTTTCGCTCGGGCCAGGAATGCGCTTGGCTTCCTCACCTTCGGCGACGATTTCTTCTTCGCCTTCTTCAGGCTCGTCTTCATCTTTCGGGAAATCGCTGAGGGCGATTTCGAGCATCTGCGTGATACCACGGCCGTGAGCACCGGCGATCGGAATCGCGTGCCCCATGCCCAACGGGGCAAATTCGGCGCGAGCCATTTCCGGATCGATGTTATCGACCTTGTTGGCGACCACGTACGAGCGCTTGTTACGCTTGCGCAAGTGCTCCGCGATCATCTGGTCAGCCGCAGTAAAACCGGCTTTGGCGTCTACCAGAAACAGAACAACATCGGCTTCTTCAATGGCCAGCAGCGACTGCTCGGCCATTTTTTCGTCCATGCCATGCTCGTCACCGGAAATACCACCGGTGTCGACCAGAATGTAGGAGCGCCCCTGCCACTTAGCCTCACCGTATTGGCGATCACGGGTCAGACCGGACAAGTCGCCGACGATGGCGTCGCGAGTCCTGGTCAGGCGGTTGAACAAGGTGGACTTGCCGACGTTAGGTCGGCCCACCAGGGCAATTACGGGAACCATGCGGCTCTCCACTTCGTTATTTCAGAAAATACAAAAGCCGCTGCAAGGCAGCGGCTGGTGCTCGGGGCAGCATATTCAAATGCCGCATGCCCCGCCGTAGCGGGGCCGCCTGGGTTTTACCCCAAGCAGGGTTCTTTACTTGATGGTCAGGGCTTCGAGCTTGCCGCTGTTGCCAAACACGTAAAGCATGTTACCCACAACCAGCGGACGCACACGCACGCCGTCGCTGTCGATACGCTCACGGCCTACGAAACGGCCGTCCACCTGGCTCAGCAGATGCAGGTAACCTTCGAAGTCACCTACCGCTACGTAGCTTGAGAACACTTCCGGTGCCGACAGTTGACGGCGGGCCAGAGAATCGTTGCTCCACAGCGCAGTGGTGGAACGCTCGTCGACACTTTCTACTGTGCCGGAGGCCAGGCTTACATAGACGCTGCCAAACCCTTGGGCGACACCGGCGTAGCTGGAAGCATCACGCTGCCAGTTGATGCGCCCGCTTTGCAGGTCCAGCGCGGCAACGCGGCCTTGGTAGGTAGCGACATAAAGGGTTTCGCCCGACAGCAGCAAGCCACCGTCGATGTCGACAACGCGGTCCAGCTCGGAGCGACCTTGCGGGATTGCCACACGGGTTTCCCAGGCCGGTACGCCGTTCTGGGTATCCAGGGCGACTACTTTACCGGTCGACAGGCCTGCAACCGCCAGATTGTTGGTCACAATCGGACCACTGGTACCGCGCAGGGTCAATACCGCAGGCGTGCTGTCGTACAACCAGCGCTGATTGCCGGTGGCGGCATCCAGACCGATAACACGGTCATCCTGGGTTTGCACCACAACGATATCGCCGTTGGTAGCCGGTGCGGAGAGCACTTCGCTGGTCACGCGGGCGCGCCATTTCTCTTCACCGCTGGCGGAGTCCAGGGCGACCACGTCGCCTTTCAGCGTACCGACCAGGACCATGCCGTAGCCAACGCCCACACCGCCGGACACCGGCAGTTCGAGGTCTTTCTTCCACTTGACGTCGCCATTCATGCGGTCCATGGCAATGATCACGCCGGTGGAATCAGTGGCCACGATGTTGTCGCCGTCAATCGCCGGCTGCAACAGGTTGTAGAGGTCACCCTGGCCGTCACCGACCGAGCGGCTCCACTGCTTTTGCAAAACCACTTCTTCCTTGAAGCTGGTCAGCTCGGCAGGAGGCAGTTCTTTTTTACTGTTGCTGCTGCAACCCGCGGCCAGAACGGCCAGAGCCAGCAATGCTGCATGTTTCCAACGGATCACGTCACGCATCCCCTTTGGCCAAGTCGTCGAGCTTGATTTGTAAGCCACCGACCGCCGCTTCATCAGACAGCGCCGCCTTGGCTTTTTGGTACGCAGCATGGGCTTCGTCGGTACGACCCAATTGGACCAACAGGTCGCCCTTGAGCTCTTCACGAGTGGCCACAAATGCTTTGTCAGCATCGCCGTCGAGCAGTTTCAGTGCTTCGTCAGCCTTGTTCTGTGCCGCCAATACCTGCGCCAGGCGCTGACGTGCGATTTCACCCAGCGTTGGGTTGGCCGGCTTGTCGGCGATAGCCTTCAGTTCAGTGGCGGCGTCATCCAGCTTGCCGGTATCGACCGCGACTTTCGCGACGAACAGGCTACCGTATTGCGCGTACGTGCTGCCGCCGAATTCGCTTTTCAGCTTGCCGGCCAAATCCGCCACTTGGGCAGGGTCAGGCTTACCGTTAGGCGTCAGCGTGGTTTCCAGCAACTGCTGATAGAGGATCGAGGCACCTTGAGACTGGTTGGCCTGATACTTGTGCCAGGCTTGCCAGCCAAACACCACCACTAAAGCCAGCAGACCGCCAGTCACCAAAGGCTTGCCGTTGCGCTGCCACCAGTCCTTTAACTCGACCAGTTGATCGTCATCAGTACTCGACACCCCAATACTCCTTAATCGCTAAATTCGGCTGTTCGACAGCTTCAACCCTGCACGGCGCAGGTGGCCAGGTGCGCGGCGAGCGCATCAAAGGCAATGTTCTGTTGCTCACCCTGACCACGCAGGGGTTTGAAACCTATCACTTGCTGGGCCAATTCATCATCGCCAAGGATCAGTGCGTACAGCGCACCGCTCTTGTCGGCTTTTTTGAACTGGCTCTTGAAGCTGCCGGCGCCGGCATTGACTTGCAGGCGCAGGTTCGGCAACTGGTCGCGCACTTTTTCGCTCAAGGCCAACGCCGCCAATTCGGCAGCCTCGCCAAAGGCACAGAGGTACACGTCCACCTGCCGCGAAATTTCTTCGGGCACTTGCTCCAGGGTTTCCAGCAGCAGGATCAGCCGCTCGATGCCCATCGCAAAACCCACGCCGGTAGTCGGCTTGCCGCCCATCTGCTCAACCAGACCGTCGTAGCGACCACCGGCACACACGGTGCCCTGGGCGCCGAGTTTGTCGGTGACCCACTCGAACACGGTCTTGCTGTAGTAATCGAGGCCACGCACCAGCTTCGGGTTGATCACGTACGGAATACCGGCCGCGTCCAGGCGAGCCTTGAGGCCCTCAAAGTGCATACGGGATTCGTCGTCGAGGTAGTCGGCCATTTTCGGCGCATCGACCAGTACGGCTTGGGTGTCGGCGTTCTTGGTATCCAGCACGCGCAACGGGTTGGTTTTCAGACGGCGCTGGCTGTCTTCGTCCAACTTGTCGAGGTGCGCAGACAGGTATTCGACCAGCGCCACGCGGTAACGACCGCGGGATTCGCTGGTGCCCAGGCTGTTGAGCTCCAGTTTGACCGCATCACGGATGCCCAACTGGCCCCACAGGCGCCAGGTCATCACGATCAGCTCCGCGTCGATGTCCGGGCCGTCGAGGTTGAACACTTCCAGGCCAATCTGGTGGAACTGGCGATAACGGCCTTTCTGTGGGCGCTCGTGGCGGAACATCGGACCGATGTACCAGAGTTTCTGCGGCTGGCCGGCACCGGTGAGGCCATGCTCAAGCACGGCGCGCACGCACGCGGCAGTCCCTTCCGGACGCAGGGTCAGGGAGTCGCCGTTGCGGTCTTCAAAGGTGTACATCTCTTTTTCGACGATGTCGGTGACTTCACCGATAGAGCGTTTGAACAGCTCGGTGAACTCGACGATGGGCATGCGGATCTGCTTGTAACCGTAGTTATCCAGCAGGCGCGCGACAGTGCTCTCGAAGTAGCGCCACAGTGGCGTCTGCTCCGGCAGGATGTCGTTCATGCCACGAATGGCTTGCAGAGACTTGCTCACATCAAATCCTTAAATTCGTTCAATCAGCCGCGCGCGATCAGCGCTGCGTCAGCCGCAACCTTTTCGGCTGCTTTCTGGCGGATCAGCCTTTCGAGCTCATCCACCAGATTCTCATTCGTTAACTTCTGCGACGGCTTGCCGTCGATGTAAATCAGGTTTGGCGTTCCGCCGGTCAGGCCAACGTGCGCTTCTTTAGCTTCGCCGGGGCCGTTGACCACGCAACCGATCACCGCAACATCCAACGGCACCAGCAGGTCTTCAAGGCGCAATTCCAGGTCGTTCATGGTTTTCACCACGTCGAAGTTCTGCCGCGAACAGCTCGGGCAGGCAATGAAATTGATGCCACGCGAACGCAGACGCAGCGATTTGAGAATGTCGTAACCGACCTTCACTTCCTCGACCGGGTCTGCCGCCAGAGAGATGCGGATAGTATCGCCAATGCCTTCGGCGAGCAGCATACCGAGACCCACCGCAGATTTCACTGTGCCTGAGCGCAAACCGCCAGCTTCGGTGATACCCAAGTGCAATGGCTGGACGATTTCCTTGGCCAGCAGGCGGTAGGCTTCTACCGCCATGAACACGTCGGAGGCCTTTACGCTGACCTTGAAGTCCTGAAAATTCAGGCGTTCGAGGTGCTCAACGTGGCGCAGCGCCGATTCAACCAGCGCCGCCGGAGTCGGCTCGCCGTATTTCTTTTGCAGGTCTTTTTCCAGCGAGCCGGCGTTAACGCCGATACGGATCGGAATGCCGCGATCACGCGCCGCATCCACCACCGCGCGCACACGGTCTTCACGACCAATGTTGCCAGGGTTGATGCGCAGGCAATCGACGCCCAGCTCGGCTACGCGCAATGCGATTTTGTAGTCGAAGTGAATGTCGGCAACCAGCGGCACCTTGACCAATTGCTTGATGCGGCCGAAGGCTTCGGCAGCGTCCATGTCCGGCACGGACACGCGAACGATGTCGACGCCGGCGGCTTCCAGACGGTTGATCTGCGCCACGGTGGCGGCCACATCATTGGTGTCGCTGTTGGTCATGCTTTGTACTGCGATGGGAGCGTCGCCGCCCACCGGCACCGAGCCGACCCAGATCTTGCGCGATACGCGACGTTTGATTGGAGATTCGCCGTGCATGACTATTGTCCCAACTTGAGGCGAGCGGTCTCGCCACTGGTGAACGGCGCCACGTCCACAGGCTGGCCGTTGTAGGCCACTTGCGCGCCGCGGGCATAGCCCAGACGCAGCGTCAAAGGAGGCTTGCCGCCCTGGTCAAGAGTATCTCCCTTACGCTTCAGACCGCTGAACAGCACTTTGCCATTGCCATCGGTGACTTGCGTCCAGCAGTCACCGATGAAGGTAATCTGGAGGTGCCCATCACCGGCGATCAACGCAGGGGTGGTGGGTGGCGACATCGCTGGCGCGGCCGGGGCAACGGGAGCGGTGGCCGCAGCAGCCGGCGCCTGAACCGGGGCCGCCGGGGTGGCTGGCGCTGCAGGCACGACCGGCGCGGGCACGGCGGCGCTCGCAGCAGGTGCAGTGTCTGCTTGCGCTGCGGGCTGCTCGGCGGCGGCCGGCGCTTGCGGCGCGGCCTGCCCTTCGACAACGGCCTGGTCTTCCGGCTCGTCGAGTGGATGAATTTGCGTGGTGCCGTCGGCGCTTTCGACTTCGACGTGCTCCATGGCGTTGCTGGTCAGGTCTTTGCTGCGCTGGGAGGTCTGGTCTTGCCACCAGACGAAGCCACCACCGATCACGGCAATCAGCAGCAACAGGCTGACAATGCGCAGGATCGTGTGGGAGACCCGCACCGGCTCTTCGATACGGCCCAAGCCGTGGACGTTGCTGCCCTGGGAGTCGGTGCCGGTAAACAGGTCGAATTGCTGAACCAGCCCAGCTTGGTCGATGCCCAGCAATTTGGCGTAGGCACGGATGTAGCCGCGGGCAAAGGTATGCCCTGGCAGCTTATCGAATGCGCCGGTTTCCAGATTGCCCAGCGACGTCGTGGTCAAATTGAGCTTGAGGGCCACTTCAGCCAGCGACCAACCATTGCTTTCGCGGGCCTGACGCAAGGTCTCGCCTGGGTTTACGCGATTAGCTGCTACAACTTCCGGGTGCGCCGCTTTCATCATTGCTCCGACAGGTATTGCTGATATTCCGGCGTACCGGGATAGAGTCGTTCGAGTTGCTGGCCAAACTGTGCGGCCGTGTCGTGTTCTTCATGAACCGTCGCCAGGCGCACACCGAGCAATAGACTACGTGCATTTTGCCCGCTGAGCAGGCTAAAACGCTCGTAATAGTCACGTGCCGGCACATAATGCCTGTCTTCGTAAGACATCTCAGCCATTTCGAGCAATGCGCGTGGCTGGCGAGCGTTCAGGTGCAGGGCTTTTTCCAGATGCTGGCGCGCGCTGTCGCGCTGGCCGAGGCGCATCGAGGTCACCCCAAGGTTCTCGAACACCCGTGAACGTTGAGGGTAAAGCGTGTCGGCCGAGGCTTGCTGGAAATAACCGGACGCTTGGTCATAACGTTTCTGCTCGAACAGGAAGCTGCCGTAGTTATTCAGCAGCCGAGCGTCGGCAGGACGTGCGGCCATGGCCTTGTGGAAATATTGATCGGCCAGCGCAGGCTCGGCCTGAGCCTGGAACACCAGGGCCAGTGCCGCATTTGCGTCGGCATCATCGCCGTCCAGCTCAAGCGCTTTTTTCAGCGGCACCTTGGCCTGCTCGCTCATGCCTTTGTGCAGGTAGCCAAGCCCCAGTTGCACATACGCAACTCGCGCCTCGTCACGGCCTTTACCGGTATGCAACGGGCTGTCATGGCCCGATGAAACACAACCGGCCGTTAGGCCGGTAACAAGCAAAAGCAGCGCGAGGCGCAATGGCATAGAGATCCTCTCTCAGATTCGATTCACAGCAATTTGCGGTAAATCGTCGGCGGCGTTCAGTTCGCGCCCGGCGATATAACGCTCGCTGCGACGGGTGCGATCCAGCACCTGTCCTACCAATTGGCCACAGGCCGCGTCGATGTCTTCACCACGCGTGGTGCGTACGGTGACGTTGTAACCGGCCTGGTGCAGTTGATCCTGGAAACGGCGAATGGCGTTGTTGCTCGGCCGCTCGTAGCCAGAATGGGGAAACGGGTTAAACGGAATCAGGTTGATCTTGCACGGGGTGTTCTTGAGCAGCTCGATCATCTCGATGGCGTGCTCAACCTTGTCGTTGATGTCCTTGAGCATAGTGTACTCAATGGTCAGCACACGCTTTTCGCCCAAGGTCGCCATGTAACGCTGGCACGATTCGAGCAGCATCTTAAGCGGATACTTCTTGTTGATCGGCACCAATTGGTTACGCAATGCGTCATTGGGCGCGTGCAGCGACAACGCCAGCGAAACGTCGATGTGCTTGGCCAGCTCATCGATCATCGGCACCACGCCAGAGGTCGACAGGGTCACACGGCGCTTGGAGATGCCGTAGCCCAGGTCGTCCATCATCAAATGCATGGCCGCAATCACGTTGTCGAAGTTCAGCAGCGGCTCACCCATGCCCATCATCACCACGTTGGTGATGGCACGGTCGACGGTCGCCGGGACGCTGCCAAAGGATTTGTTGGCAATCCACACCTGACCGATGACTTCGGCGGCGGTGAGGTTGCTATTGAAGCCTTGCTTGCCGGTGGAGCAGAAACTGCAGTCCAGGGCACAGCCTGCCTGGGACGAAACGCACAATGTGCCGCGTTTGCCCTGGGGAATGTAAACGGTCTCGACGCAGCTGCCGGACGCCACGCGCACCACCCACTTACGGGTGCCATCGGTGGAGATGTCCTCGCTGACAACTTCCGGACCACGCACCTCGGCAATGGCCTTGAGCTTGTCGCGCAGGGCCTTGCTGACGTTCGTCATGGCGTCGAAATCGTCGACGCCAAAGTGGTGAATCCACTTCATTACCTGACCGGCACGGAAACGCTTCTCCCCGATTGAGTCGAAGAATTTCTCCATTTCCGGCTGAGTCAGACCCAGCAGGTTGGTTTTAACAGTCGATGTAGTCATGGATTCACCCTCACTCTTTAAGCCGATGCTTAGCGAGCGGTTACTTCAGTAGCAGCGAAAAAGTACGAGATTTCGCGAGCAGCAGCAGCTTCGGAGTCCGAACCGTGTACAGCGTTGGCGTCGATGGACTCAGCGAAATCAGCACGGATGGTGCCGGCAGCCGCTTCTTTAGGGTTGGTAGCGCCCATCAGCTCACGGTTCAGAGCGATAGCGTTTTCGCCTTCCAGAACCTGAACAACAACAGGGCCGGAGATCATGAAAGCAACCAGGTCGCCGAAGAAGCCACGTGCGCTGTGCTCAGCGTAGAAGCCTTCAGCTTCAGCTTTGGAAAGTTGCTTGAGTTTCGAAGCTACAACCTTCAGGCCGGCTTTTTCGAAACGAGTGGTGATCTCGCCGATGACGTTTTTTGCAACAGCGTCAGGCTTGATGATGGAGAAAGTACGTTGAACAGCCATGGTGTAACTCCAGAAACGGTAATTTACGAAAAATTAAACCCGCGAATTATACGCGGGTTATCAGGTATTGCCTAACTGCGTAAAAAGGCGACTCAGTCTGCTTCTTCGATCCACAGGCCTTGAATCGCCTCCAGAACCTTTTCGCCACCCCGGTCCGGGATGTCGTCGAAGTCCGGCAGCGCCATTACCAGGTTGCGCAGCTTGACGAAGTTGACCGTCAGAGGATTGACCTCAGGGTGCGCTTCAGCAAGTTGTATAGCGATTTCTTGTACATCAACCCATTTCAGGCTCATGACATTTCCTTGAATCAATGCGGCGCTTCGGCCGCATGGTTGAGCGAATATTTCGGAATTTCGACGGTAATGTCTTCAGTTCCTACCTTTGCCTGACAGCTTAGGCGCGATTGCGCTTCCAGGCCCCACGCACGGTCAAGAAAGTCTTCTTCCAGCTCATCGGCTTCTTCGAGGGAGTTAAAACCCTCGCGAATGATGCAGTGGCACGTGGTGCAGGCGCAGACACCACCGCACGCACTCTCTATCTCGATGTGGTTGTCATGGGCAACTTCGAGGATGGACTTGCCGGTCTCAGCCTCCACAACCATACCGTCCGGGCAATGCTCGGCGTGTGGCAGAAAAATGACCTGCGGCATTAATTATTCCTCGAGTTCATTCAGGTTGCGGCCCGCCAGAGCGGCTTTTACCGACTGGTCCATACGGCGGGCGGCAAAGGCATCGGTCACCTGCGACAGACGCTTGGTCTGTTGCTCGATGGCGTAACCATCGGTGCCTTTCATCAGTTCGGTCAGTTCTTGCATGTGCAGGTCGATGACCCTGCGCTCTTCGGCGTCCAACAAGCGCTCGCCGTCGACGTCGAGGGCGCTTTGCACCGCCTCAAGCAGACGCTGGGCGTCCACTTGCTGCTCACGCACTACGCGGGCAACTTTGTCGTCACCGGCATATTGGAACGAGTCCTTGAGCATCTTGGCGATTTCGCCGTCGGTCAGGCCGTAGGACGGCTTGACCTGAATGCTGGCTTCCACGCCCGAGCCCAGCTCACGTGCAGCCACGCTGAGCAGGCCATCGGCATCAACCTGGAAGGTCACGCGAATTTTCGCCGCACCCGCCACCATCGCCGGGATGCCGCGCAGTTCAAAACGCGCCAGCGAGCGGCAATCACTGATCAGCTCACGCTCACCTTGCAGCACATGAATCATCATGGCCGTCTGGCCGTCTTTATAGGTGGTGAAATCCTGAGCGCGGGCAACGGGGATGGTGGTGTTGCGCGGAATCACCTTCTCCATCAAGCCACCCATGGTTTCCAGCCCCAGAGACAGCGGGATCACGTCGAGCAGAAGCAGTTCGCCACCGTCACGCTTGTTGCCTGCGAGGGTATCGGCCTGGATCGCAGCACCAATCGCGACCACTTGATCAGGGTCGATTTCGGTCAGCGGCTGACGCCCAAAGGCTTCGGCTACCGCGTCGCGAACGCGCGGCACACGGGTTGAGCCACCGACCATGACCACGGCGACAACGTCTTCCAGCTCGATACCGGAATCACGCACGGCGCGGCGACAGGCTTTGAGGCTGCGGGCAACCATCGGCTCGATCAACGAATCGAAGGCTTCGCGCGTCAGTTGCGCCGACCAAGTACCGTAGGAGACTTCAACAACGCTGGCGTTAGTCAGCGCTTCTTTGGCAGCGCAGGCAGTTTGTAACAGGTTGCGCTGCGCGCCTGGGTCGAGGTCCGCCGACAGGCCAGCGCTGCTGATGATCCAGCCCGCAATGGCGTGATCGAAGTCGTCGCCACCCAAGGCCGTGTCGCCACCGGTAGCCAGCACTTCAAACACGCCGCCGGTCAGGCGCAGGATCGAAATATCAAAGGTGCCGCCGCCCAGGTCGTAAATAGCCACCAGGCCTTCAGCGTGTTGGTCGAGGCCATAAGCCACGGCCGCCGCTGTCGGCTCGTTGAGCAGGCGCAGCACGTTCAGGCCGGCGAGCTTCGCCGCGTCCTTGGTGGCTTGACGCTGAGCATCATCGAAATACGCCGGAACGGTAATCACCGCGCCGACCAGCTCGCCACCCAAGGTGGTTTCTGCGCGCTGGCGCAGCACCTTGAGAATATCCGCCGACACTTCCACCGGGCTTTTCGGGCCTTGAACGGTGTCGATGAACGGCATGTGCGATTCGCCACCGACAAAGCGGTACGGCAACTGGTCGCCCAACTGCTTGACGTCGGACAGACCACGACCCATCAAGCGCTTGACCGACAGCACGGTATTCAAAGGGTCGGCAGACGCAGCCAGCTTTGCCGACACACCCACTTCGGTGCGGTCAGCGTGATAGCGCACGGCAGACGGCAGGATAACCTGGCCATCGGCGTCGGGCAGCGGCTCGGACAGGCCGCTGCGCAACGCAGCGACCAGGGAATTGGTGGTGCCCAGGTCAATCCCCACCGCCAGACGACGCTGGTGCGGTTGAGGGCTTTGGCCGGGTTCGGCGATCTGCAGTAGGGCCATGGTAATCAGGTCTTATCTGTCTATCAGGCGTGCAACACGGGCAGCACTGGGTTAATCGTCGAGGCGCTCTTCTAGCTGGCGCACTTCGTAGGTGAGCTTGTCGAGGAACTGCATGCGCCGCATCAGGCGTTCGGCCTGTTCACGTTGCGCTGCATCATCCCAACAGGCTGCGAAGCTTTCGTTCAGCTCATCCTGGGCCGTTTTCAGACGACGCTTGAAGACCGCGACACCCGCCACATCGGCTTCGTCCTGCAAGTCTTCGAGTTCTTCGCGCCACTGCATCTGCTGCATCAGGAAGTCCGGATCATGCACCGTGACTTCGATCGGCAACTCGCCACCGTTCATCGCAAGCAGGTAGCGTGCGCGTTTGGGCGGGTTTTTCAGCGTCTGATAGGCTTCGTTGAGGCTGGCCGATTGCTCCAGCGCCAAACGTTGCTCACGCTCTGAAGCGTCAGCGAAGCGGTCCGGATGCACTGCACGCGCCAACTCTCGGTAGCGCGTAGCAAGCTGCTCAAGGTCCAGCCGAAAACTCGGCTGCAGCTCGAATAAAGCGAAATGACAAGGAGTACCCACAAATAGCCTCAGATGTTGAAGCTTTCGCCGCAGCCACATTCACCGCGCACGTTGGGGTTGTTGAACTTGAAGCCTTCGTTCAAGCCTTCCTTGACGAAATCGAGTTCGGTGCCGTCCAGGTAGGTCAGGCTTTTAGGGTCGATAATCACTTTTTCGCCGTGACTTTCGAACACTTGGTCTTCCGCAACCACCTCGTCGACAAACTCCAGCACGTAGGCAAGGCCGGAACAGCCCGTGGTGCGAACACCCAGACGAATCCCCTCACCTTTACCGCGCCCATTCAGGGAGCGGCGAATGTGCTGCGCAGCCGCTTCTGTCATGCTGATAGCCATCGTTGACTCCTTACTCGTCGCCAAATGCTTAGATCAAGCCTTTCTTCTGCTTGTAGTCGTGAACGGCCGCCTTGATGGCGTCTTCTGCGAGTACCGAGCAGTGGATTTTCACCGGCGGCAACGCCAGTTCTTCGGCCAGTTGGGTGTTGCTGATAGTCACAGCCTCATCCAGGGTCTTGCCTTTCATCCATTCGGTGGCCAGCGAGCTGGAGGCGATGGCGGAACCGCAGCCGTAGGTCTTGAACTTGGCGTCTTCAATAACGCCAGCTTCGTTGACTTTGATCTGCAGGCGCATCACGTCGCCGCACGCCGGAGCGCCGACCATGCCGGTGCCGACATCAGGGTCTTCCGCGTTCATCTTGCCGACGTTGCGCGGGTTTTCGTAGTGGTCGATGACCTTTTCGCTGTAAGCCATGGTACTGAATCCTCACTCATCAGGGCCGCTCTGGAACCCTGTAAAAACGCCTGCGTTTTCCGCCACGTTCTTACAGAGCTTGGGTGGCGGCTTCTATAGTTAGTGTGCCGCCCACTCGATCTTGGAGATATCGACACCGTCTTTGAACATGTCCCACAGAGGCGACAGAACGCGCAGCTTGTTGACGGCTTCGCAGACTTTCTGCGCGGCGTAGTCAACTTGCTCTTCCGTGGTGAAACGGCCGAACGTAAAGCGGATGGAGCTGTGTGCCAGTTCGTCGTTGCGGCCCAGGGCGCGCAGCACGTACGAAGGCTCAAGCGAAGCCGAGGTGCAGGCCGAACCGGACGAAACCGCCAGGTCCTTGAGCGCCATGATCAGCGACTCGCCTTCGACATAGTTGAAGCTCAAATTCAGGTTGTGCGGTACACGAGCAGTCATGCTGCCGTTGATGTACAGCTCTTCAAGGTTTTCGACCTGCTTGTAGAAGCGCTCGCTCAAGGCCTTGATGCGCACGTTTTCGGCAGCCATGTCTTCCTTGGCTACGCGGAAAGCTTCGCCCATGCCGACGATCTGGTGGGTCGCCAGGGTGCCCGAACGCATGCCGCGCTCGTGACCGCCGCCATGCATGCCGGCTTCGATGCGCACGCGAGGCTTGCGGCTCACGTACAGCGCGCCGATGCCTTTAGGGCCATACGTTTTGTGGGCGGAGAACGACATCAGGTCGACTTTCAGCGCCGCCAGGTCGATGTCGACCTTGCCGGTGGACTGAGCAGCGTCAACGTGCAGCAACACACCTTTGGAGCGAGTCAGCTCGCCGATGGCCGCGATGTCGTTGATGGTGCCGATTTCGTTGTTCACGTGAATCACCGAAACCAGGATGGTGTCTTCACGCATCGCGGCTTCGATCATCGCCGGGGTGACGATACCGTCGGTGGTTGGCTCAAGGTAGGTAACCTCAAAACCTTCACGTTCCAGTTGGCGCATGGTGTCGAGGACAGCCTTGTGCTCAATCTTGGTGGTGATCAGGTGCTTGCCTTTGGTCGCATAAAAATGCGCCGCGCCCTTGATTGCCAGGTTGTCGGACTCGGTTGCACCGGAGGTCCAGACGATTTCGCGCGGGTCGGCGTTAACCAGGTCGGCGACCTGACGACGAGCGTTCTCGACCGCTTCCTCGGCTTTCCAGCCGAATACATGGGAGCGCGACGCCGGGTTGCCGAAGTTTCCGTCAACCAGCAGGCATTCGCTCATCTTTTGCGCGACACGCGGATCAACCGGGGTGGTCGCTGAGTAATCAAGGTAAATAGGCAATTTCATGGACTTTCTCCTAATCAGGCTGGCTGGCGTGCCGTTAGCTCTTCGGCTGTCACTCGACGGCGGACGCTTCAATCTTGTCCAGACGCGGCGCCTTGGTGTTGCAACGGCGCTGGTCCTGACGCTGGGCTACTTCTTGCACCTCACGGCGAGTCACAAGATCAGCCAAGCTGATACCACTCAAAAACTCATGGATCTGCAGGCTCAAGTCACACCACAAGTGGTGCGTCAGGCAGGTGTCGCCGGCGTGGCAATCACCCAGGCCCTGGCATTTGGTGGCGTCGACGGATTCATTCACCGCGTCGATCACCTGAGCTACCTGAATGCCCTGCATGTCGCGGGACAGCTGATAGCCACCACCCGGCCCACGTACGCTTGACACCAAGCTGCTGCGGCGCAATTTGGCGAACAGCTGTTCGAGGTAGGACAGGGAAATGCCTTGGCGCTCGGAGATATCAGCCAGGGACACCGGCCCAGTTTGCGCGTGCAAGGCCAGGTCAAGCATGGCGGTTACCGCGTATCGGCCTTTTGTAGTCAGTCTCATGGACAAGTACCAAGGTGTTTCAGAATGGGAGCAAGTATGCTATTCCCGAGTATTTAAGTCAACTATAAGACCTAGTACTTTAGTCAGGATTACCCGTAAAAAGGGCGCGCGAATCATAGCAGGATGGCGCGAAACGGAATAGCGGAACGGGCCATACGAGGACCGATGGGAATATGCAGATCAAAATGTGGGAAGGGGGCTTGCTCCCGATAGCGACGTATCAGTGAGCACATCCAGTGACTGACCCACCGCTGGCGGGATCAAGCCCCCTCCCACAGAGGATTTGCGGTAACTGCCAAACCTCAGCCAACCTTGGTGGTGGCAGTTTCACTCTTGATCTCGGCAAAGTCCTCTTCGCGCAATTCAGGCAGGTCCTTGGCACAGTAGCCGCTGCCCAGCTCCTTGAGCGCGCCGCACATGCCGTCCAACTTGCCGTCCACCGCCTGCAAGTGATCGAGCAACTGGCCAATGGCGCGCGCCACCGGGTCCGGCATGTCTTCGCTGACGCCGTAGGCATCAAAGCCGATCTTCTCGGCCATCGCCTTGCGCTTGGCTTCCTGCTCCTCACCGACCTCCGGCTTGACGATGATTCGCCCCGGAATACCGACCACGGTGGCGCCAGGCGGCACGGCCTTGGTCACCACGGCATTGGAACCGACCTTGGCGCCGGCGCCGACGGTAAACGGGCCAAGCACCTTGGCGCCCGCGCCCACCACCACACCATCACCCAACGTAGGGTGGCGCTTGCCTTTATTCCAGCTCGTGCCACCGAGCGTTACACCTTGATAGAGCGTCACGTCGTCGCCGATTTCGGCAGTCTCGCCGATCACGATACCCATGCCATGGTCGATAAAAAAGCGACGGCCGACCTTGGCGCCCGGGTGAATTTCGATCCCGGTCAACCAGCGACCGAAGTTCGACACCAGCCGCGCCAGCCACTTCCAGCCCATCCCCCACAAGGCGCCGGACACGCGGTGAATCCAGATGGCGTGCATGCCGGGGTAGCAAGTCAGCACTTCAAAGGCGTTGCGCGCCGCCGGGTCACGGTGGAAAACACTCTGAATATCTTCTCGCAAACGCTCGAACATTTTTAATCCTTTCGCTTAAGAAGCTCGCCACGGGCCGCTTTTTGGGTTTCCGTGAGGATGCCACGCAATATATTCATTTCGGCTCGACTGACCGAGCTACGCCCATATAGCCGACGCAGGCGCGCCATCAAGTGCCGTGGCTTTTCAGGATCAAGGAATTCGATGGCCACCAAAGTTTGCTCCAGGTGCTCATAGAAGCGCTCCAGCTCGTCCATAGTGGCCAACTCGCCGCTTTTGGTCGACGCTACTTCGTCCTTTTCCACCTTACTCGGCTGGCCCGCCGCAGCCAGCCAGGCCATACGCACTTCATAACTCAACACCTGCACCGCCGCCCCCAGGTTCAGCGAACTGAACTCTGGGTCAGAGGGAATGTGCACATGGAAATGACATCGCTGCAGCTCGTCATTGGTCAGGCCGGAGTCTTCACGACCAAACACCAAGGCGATCTCAGCGCCGCCGGCGGCCTCCTCCACTACCTTGGTGCCGCACTCGCGCGGGTCCAGCAGCGGCCAGGGAATGCGACGGTCACGCGCGCTGGTGCCAAGCACCAGATTGCAGCCGACCAAGGCGTCTTCCAGCGTGGCGACGACCTGGGCATTGGCCAGCAGGTCATTGGCGCCGGACGCACGAGCATCGGCCTCGTGGTGCGGGAACACGCGCGGGTCGACCAGCACCAGGCGCGTCAGCCCCATGTTCTTCATGGCTCGCGCCACCCCGCCGATGTTGCCGGGGTGACTGGTATTGACCAAGACGACACGAATGTTTTGCAGCAAGGGAGGCGCTCTCGGACACAGGAAAGGGGAGCAAATCTTACAGAACAGCCTAAGGTTATGCCATGAAAGCTAACGTCGCCCTTCACCTGAACAAAGTTTCTGCTAGAATGCCCGGCTTTCTTTAACAACCTTAGGTGACACATCCATGCAGCCCATGCTGAATATCGCGCTGCGCGCCGCCCGCAGCGCCAGTGAATTGATCTTCCGCTCCATCGAGCGCCTGGATACCATCAAGGTCGACGAAAAAGACGCCAAGGATTATGTATCCGAGGTGGACCGCGCCGCCGAACAGAAAATCATCGACGCGCTGCGCAAGGCCTACCCTACCCACGGCATCCTCGGTGAAGAAACCGGCCTGCACAAAGGCAGCGGCGAAGGCGAAGATTACCTGTGGATCATCGACCCACTGGACGGCACCACCAACTTCCTGCGCGGCATCCCACACTTTGCGGTCAGCATTGCCTGCAAATACCGTGGCCGCCTGGAACACGCCGTTGTGCTGGACCCGGTCCGCCAGGAAGAATTCACCGCCAGCCGTGGCCGTGGCGCCCAACTGAACGGTCGTCGCCTGCGCGTCAGCGGCCGTACCAGCTTGGACGGCGCCCTGCTGGGCACTGGCTTCCCGTTCCGTGACGACCAGATGGACAACCTCGAAAACTACTTGGGCATGTTCCGCGCCCTGGTCGGCCAGACCGCCGGCATCCGTCGCGCAGGCGCTGCCAGCCTCGACCTGGCTTACGTCGCCGCCGGTCGTTTTGACGCGTTCTGGGAGTCGGGCTTGTCCGAATGGGACATGGCCGCAGGCGCCCTGCTGATTCAAGAAGCAGGCGGCCTGGTGAGCGACTTCACCGGTGGTCACGACTTCCTCGAAAAAGGCCACGTGGTTGCCGGCAACACCAAATGCTTCAAGGCAGTACTGACGGCGATCCAGCCGCACCTGCCAGCTTCGCTGAAACGCTAAGCGAGCGAGCACAAAAAAAGCACCCCAAGAGGTGCTTTTTTTATGCCTGCCATTCGTGCAACGGCACTAACCCAATGTGGGAGAGGGCTTGCTCCCGATTGCAGTGTGTCGGCCTACCTGTAGGCAGCTGACATACCGTCATCGGGAGCAAGCCCCCTCCCACGTTTTGAATTGCACCCGCCGGCAATTACTGCGGCTGGTTTTGACCCAGGATCAGACGACCTTCTTTGTCGACCGGGATCTGGCCGCCTGGATCACGGTCCATACGCACTGAACCTTCCTTGCCATCCAGGTTGTAACGCACGTCGTAACCTACCACCTTGTCGCTGATGTCGTTGACGGTGTTGCAGCGCGTTTGCGTGGTGGTGTAGGTATCGCGGTTCTGCATGCCTTCCTGAACCTTGTTACCGGCGTAACCACCACCGACCGCACCGGCTACAGTCGCCAGCTTCTTGCCATTACCACCACCGACCTGGTTGCCCAACAGGCCACCTGCCAGCGCACCAACCACGGTGCCAACGATCTGATGCTGATCTTCTACCGGCTTCTGCCGGGTTACCGCGACGTCCTTGCAGACTTCGCGAGGGGTTTTGATCTGGGTTTTCACCGGCTGCACTGCCAGCACTTGCGCATACTCAGGGCCGCTTTTTACCAGGCTGTAGGTGGCAACAGCACCCCCGGCAGTCACACCGACAGCACCCAATAACGCACCAACCAGTAACGACTTGTTCACATGAACCTCCTGACCATCACAAGCGGACCGAAACGTCCGCGCTATACCCAGCCTTGGAGCAAAAAAAAAGGCACGAGTTCAATACTCGTACCTTTTTTGTAACAGCAGATCAACGAACGCCCATCAAGGGCGGTCATCGACCTCCTTGCCGGTAGCGGAAGGAGGGATCAAGTCTTCGCTGTTGAGGTTCAACCAGATCAGCACCACGTTGGCGATGTAGATCGACGAGTAGGTACCCGCCAGCACGCCGATAAACAGCGACAGCGAGAAGCCCCACAGGTTGTCACCGCCGAAGATCATCAGGGCCGCGATCGCCAACAAGGTGGAGATCGAGGTGGCCATGGTGCGCAGCAGGGTCTGCGTGGTGGAGATGTTGATGTTCTCGATCAACGTCGCCTTGCGCAGTACACGGAAGTTCTCACGAACCCGGTCGAATACCACGATGGTGTCGTTGAGCGAGTAACCAATGATCGCCAATACCGCCGCCAGCACCGTCAGGTCGAAGGTGATCTGGAAGTAGGCCAGGATACCCACGGTCACTACCACGTCGTGGATCAGCGACACGATCGCGCCGACGCCGAACTTCCACTGAAAGCGGAACGCCAGGTAGATCATGATGCCGACCAGCGCCATCAGCATGCCGAGGCCGCCTTGGTCGCGCAGCTCTTCGCCCACTTGCGGGCCGACGAACTCGACGCGCTTGACCGCCGCCGGGTTGTCGCCGCCGACCTTCTGCAAGGCCTCCGCCACCTGGTGACCCAGTTGCGGGTCTTCGCCAGGCATGCGCACCAGCAGGTCGGTGGTTGCACCGAAGCTCTGCACGATGGCCTCGTGATAGCCAGCCTTGACCAGCTCGTTGCGCACCAGGGTAACGTCGGCCGGCTTCTCGTAGGTCAGCTCGATAAGCGTACCGCCGGTGAAGTCCAGACCGTAGTTCAGGCCCTTATGGAACCAGCTGAACAACGCCAGAACGGTAAGGAGCACAGTGACGCCGAACGCAACGTTGCGAACGCCCATGAAGTTGATTGTACGTAACATGGCAGCCCCTTAAATCCACAACTTCTTGAAGTCACGCCCGCCAAAGATCAGGTTGACCATTGCGCGGGTCACCATGATGGCCGTGAACATCGAGGTAAAGATACCGAGGGACATGGTTACCGCAAAACCTTTGACCGGGCCGGTGCCCATGGCAAAGAGAATCCCGCCGACCAGCAAGGTGGTCAAGTTGGAGTCGAGAATCGCGGTAAATGCCCGGCCGAAGCCTTCGTTGATTGCGCGCTGCACGGTCATGCCGTTGGCGATCTCTTCACGAATACGCGAGAAGATCAGCACGTTGGCGTCCACCGCCATACCCATGGTGAGTACGATACCGGCGATACCTGGCAGGGTCAGCGTAGCCCCCAGCAACGACATCAACGCCAGCAGCATCACCATGTTGCCCGCGAGGGCGACGGTGGCGATCACGCCGAAGAAGCGGTAGATGGCGATGATGAACAGCGACACGAACAGCATGCCCCACAAGGCTGCATCAACACCCTTGGTGATGTTGTCGGCACCCAGGCTCGGGCCAATGGTGCGTTCTTCAGCAAAGTACATCGGCGCCGCCAGGCCACCAGCGCGCAACAGCAGCGCCAGTTCGGACGACTCGCCCTGGCCGTTCAGGCCAGTGATACGGAATTGAGCACCCAGCGGCGACTGGATAGTCGCCAGGCTGATGATCTTCTTCTCTTCTTTGAAGGTCTGCACCGGCACGTCTTTCTCGACGCCGTTGACCATTTGCTTGGTGTAGGTAGTGACCGGGCGCTGCTCGATGAAGATCACCGCCATGCTGCGACCGACGTTGCTGCGCGTGGCGCGGCTCATCAGTTCGCCGCCGTGGCCATCCAGGCGGATGTTCACTTCAGGTGTACCGTGCTCGCCGAAACCAGCCTTGGCGTCCGTCACCTGGTCGCCGGTGATGATCAAGCCACGCTCGATCAACGCTGGAGGACGATTGCCTTCGCGGAACTCGAACTCTTCGGAAGTCGCGCGGGACGCACCCGGATCAGCCGCCAGGCGGAATTCCAGGTTGGCGGTTTTACCCAGGATACGCTTGGCTTCAGCCGTGTCCTGCACACCCGGCAGTTCAACCACAATGCGGTTGGCACCCTGACGTTGAACAATCGGCTCGGCCACACCCAGCTCATTGACGCGGTTACGTACCGTGGTCAAGTTCTGCTTGATGGAATATTCGCGGATTTCCGCCAGCTTGGCCGGGGTCATCGCCAGGCGCAGTACCGCCTGACCATTGAGGTCGGCCGGCACGATGTCAAAATCGGTGAAGCTCTTGCGGATCAGCGCACGGGCCTGTTCGCGGGAAGCTTCATCAGCAAAGCCCAACTGGATAGCGCCGTTGAGCTGCGGCAGGCTGCGATAACGCAACTTCTCTTTGCGCAGCAAGCTTTTCACATCGCCTTCGTAAACTTTCAGGCGTGCGTCCAGGGCTTTGTCCATGTCGACTTCCAACAGGAAGTGCACACCACCGGACAAGTCCAGACCCAGCTTCATCGGGTGCGCGCCAATGCTGCGCAGCCATTTTGGCGTGGTCTGTGCCAGGTTCAGCGCGACAACATAGTCATCACCCATGGCCTTGCGCACAACGTCTTTGGCCGGCAACTGGTCTTCTTGCTTGGCCAGGCGCAACAAACCGCCCTTGCCGTCAGCCGCCAATGTTGCCGCTTTAACCTGGATGCCCGCGTCGGTGAGCGCTTTGCTCGTGCGGTCCAGATCAGCCTGATTGACCTGCAACGCAGTGCTGGCGCCAGTGATCTGGATCGCCGGGTCATCAGGATAGAGATTGGGAGCGGAATAAATAAAGCCGATCGCCAGCACCGCCAGGATCAGTACGTATTTCCACAGAGGGTATTTGTTCAGCATCACGCCGCCCGCTTATAACGCGGGGCGCCTTGCGCGCCCCGTCGATTGGTAAAGGTTGAAACTTAGATCGCTTTGAGCGTGCCTTTTGGCAGCGTGGCAGCGATGGCGCCCTTCTGGAACTTCATTTCTACGGTGTCGGAGACTTCCAGAACCACGAAAGCATCGGCAACCTTGGTGATCTTGCCGGCGATGCCGCCAGTGGTCACAACTTCGTCGCCTTTCTGCAAGCTGCCCAGCAGGTTCTTCTGCTCTTTGGCGCGCTTGGCCTGTGGACGCCAGATCATCAGGTAGAAGATGACCAGGAAGCCGACCAGGAAAATCCACTCAAAACCGCCGCCCATAGGGCCAGCAGCGGCAGGCGCAGCGGCATCAGCCATGGCGTTAGAGATAAAAAAGCTCATTTAGCACTCCAGTTGCAAATAGTGAATCTTAGGGTCGGAAAACTCAGGCCAAGGGCGGCACAGGCAGCCCGCGCTTGGCATAGAAGGTATCGACGAAGGCGGCCAATGTACCCTGTTGAATAGCCTCGCGCAAACCAGCCATCAGGACTTGGTAGTGACGCAAATTGTGGATGGTATTCAACATGCTACCCAGCATTTCGCCGCACTTGTCCAGATGGTGCAGATAAGCACGCGAGAAGTTCTGGCAGGTGTAGCAGTCGCAGGTTGGATCCAGCGGCGAATCATCATGGCGATGGAACGCGTTACGGATCTTCAGCACGCCGGTATCGATGAACAGATGCCCATTGCGGGCATTACGGGTTGGCATCACGCAATCGAACATGTCCACACCGCGGCGAACACCCTCTACGAGATCTTCCGGTTTGCCAACGCCCATTAGGTAACGAGGTTTTTCAGCAGGCATCAGGCCCGGCAGGTAATCGAGCACCTTGATCATCTCGTGCTTGGGCTCGCCCACCGACAAACCGCCGATGGCCAGGCCGTCAAAGCCGATTTTGTCGAGGCCTTCCAGCGAGCGCTTGCGCAAGCTTTCATGCATGCCGCCCTGCACGATGCCGAACAACGCCGCGGTGTTCTCGCCGTGCGCGTTCTTCGAGCGTTGCGCCCAACGCAGCGACAGCTCCATGGAAACGCGCGCCACGTCTTCGTCCGCCGGGTACGGCGTGCATTCGTCAAAAATCATCACGATGTCGGAGCCCAGGTCGCGCTGCACCTGCATCGATTCCTCCGGGCCCATGAACACTTTGGAACCGTCGACCGGCGAGGCGAAGGTCACGCCCTCCTCCTTGATCTTGCGCATGGCGCCCAGGCTGAACACCTGGAAGCCACCGGAGTCGGTGAGGATCGGGCCTTGCCACTTCATGAAGTCATGCAAGTCGCCATGCTTCTTGATCACTTCCGTGCCGGGGCGCAGCCACAGGTGGAAGGTGTTGCCGAGGATGATCTCGGCGCCGGTGGCGATAATGTCACGCGGCAGCATGCCTTTTACCGTGCCGTAGGTGCCCACCGGCATGAACGCCGGGGTCTCGACGGTGCCGCGCGGGAACGTGAGGCGACCACGACGAGCCTTGCCATCCGTGGCCAACAATTCAAACGACATACGACTCATAGTTGTTCCTCATGGCCCGTCTCTACAGGAGCAGTCGGCGCAGGGTTACGGGTGATGAACATCGCATCACCGTAGCTGAAAAAACGGTAGCCATTGTCGATGGCGGCCTGGTAGGCGGCCATCGTTTCCGGGTAACCGGCAAATGCCGACACCAGCATCAACAGCGTGGATTCCGGCAAATGGAAATTGGTGACCAGGCAATCGACCACATGGAACGGCCGGCCAGGGAAAATAAAAATATCGGTGTCGCCGCTGAACGGCTTGAGCACGCCATCGCGCGCCGCACTCTCCAGCGAACGCACGCTGGTGGTGCCCACCGCCACCACTCGCCCACCGCGCGCCTTGCACGCAGCCACCGCATCCACCACTTCCTGGCTGACTTCCAGCCATTCGCTGTGCATGTGATGGTCTTCGATGTTATCCACACGCACCGGCTGAAACGTGCCGGCCCCCACGTGCAGGGTCACATAGGCAGACTCGACGCCCTTGGCGGCAATCGCATCCAGCAGCGGCTGGTCGAAATGCAGGCCGGCAGTCGGCGCAGCCACCGCGCCCAGGCGCTGCGAGTACACCGTTTGATAGCGCTCGCGGTCCGAGTCTTCGTCGGGGCGGTCTATATAAGGAGGCAGCGGCATATGACCGACACGCTCCAGCAGCGGCAACACCTCTTCGGCAAACTTGAGTTCAAACAAGGCGTCATGGCGCGCGACCATCTCGGCTTCGCCACCGCCGTCAATCAGGATGCCCGAACCCGGTTTGGGCGACTTGCTGGAGCGCACATGGGCCAGCACGCGATGGCTGTCGAGCACCCGCTCCACCAGAATTTCCAGCTTGCCACCGGACGCCTTCTGGCCAAACAGCCGCGCCGGAATCACCCGGGTATTGTTGAAAACCATCAAATCGCCTGGGCGCAAATGCTCAAGCAAATCAGTGAATTGACGGTGTGCAAGGGCACCACTGACCCCGTCCAGGGTCAGCAGTCGACTGGCGCGACGCTCGGCCAAAGGGTGGCGAGCGATCAGCGAATCAGGGAGCTCAAAGGTAAAGTCAGCAACGCGCATGATGGGGTTCGTCTAGCAGGGGCGGGAAGTCTAGCGGAAATAGTGAAAATAGACCATGAAACGTGATTGACCAACGGTAATCTCATCTCTATACTTCGCCGCCATTGAGCCCTGATGGCGGAATTGGTAGACGCGGCGGATTCAAAATCCGTTTTCGAAAGAAGTGGGAGTTCGATTCTCCCTCGGGGCACCACCTTAAAGAAAGACCTTGAAATTCAAGGTCTTTTTTTTCGCCTGTAGAAAAGTGACCGGCCAGCGACACCGCTGCTCGCCAGAAAAGCCCCTTGAGAAACACCACGAAAAACTGATTGAAGACGCCGTGCTTGCCCTGTTGGTAACTTTCAGTTTCGACCACGGCCATGCTTGGAAAGGGTTCGACTTCGACGCCATGAACCGATTGCATGAACAGGGATTCATCAGTAATCCGGTGAACAGGAACAAATCGATTTGGCTGACGGAGGAAGGTATTGAGCGAGGTAGGCAGATAGCCGACCGGTTGTTTGGGGTGAAAGGTAAATCGGAGCCTCTACCCGCGGATAGCTGACAGATGCAGCAAGCGGGTGCATGTGCTCTCCAGACGCCTTGCCGGCTTTGAATTAGGGTGCGTACGAATCTCCCTGATGCGCTGATTACCCTTCTAGAATTACCTCAAAGATACTTAGCGAGTCACTCATCAACATCCCGGCCAGATACACCATCAACACAGCAACGCCAACGTCCAAACATCGCCAGACCACAGCTGAGCGAAACAGCCCGGTCAAGCGCTGACAGCCCAGCGTAAGTAACACGAACCATATCAACGAAGCCGTCATTGCACCGGCCGCGAACAAGGCTTGTTGGCCAGCAGGTTTGGCTGCGCCGATGGAGCCAATCAGCACAACGGTATCGAGCCAGGCGTAGGGGTTGGCGAAACCAAGCACCATTGCTGTGCGCAGCAGCCCGCGTTGCGAGTTGCCGCCTTGAGTGTCCGGCATGGATTGGTTGCGGAGGCTGGCCAATAAGCGCTGGGCACCGAACCACAGCAGATAGGCTGCGCCTGAGAGTAACAAGAGCGCCATCACCTGTGGCCGACTGCCCAACAGCGAACCTAACCCGGTGACACCGAAAGCGATCAGCACAATGTCGGCCAGCACGCAGATAGCGACCACGCCCCAGACAGGGCCACGGCTGACACCCTGGCGGATGACCAAGGTGTCTTTTGGGCCTGGGGCAGCAAAAAGCCCAAGGCCAAGTATCAACCCCTCGATAAAGTAAGGCGTCACGGCTACCTTTCAAATCTGGCGTAAAGGAATGCAACAAACGCCAGATCCCAAGGGGTAGCGCGAGGAGTAGTGTGCATAACTCACTTAACGTAGCGGCGATCAGTGTGTCTTTTTTGGCGTACAACGGTGGGGCATGACTATCAGAACGCGGGACACCCTAAGGGCGCTGATCACCCGACGCGGCAGGGAACTGGGCAAATCCATGACCACCTTGGCCAAAGAAGCCTGCATTTCCAGAACCTATCTCTACGGTTTGGCGGGCGGTGCCTCTCAAGACCCTTCCGTGCGCACGCTGATTAAACTGGCCAAGGCGCTGCAGGTTTCACCGCTGCTGCTGTTCCGTTACTTCGCCGACCTGGCTGGTGCGCCGGTCGATGCCCACGCAATGGCTGGCACCAACCGCGCCATTGGCCTGCAGGACCCGAGCGACATTGCCGTGTTCAACGCAGATGTCACCACACCCGACCAAGCCGTGGTGCTGCCGGGTGAGATCTTTCAGAAGACCTGGGAAATCCAAAACCTCGGCGCCCGCCCCTGGCGCGCGCGCAAGCTGGTGCGGGTGGACGGCGAATACGTCATCGCTCAGCGCGCCGCTGCGGGGGCGGCGCTGGAAGTGGTGATGGACACGCACCTGCGCAGCCTGAATAACGAAATTCCAATTGCCGAAACATTGCCCGGTCAACCGGTGCACATCACCGTGGAGTTCGCCGCGCCCAAGGAGACGTGTACCGTCACGTCCATCTGGCGGATAGAGGATGAACACGGGCAACCCTGCTACGGGCCTGCCTTCATCCTGCATGTGATCGTCAACGTCATGGCACGCTGAACCCGTTACGTGTCGCGCTGACTGCCCCATCGCCAATGGCTTGCGCATTAAAATCAACGGCGCGGTCAGCACTTACCCAAGCAACCTTTACCGGGCAGGCGGCGTGAGCCTTGAGCAAGTCGAACGTCGGCCGCCCTTGCCGAATGGCCGTTAGCGCCAGTTCACTAAGCCCACCAACGTCACACTGTTCGCTGCACAAGGTCTTTTTTTTCACGCACAGAACAGTGATCATCGCGCTCCGCCCCGAACGCTGAGGAACCGAGACCATGGAATTGACGCTGGAAGCTGTTGCGCTCTTTGCACTTAAACTGGTGCACGAGACAGTCGGCGGCAGCCCAATTTTAAGGGATGACCTGGTCATGGACGGGTATGAGCGCGAAGTGTTTGGGTTGTTAGTGCGCCAGCGCGAGTTGGCGGTTATTCAATGCAAAATTGATGAATGTATGGCGCAGGCGCTGGCGGCACTCGGCGGTGCCGACACGGTACTAGGGCGCGAATTGCAGCGGCTGGCGACGGACGTGCAAAACGTCGATCAACTCGATGACCTGCCCGCGCCGCTCACCGTGCTCATGGACTACTTGAAAGCTATCCAGTGAACCGGTGAAACGTCATGGCGCGCCGAACCTAGCGCCGCCCTTCCACCGCCATGCGCACCGCCAAGCCCATCAGCACCGACCCCATCAGCCAGCGCTGCACCACCTGCCAACCCGGCCGGGTGACGAAGAACACCGCGATAGAACCCGCCATGACCGCAATCATCGAATTGACGCTAACGCTGATAAAAATCTGCGTAAAGCCCAGTACCAAAGATTGCGTCAACACACTGCCGTGGCCGTTCGGGTCGATAAACTGCGGCAACAACGACACATACATCACCGCCACTTTGGGGTTCAGCAGGTTGGTCAGGAAGCCCATCATGAACAGCTTGCGCGGGCTGTCCGGCGGCAGCTGCTGAACCTGAAAAGGCGACCGGCCACCCGGCTTGACCGCCTGCCAGGCCAGATAAACCAAATACACCGCGCCGCCGAGCCGCAGCGCGTCGTAGGCAAACGGAACCGCCATCACCAACGCAGTAATACCCAATGCCGCGCACAGCATGTACACCACAAAACCCAACGCCACGCCGCCCAGCGAAATCAAACCGGCCGTGCGCCCCTGGCAAATCGACCGCGAAATGAGGTAAATCATATTCGGCCCCGGCGTCAGCACCATACCGAGTGAAATAAGCCCATAGGCAAGCAAGCTGGACATATCGGGCATTGTTTGGCTCCTGGATTTTTGTTGCGTCGGCGTGAAACCCTTGGCCAACGTTGCAGTGTTGGGCGTCATGGTAGGGCGTTCAAAAAGAGCGCGTTAGACACAGATCCGCGAGTAAAACGTCATACACACGCGCAGGCGTTCACCGCACCACTCACCCAAGGACAGGCACATGATCGACTTCAACAACAAAGGCTTCTTCAAGCTCAAACAAAATAACGAATACGCCGAACGCGTCACCGCCCTGCTGCTCGACGGCGAAGAAGTGATCGACGCCTACAAAGCCATGCGCGACGGCGTGGTGTTCACCACCAAACGCATCATCGCCGTGAACGTGCAAGGGATCACTGGCAGCAAAAAGGACTTCACCTCGCTGCCGTACAAAAACATCGTCGCGTACTCAGTGGAAACGTCCGGGACATTTGACCTGGATTCGGAACTGGAGATTTACTTCTCATCGCTGGGCAAAGTGAAATTCGAATTCACCGGCAAAACCTCCATTGTCGAAATCTCACGGATCATTTCCAAACACCTGCTGAGCTGATCAACAGGCAAAAAAAGACCTTGGCATGCCAAGGTCTTTTTTATTGCCTACACGGTTTAAGCGGGCGTACCCCACTCAAACTGTGGGCGCTGGCTTGCCTGCGATGACGCCAGCCCAAACATCCTCAAACTACCCGCCTACAGAGCAACTGCCTCACCCTCCTCCGTTGCCCCATTCGGCAACATCCCGTTCGCCAAATCATCCACCACCGCCTTGGCCATCTCCCCCAAATAATGCGCCGCCCAGGCATAACGGTCCGCGCTTGTGTCCATGGCCGCGTCCAAGGCGAGCATTTTTGAACAGTGAAGCAGCTCGGAGGCATGCTCCAGGGCATCGCGAATGGGTACGCCCGCATTGACGCGGAACAGACGGTGAAGGTTGGGCTGCTTGCCGCAGGTGGAGAAGGTGATAACGCCGAGGGTTTTGTTGAGGGGTGGGTTGATCATTGGGCACCTCCGGCATGTGCGGGGGTGTGGGTTGCGGAGTTGCTAGGGTACGACTTTTCAGAAAAGCTCATTGGTGTAACTCCCGTTTTTCGATGAGAGCTGCACCATTCGTTTCCAGGCGAATGGTGGCAGCTGTGCGCAGGCTGGAAACCGGGGCAAAAGGGCAAACCCGGCAGACTCGAAAGTCTCCCACGCACAGCCGCCATAACACGCATATGCTGGCACAAAAATAGCACCAGCAGTCGTGATAAATGGTGGCGCCTGTGCGCCCTTTATTCCGCGGGTTTCCAGGCCCGGTCGCTGGGTTGGCAGCGACCGGCGAAAGTTAGCCCAAACAACATTCAGAATGAAGCTTCGGTGTGTGACGGAACGTTGCCAATCATGGCCGCTGCGAAAAATAGGTAACTAACCGAGTGCCTGGCCCTTTGTGCCTGTGGTTCGGATGCTTAGAGAAAGCCAAAATATACCCGCTTCAGTCTTAGCCGATTCGCCTCCACGCCACTATTTCAATATCATTTACACCATTAATCAAACAGCGCCAAGCTGCTCCCTGATCATTCATGGAAGTATGAAATGCGGATAATTATTGCAGCCTTGCTGATGTTCAGTACCAATGCCTATGCGGGTTGCCTCAGCATCAATGACATGAACCAGCGTAACTACTGTATCGCCAAAAAAACCGGCAGTGGCTGTAACTCCATAAATGATATGAACCTGCGAAACGCGTGCGAATCGGAAACCAGCCATTAATCGGTAGCATGGCCTCTCAAGTATCGTTTTAAGCATTATGCAGAAACGGGGGGACGAATCTATTCACGTGAGCACGCTGCGCTTCCATTCCTCATGAATCTAACTAGCCCACCGCGCCCGATACCTCCAGACAAACCCAGCCACATCAGTAAATCCCGGAGCGCGGCCAGGTATGCAACACACGCATCGTACGCCGCACTAAAAGGCGAACACCTCATCCGTCATAGCCCATTCTCAGCTCTTGGGCTTGTTGCGCCAGTGCGTCCATTGCCTCATGGCTTTCCTCATCGCGCCGCTGTTTGAACGCGATCAAATCCGGAAACCGAATTCGCCGATGCCGGCCGTTTTTTGTAAACGGAAGTGCGCCCTCCTCTAGCATCTTGACCAAGTGCGGGCGTGAAACGTTAAGCCGGTCGGCGGCCTGCTGCGAGGTCAGTTCGCGCTGGTCTTGCACGGCAGCTTCGACGTCCTTTCCCTGCGCAAGGGTCGTTTTGGGAAGGTGATTGATGATCATGAGGCGGCTCCGGCGTTACGCAATTCAGTTGACGCCCAAGCTAAACGAAACAAACAAACTAAAATCCCAATAATCGAAATAAGTCCGCCAGATCAGGCATCCGTCGACTTTTCCCACGCCCACCATCGAACAAAGCCGACATCAACGTCTGATTCCCCCTCGTAGGCTCACTCCCTCGCACAAGGAAGTGAGCCCGTCATGTCAGAACGCTCTTACCCCATCACCGAAGAAGAACAACTCAAACGGCGAATCCTGACCCCGCAGCCGAAGCGGGCGGCCTATTCGCCGCCGATAGCGGTATTCGACGCGCCACCGATGCCAGCGCCAACGCTGGCCAAACCTTGTGGCTGCACGTTCACCAAACCCTGCCAACTGCCCGACGGCATCATTCGCTACAACGATCCCGCCGGTCATGTGCCGCTGGAGCTGATCAAGGACTACGGCCATTTCAGCCTGTTGGGTGGGCGCGAGGTGGACAGCCAGGGCGCGGTTGCGCTGCGCAAGATCAGCGGCAGCGCACTGCCCGCTGGCTTGGGGCAGTTGGCGTTGCGCTCGGTGGTATTGGAGTCCGCTGCCAGCGCCGTTGGCACTATGGCCGGTGGCTTATTGGCGGGTTTGGTGGCGCTGGCGTGGCCATCGGAGCTGGGCGACAGCGCACTCTACAGCGAGGAGCAATTGCGCTCGATGCAGCGGGCGCGGTCGCAGATGCGCTTGCATGTTGAGCAGCGCGAAGACGGCACGCTCAAGGGGTATGGGTTTTACACAGGCAACAATGCCGATTGGCAGATGATCGATGTGGTGCAGTTCCAAAGCCGTGGCGATCAGTTTGTCGCGGATTTGGGTGAGGGCGTTGAGCTGATATGGACGCCTGCGGTTGATCCGGGCGATACGTTGGGTATTCCGGCGTTGGAGGCCGCGCCACAGGCACCGGTGATTTGGATTTATCCACCGACCGAGAAAGCTGCGCAGATTCTGGGAAACCCGGTTTATCCACCGCAATACCGGGACTTTATTCTGGTGTTCCCGGTGGAGTCGGGTGTTAGGCCGCTGTATGTAGTGGTTAACGAGCCCCGGAAAGGCTTGAGAAATCCGGATTATGATTATTTTCCAGCGCCCAGAACCGAGGACATCACTGGCTTCCCGGGCTTGATAGAACAAAAGAGAAAGACCCGAAAACAGAATGGTGGCGGGCTTAGGGAGCGTTGGAAGGACGCAAAAGGAAGAAAGCTATTTGAATGGGATTCAGAAAAGGGTGAACTGGAAGTCTATCGCTACAGCGATGTGAAACACCTCGGTTCGTTTGATCCCTATACCGGCGAGCAGCGTGGCCCAGCAAAAGATAACCGTCATATAGAAAGGTAGAATGGAGCGTTCGTTATGGCTATGAAAGTACGATTGCAATGGTTCAACAAACAAACCGACAACTTAGATGCCGACGAATACTCAGCAAACTTTGAGGACGACGACATCATTCTTAACGCACTCGGCCTGCACGAGGAACCACAAATCTATGCTGGAGGATTTGACGTTCTCCCAAATTGGATAGCGATTCTCCAGCCATATTTCCGGCAGGTGATAGAACCCGACCTTTTCTACTACCAGATATCCTTTCTCTACCAAGGCGCGTGGCCACCTCCGCCAAAGCAGTCCAAGGATGAGTCCTGATGCAATGAAAAAGCCCCTCTACCGCACAGTCAACACCCGAACCCATGGCGTACGCCACGGGAGCTGTGCTGCTTATAGATATGAACGGCACACCAAGAGCGAAAAGCGCTCACTGTCCAACCGCGGCTCAATGCACAGCCATCACCGACACGGCTTTGATTACACGCCGCTATTCCGGTTTCTCCTGTCCAAAGTCGGCCATCCGTGGGATGCCGTTTTCAGCGAAGCCAACGCCCGCCTGGATCGCCCGGAGCCTGTGTTTTGGATAGTTGCGCTGCATGAAAACGACAAGAAGGAGTATGTGGGACTAGGTGAGTCCACCTATTACAGCGGACTGTGGGTCGACGAGGCAGGTGTGCTGCAAAAGGTTAACGCCCAATTGACGCCCGAACAGATGAAGCCATTTTGTAACTGCTGCACCCACACCTTTAACGGTGTGGTTTTCCCCCAGGTTCCACCGCGCAAGCGTTGAAACATAACCGCGCACACAACCCACCCGTCGCCAAATTCTGCAACGTCAACCGCGTGCCGATCTTCCCCACGATCATCTCCACAATCGCCAAGCCCAACCCCGCGCCATTCGCGTTCCCCCGGCTGTAAAACCGCTCAAACAATCGCCCTAATTCCGCCTCATCGATGCCCGGCCCTTGGTCTTCCACGCTCAAACAATTAGCACCAATCACCACGCGCACCTCGCTGCCGGCCGGCGAGAAGTTGAGCGCGTTGGTCACCAGGTTTTGCAGCGCAATCGCCAGCGCCACCGGTTCGGTTTGCACCCAGCATTGTTCTTGCCCTTCGAGCACCAGTTCCACGCCTTTTTCCATGGCCAGCGGCGTCAGTTCAGCGAGTTCTTCGCGCACCAGTTCGGTGAGTTGCACGCGTTTGCACACGGGGTTGCTGAGGTGCGGTTCGATGCGCGCCATGGTCAGAAGTTGGCTGCCGATGCGGGTGGCGCGGTCGACGCCGTTGACGAGGAAGTCCAGTGCTTCGCGACGCTGTTCTTCGGTGGCGGCGCTTTGCGCGTTTTGCGCGTGGATGCGCAGTATCGCCAGTGGCGTGCGCAGTTCGTGGGCGGCGTCGGCGATGAAGCGGCGTTCGCGGTCGAGCAGGTCATCCACTTGCACCAACAGCCGGTTCAGCGCGGTTTGCATGGGTTCCAGGTCGGTTGGCAGGGGCTTTAAGTGCAGCGGTTGCAGGGTGTCGGTGTTGCGCCCGCGAATGGATAGCACCATGGCGCGCAGCGGTTTGAGGCCCCAGCCGATGGCCAGCCAGATCAATAGGGTCAGCAGTGGCACGCCGATCAGCGTGGGCCACAGGGTGTGGCGCACGATGCGTTCGATCAGGTCTTGGCGAATGTCGTCGCGCTCGCCCACCCAAATCAACAGGCCCTGTTGCGGGTCGGCGAGGAGGAAGGCGCACCAGTCGTTGCCGTTGTCGATCAGGTCGTGGGAGCCGAGGGTGGTGGGCGGCGCAGCCAGCACCGGCGCTTCGGCGGAGCGCACCAACAATTCACCATCAGTGCGCCATACCTGGAAGGTCAGGCGGGTTTCGTAGGGGTGGGCGACGCCCTCTTCGCCGACGCGGCTCATGGCGTGGTCGAAGGCTTGGTAGAGGCGGTTCCAGTCGGCCTCGCCGGGGTCGCGTTGGCGCAGCACGCCTTGCAGCAGGCGGGCGCTTTGGGCGAGTTGGGCGTCGTAGACTTCTTCGATTTCGTGGTGGCTGTCACGCAGCACCAGCCAGCTGATCAGGGCGTCACCGAGCAGTATCAGCACCAGCACCGGGATGAGAATACGCGCGCGAACCGAGGTCATGGTTTGAGCGCCAGCACGTAGCCGACACCGCGCACGGTGCGGATCAGTTCGGTGGAGAGTTTTTTGCGCAGGTTGTGGATAAGTACTTCGAGGGTGTTGCTCTCCACGCGGTCTTGCCAGCCGTACAGCGCGCGGGACAAGCGCTCGCGGGTCACGACTTTGCCGGGGCGCACCATCAGTTGGTGCAGCAGTTGGTATTCCATCGGGGTGACGATGATGTCTTCATCCTGGTAGCGCACGTGTTGGGTGGCCGGGTCGAGGCTGACGCCGGCGTGTTCCAGCAGCGGTTGCGCGCGGCCCTGGCTGCGGCGCAACAGGGCGCGCACGCGGGCTTTGAGTTCTTCGACGTCGAAGGGTTTGACCAAGTAGTCGTCGGCGCCCGCGTCGAGCCCGGCGATGCGTTCGGCGGTGCCGTCACGGGCGGTCAGAATCAGCACCGGCAGGTCGTGCTGTTCGGCGCGCAGTTGCTGCAGCAGGTCGAGGCCATCGAGGCGCGGCAGGCCGAGGTCGAGCAACAGCAAATCAAAGCTTTCAGTGCGCAGGGCATGCAGGGCGCTGAGGCCATCCTGCAGCCAATCGAGGGTGTAGCCTTCGGCGCCTAATGCCACGCGAATGCCTTGGCCGAGGGCGCGATCATCTTCGACGAGGAGTAGGCGCATAACGGAATCTCTGTAGGAATCGGCGGCATCATGCCGGGTTCTGGCGCGGGCTATTCCGGGAAAGATGTTACGGCTCATTGCCAACTAAGGTTGCGCTAAGGTTGGTTTTGCACTGTGCAATCTCCCACATCTGCTGAGAGCTTTTCCATGCGCAAAATTCTCTTGTTGTCCCTGATTATCGCCAGCCCTTTGGCCGTCGCCGGCCCGCAGTGCACCACCGCCGAGCGCTCGCAATGGCAAGACCAAAAGGTGTTTCAGGACAAGCTCAAGGCCGAAGGCTATGAGATCAGCAAGTTCAAGGTCACCGACGGCAATTGCTATGAAATCTACGGCTTTGACAAGGACAAGCGCAAAGTCGAAATCTACCATGACCCGGTCACCGGCAAAGCCGTGAAGACTGAGATCAAGGGCTGATGCAAGGCGAATCCCTGCGCCTGTGGGACCCTTTGGTGAGGCTGTTTCATGCGTCTATCGCCGGGGTCTTTGTCGCCAATTACTTCTTTAACGAAGCAGGCGACGACTGGCACGTTTGGCTGGGCTACTACGCCATGGCCTGGCTGTTGGTGCGCACCGTGTGGGGGTTCGTTGGGCCGCGCAGCGCGCGTTGGTCAGATTTCTGGCCAACGCCTGCACGGCTCGCCGCCCATGCGCGTAGTTTGGTCAACGGGCGTCCGCTGCATCGGCTCGGCCATTCGCCAATTGGCGCATTGGTAATGCTGTTGATGTTGCTGGCATTGCTGACCATCGGCACCAGCGGCTTCTTGATGCAGGAAGTCGACGCCTTGTGGGGCGCCGATTGGCCGCTGCACGTGCACGAGACCGCCGCCAATGTGTTGCTCGGTTTGGTCTGCGTGCATGTACTGGCAGCGGTGTTTGAAAGCATCCAGGTGCGGGACAACCTGCCGTTATCCATGCTCACCGGTCGCAGGAAGCGCCTGCCGGATGAACGTGCGCAGTAATCCTCTTTCCGACAGGTTCTCTATGCGCTCCGCTCTACTGATTTGCAGCCTGCTGGGCGTATTCATCGCCGCCTGGCTGAGCCATCCGCCCCACGTGCTGGCACCCTTTGCCCAGGCGAGCCCGAACACCTCGAAGGTGGCGGCCGCGCCGCAATACACCAGCCGTTTTGTGTCTTCCGAGCTCACCGACTTTGTGCATGCCTCGTCCGTCACCGCGCTGCCCGGCGGCGACTTAATGGCCGTGTGGTTTGCAGGCTCGCGCGAAGGCGCCGCCGATGTGCAGGTGCGCACCGCGCGGTTTGATGCAAGCAGTGCCGAATGGGGCGCCGAACAGGTGCTGGCCACGCGCGAAAGTACCCGCGACGGCACCCAGCGCTACATTCGCAAACTCGGTAACCCGGTGATTGCGCTGGGGCCGGATAAACGCCTGTGGCTGTTTTATGTGTCGGTGTCGGTCGGCGGCTGGGCCACCAGTGCGATCAACGTGATGGTCTCCGAGGACCTCGGCGCGAACTGGACCGCACCGAGGCAACTGGTGACGTCGCCGTTCTTCAATATCAGCACGTTGGTGCGCGCCGCGCCGGTGTTCCACGCTGACGGCTCGATCGGCTTGCCGGTTTACCACGAGTTGATGGGCAAGTTTGCCGAGTACCTGTACTTGAGCCCCGACGGTGCGGTGATCGACAAATTCCGCATCAGCCGCGGTAAAAACTCGCTGCAACCGACCATCGTGCCGCTGGATGGCCAACGCGCGGTGGCGATGTTGCGCTACGCTGGCGAAACCCATCACCGCGTGCTTGCCAGCCGCACCGAAGATGCCGGGCAAACCTGGAGCGAGCCCTACCCGCTGGAACCGGCCAACCCCAACTCATCGCTGGCCGCAGTGGCCACCCAGGATGACGGTTTGTTGGTGGCCCTCAACGACCTGCAAGACGGCCGTTTCAAGCTCAGCCTTTATGGCACCGACGCCCGGTTCAGCCAGTGGCGCACGGTGGTGGAGCTGGACCAATCGCCCGACCCGCTTGGCCAACCGTTTTCGCCCCAGGCTTACAAAGAAATTATCGGCGAAGGCTTTCGCGCCTCCAGTGGCGCCAAACGCTTGCCGCTGGAACAGCGTTTTCTGAGCAACCTGGACTACCGCGTATGCAAACCGCGTGGCTGCGATTTCGAGTACGAGTACCCGTACTTCAGCCGCAGCCCGGACGGTATGTACCACTTGGTGTACTCGTGGAATAACACCTTTATCAAACATGTCAGCTTCAACGAAGCCTGGCTGGAGGAGCGCTTGTGATAACGGCCTTCTGGCAAGCCCATTTGAGTTTTGTACTGCTGGGGTTTGTGCTCTTAAGCCTGTTTCGATTTACCGCACCGTGGCGGCCGTGGTTGTTGCCGATGTTGGTGGTGGTGAGTTTTATCCCGGTCAATGAGCTGCCCGTGGCGGCGTATGTGCGCAGCTTTACCGATGACCTGGCCATCAGCACGTTGGTGTTGTTGGCGTGGGTGGCGTTGTGCAGGTTAGGCGTGGTGCAGCCGCTTGGGCGCACACATCAAGTGCAAATGTTGCTGCTGTTTGGCGCGCTGAGCCTTGTGTTGTACCCGGCCACGATGGGGCTGACGTATGTCGACCCTTACCGTTGGGGCTTCAACCCCAGGCCGATGATTGTGCTGGTGGGCGCAGTGGCGTTGCTGATGCTGTGGCTGCGTAACACGCTGGCGGTGTGGATGTTGGCAATCGGCACGTTGGCGTTCGCGCTGCGGCTCAAAGCCTCGGAAAACTACTGGGACTACCTGGTCGATCCGCTGCTGCTGGTTTACTGCGTCATCGCCGGATTAATGCAACTCAACCTGTGGGAGCGGGCTTGCTCGCGATGGCGGTCTACCCGCAAAAAAATGCAGTGCTGACCCACCGCAATCACAGGTGTCTAGTGGGATTTATGAAAGTGAACAGAGGTTAATATGGGTGCGTTGCAATCGCGTCGCCTGCGCTACGGCGTGGGGGCCATCGGGCTGGTGTTTGTATTACTCGCGGCGTTGCGCCTGGTGTTTGTACTGGCTTTTTCCGGCCTCGACTTAAACACCCCGGCACTCCTGGAAACCGTGGGCATCGGCCTGCGTTTCGACCTGCGCCTGGCGGTGTTGATCCTGCTGCCGCTGGCCGTACTGGCGTGGCTGCCGCGCTGGAACCTGACCACCCTGCCCGCGCTGCGTTGGCTGGCACGCGGCTATTTGGTGGTGGCATTGGCCGTGGTCGGCCTGGTGTACATCATCGACTTCGGCCATTACGCCTACCTCGGCGTGCGCCTCAACGCGACGGTGTTGCGCTACCTGCAAGACGCGCAGATTTCTCAACAGATGGTCTGGGAAACCTACCCGGTGCTGTGGATAACCGCCTGTTGGCTGGCAGCGGTGGCACTGTGGGTGTGGGCGTTGGTGTGCCTGGAGCGCTTGACCCTCGACCGTGAACCCACCGTGAGCAGCAAATGGGCGCTGGCCTCGGTGGCCGTGGTGGGCGTGGTCGCCGTGTTGCTGGCGCTGCTCGGTCGCGTCGCCAACCTGAACCTGGAGAACCCGGTGCCGCTGCGCTGGAGCGATGCGTTCTTTTCCGGCAATACCCAAGTCGCCGCCGTGGGCCTGAACCCGGTGCTGTTTTTGTACGACACGTTCAAGGTCGGCCAATCGCAGTTCGATGAAACCCAGGTGCGCGCACACTACCCGCAAGTGGCGCAGTACTTGGGTGTTGATAAACCCGACCCCCAGCAACTGAATTTCATACGTGAACAAGGTGTACAGCCTTATCGGCTGCCGGGTGATCGCCCACCCAATGTGATCTTCGTGATGCTCGAATCGCTCGGCACCAGCGCCGTCGGCGCCTACGGCAACCCGCTGAACCCTACGCCGAACCTGGACCAACTGGCGACGCAAAGCTGGTTCTTCAAACACTTTTATGTGCCCGTCACCGGCACCGCCAAAACCGTGTGGGCCAGCCTCACCGGCGTGCCCGATGTGACGCGCCAGGAGACCGCCACGCGCAACCCGCTGATCACGCGGCAACACACGCTGGTGAACGCGTTCGAGGGATACCAGAAGTTCTACATGATCAACGGCAACGCCGGCTGGGCGAATATCAACGCCTTGATCCGCCAGAGCATCGACGGCGTGCAACTGTTTGAGGAAAGCTACTGGCGCTCACCACGGGTCGACGTATGGGGCATTTCTGACCTGGACCTGTTCAAGGAAGGTGATCAACTGCTGCGCGCCGTGCCCAAAAACCAGCCGTTCTTCGCCTACCTGCAAACCTCCGGCAACCATCGCCCGTTCACCATCCCCAAGCAAAACGATGGTTTTGAGGTGCGCAACGTGACCCTGGAGCAAGCACAGGAAGCCGGCTCGCGCAGCGTCGAGCAATACAACGCGGTGCGCCTGCTGGACTTCAACATCGGCCGTTTAATGGAAATCGCCAAGGCCGGCGGCTATTACGACAACACTATTTTCGTGTTTTTCGGCGACCACAACACGCGCATCAGCCAGATCCCGCACATGCTGCCCGCCTTTGAACAATTGGGCCTTGAAAGCAACAACGTGCCGCTGTTGATCCATGCCCCTGGCCTGCAACCTCGGGTGATTGAAGAGGCCGTGGGCCTGGCGGATTTGCTGCCGACGGTAGCGGGCATGGCCGGCGTGCCGTTTCGCAATGGGGCGATGGGCCGCGACATTCAGCAACCGGCGCCGGAAGGCGAGCGCATGGTGCCGTTGGTGTTGCACGAAGGCACGTTCCCGATAATCGGCGGCGTGACCCAGGACTTTTTGCTGCAGATGCAGCACGACGGCAGTTCGCCGACCCTGCATGACCTGGCCTCGCAAACCCCGCGCGAGGACGTGGCCGAGCAGCACCCGCAAGAGTTTCAGCGCCTGCAGGGGCTGACGCGCGGGCTGCATGAGAGTGCGCGGTTGATGCTGTTCAAGAATGTGCGCGAATGATTATTTGGGCTGGAAGGTTTCGAGGTACGCCAGGATGTTTTCGATCTTTTCCGGGTCGCTGATGCCCCAGAAGATCATGCGCGTGCCGCTGACTACTTTTTTCGGCGCCTCGATATAGGCGGCGAGCTTGTCGCGGGTCCAGACCACGCCGGAGTTTTTCATCGCGTCGGAATATTGATAGTCGGGCGTGGTGCCAGCAGGTCGGCCGATAATGCCGTTGAGTTCGGGGCCAAAGCCGCCGCGCGCGCCTTCGCCGACGCTGTGGCAACCGCCGCAGGTCTTGGTGAACAACTTGCCGCCCGCCTCGGCATCGCCAGCCGCGATAGCCGTGGCGCAGTTGAGGGTGATGTTGAAGATGACAGCAAGGCTCAATAAAGCGTATTTCATGGGGGACTCCACAGCGGGTGTTACTGACGATTATGCCTGTTTGTCAGGCCTGCATGCGCCGTGACGATGCACAACCCAGGCCCTCTAAATGACCACCCATCGCCTGGAACATATTCAATCGAACCTAACCCCGCACGCCCCACTCCACCTAACTGAACCCTGATGGTGGAGAAGGATCATGGCTCAGCCATCGATTTTAGTGCTGGAAGACGACGAGATCATTCGCTCGTTAATGGTAAATGTGCTTGAGGAGCTGGGTGCGCAGGTCACGTCCTTTCCGTCGGCGGATGAAGGCATGATCTATCTGGAGCGCGGCGATGACCCGGTCGACCTGATTGTCAGTGATATTCAGATGCCGGGGTTGCTCAACGGCTATGATTTGAGCAGAGTAGTGGCGCATCGCTGGCCATCGATGCCGGTGGTGCTGACCTCCGGCAATGCCAAGCTCGCGGCGCAACTGGGCAGTTCCGTGCGGTTTTTGCCCAAGCCGTGGAGTACCGAACATCTGGTTGAGTGCGTACAAACGGCCCTGACCCAACAGGGCTCGTCGCTGCATTGATGTCGTAGCGACATCATTCAAACCGACCGGGTGGGACGGCTTTGTGGCCATTACGTACGCCAGGTGCGACTTTTCTGATTCGCCGGTCAGCCTTTTCGCTTTATGCGCACGGTCGGCCGCAATGAGTTGTGTAGAATCGGCGCCTGTTTACTCGCGTCATTCATGGCCGAAAGGCCCACAGTTCGAGCGTATTGAATGCATTCACAGGCCCTTGAGGTTGGTGCGCCGTCATTGTTGGAATCGCTGCGCACAGGCACCGGCCTGCTGCACGTAGCGCTGGAAAAACGCCTGCCGTTTTTTTCCGAGCAGTTGGATGCTGATTGGTACCGGCGCTTGATCCAGGCGTATTACGGGTTCTATCGGCCGATGGAGACGGCGCTGTTTGACAGTGGCTTGATCCCGGATGGATTTGACAGCGTTTTGCGTGTGAAAACCCCCACGTTGGTCAACGACCTGCACGCCCTCGGCTTGAATGACACGGCCATCGGCGCCCTGCCCCGTTGCTGCGAACTGCCGACCTTGGCCACTCCCGCCGCCTGCCTTGGCGCCCTGTATGTGCTGGAAGGCGCGACATTGGGTGGCCAGGTGCTGCGCCGCGAAATGGCCCGACGCCTGGACCTCGACGCGGATAACGGCGGCGCATTTCTCAACGTGTACGGCGCCGAGACCGGTCGCCGCTGGAAAGACTTTCTCGATTACCTGGGCCGCCAGCCACTGAGCGCGGCCGCCAAGCAGCGCGCGGTGATGGCGGCGTGTGCAACGTTCAGTTGCTTTGAGCAATGGCTTGCCAGCCAGGAGGTACTGCTATGAAACCCGAGAATTTTGACGCGCTGCTTGCCAACTGTGCCGACGAACCCATTCGCTTCCCGGGGGCGATTCAGCCTCACGGTGTGTTGCTGACGTTGTCGGAGCCTGACCTGAACATCATCCAGGTCAGCGCCAACGTCGGCAGCGTGTTCAACCATGCGCCTGAAGCGCTGTTAGGCCAGCCGCTGCACACGCTGATTGGCGCAGAACACGCCCAGGCCGTGCGCGCCATGGCTGAAGACAATTGTTTTTTCGACGCGCCGCCGCTGCATGTCACGCTCAACGGTGCGCCATTCGAAGGCCTGCTGCATCGCCATCAACACGTGCTGGTGCTGGAGTTCGAACCCAGGCTCGAAGATTTCAAGCCACGCGCGCTGAATGGCCGCATCAGTGACTTGGGCAAAATGTTGCAACGCTTGCAGTCGGCAACAACCCTGCAAGCACTCTACGAAATCAGCGTGAATGAAGTTCAGGCCATCACCGGTTACGACCGCGTGCTGATCTATCGCTTTGAAGATGAAGGCCATGGCCAGGTGATCGCCGAAGCCTCGGCGCCGTCGATGGAGCTGTTCAACGGGCTGTTCTTTCCCGCGTCCGACATCCCCGAGCAGGCCCGCGAGCTGTATCGCACCAACTGGCTGCGCATTATCCCCAATGCTGCATACGAGCCGGTGCCGCTGTTGCCCACGTTGCGCCCGGACACCGGCCAGCCGCTGGATCTTAGCTTCGCGACGCTGCGCAGTGTGTCGCCGATTCACTGCCAGTACATGCAAAACATGGGCGTGCTGTCGTCCATGAGCATCTCGTTGATGAAGGGCGACAAACTCTGGGGCTTGATCAGTTGCGGCAACCGCGAGCCATTGCTGGTACCCAATGACCTGCGCACCGCGTGCCAAACCATCGGCCAGGTGCTGTCGTTGCAGATCAGCGCTATGGAGGCGCTGGACCTGAGCCGTCAGCGCGAAGAAAAAGTCGAGGCGCTGGCGCTGCTCGATCAGGCGATGAAAGCCTCTGAGCAAGGCGTGTTCGAGAGCCTGGCCCAGCAGCCGCAGTGGTTAATGGACCTGACCCATTCGAGCGGCGTGGCGATCATCGAAGACAAGCAACTGCACGTTTACGGCGATTGCCCACAGCCAGCGCAGATTCGCGCGCTGCACACGTGGCTGCAAGCGCGCGGCACACCGGTGTTTGCAAGCCACAACCTGGCCTCGGTGTACCCGCCTGCACTTGACTATCAGCAAGTGGCCAGTGGCGTACTGGCCATGAGTTTGCCCAAGCCGGTGGACAACGGCGTGCTGTGGTTTCGCCCGGAAGTGAAAGAGAACATCAACTGGAGCGGTAACCCGAACAAACCGCTGGACCTGGACAATTCCGACGCTGGTATGCGCCTGCGCCCACGCACCTCGTTTGAAATCTGGAAAGTGGAAATGGCCGGCATCTCCACTCGATGGAGCCATGGCGACCTGTTTGCCGCCAACGACCTGCGCCGCTCGGCGCTGGAAAACGACTTGGCGCGCCAGGTACTGCGCGAGCAGCAAGCGGTGCGTGCGCGTGATGAGTTGGTGGCGGTGGTGTCCCACGACCTGCGTAACCCGATGACGGTTATTTCGATGCTCTGCGGCATGATGCAAAAGACCTTCAGCTCTGAAGGCCCACACACGTCGCGGCGTATCTCGTCGGCCATCGACACCATGCAACAGGCGGCCGGGCGTATGAATGTGCTGCTGGAAGACTTGCTCGACACCTCAAAAATCGAAGCCGGGCGTTATGTGGTCAAGCCGGTGGCACTCGACGTCAGCCATATGTTTGAAGAGGCCTATTCGTTGCTCGCGCCGCTGGCGATGGAGAAAGGCATCGAACTGTCGTTCAACGCAACACCCGGCCTGCACATCAATGCCGACCCGGAGCGTTTGTTCCAGGTGCTGTCGAACCTGGTCGGCAACGCGATCAAATTTACCCCACGCCTGGGCGCCATCGACATCAACGCCGTAAGCGACGGCGACGATGTGTTGTTTTCGGTGCGCGACTCCGGCGAAGGCATTGCGCCTGAGCAATTGCCGCATGTGTTTGAACGCTACTGGACACAGACTGAAAACAACCCCAACGGCAGCGGCTTGGGGCTCTACATCACCCAAGGCATCATCCAGGCGCACGGCGGCATGATCGTTGCTGAAAGTGAACTGGGCAAAGGCAGTGAATTCCGCTTTACCGTGCCCAAGGCGGTTGAAGGGTTGTGTACCTGATAGAGGCTGGATGTGTGTGTGGCGAGTGGGCTTGCCACACAGGCCCGCCAGCCGGGGCTTAACAAAACGCTGACATCCGCTGGGTTAAGCTGGGTGCTTTATTTGCACAGAGCTGTCTTCCCTATGCGTCAAGCAGGCACCCTGCCCGCCGTTATTGTTGGGCCACTGTTGCGGGGATTGGAACCCAAACGCTTGGTGCTGTGGCTGATGGCAACCCGTGAACTGTCGCCAACCCTGAGGCTGCACGTTGGCGAACACACCCGCGAAATTCAGTTGGACCAGGGCCAGTGCCAGGTCGTGGCGGTGGGGCGCCACGCTTTCATCCACCTGATCGACGTGCCGCTGGACGACGCTCTGCCGCTGGACGTGGTGATCGGCTATGACCTGCTGATCGATAACCTCGGCATTGCCGAATGGGCGCCGCACCTGCTGTATGCCGAAGCGCCCACCGCGACGTTCGTGTTGCACAGCCGCCTGCACCAGTTGGTGCATGGCTCGTGCCGTAAACCCCACCACACAGCGGACGAAGGCTTGCTGTGCGTCGACCGCCTGCTGGCCGACGCACACACGCTGGCCGAACGCCCGGCGCTGATGATGATGAGTGGCGACCAGATCTACGCCGACGATGTGGCCGGGCCGATGCTGCGCGCGATTCATGCACTGATCGCGCGCCTCGGGCTGTTCGACGAATACCTGGAAGGCGCGGTGGTGGATGACAGCGCAAGCCTCTATGGGCATCGCGCCAGCTATTACAATCGCGCCGACCTGCTGCCCGCGCTGGACAGCAACGAGACCTTGCGCGAACGGTTTTTTGGTGGCGTAAAAAAGCCGATTTTCACCAGTAGCACCGCCGACAACCACTTGGTGACCTTTGCCGAAGTGATCGCGATGTACGCACTGGTCTGGTCGCCCACGCCCTGGGCGCTGATCACCCTGCAACCGCCGACACTGAGCGCCGAAGAACAGCCGCGTTATGCCCGCGAGCAGGTGCAGATCGACCGTTTCCGTGACGGACTGCCCGGTGTTGCACGGGTGTTTGCGCACCTCTCGACGCTGATGATTTTCGATGACCACGACATTACCGACGACTGGAACCTCAGCGCCCAATGGGAAGAAACCGCCTACGGCCACCCGTTCTCCAAACGCATCATCGGCAACGCGCTGCTCGCTTACATGCTATGCCAGGGCTGGGGCAACCAGCCGGATGTGTTTGTCCCATTGGTGAACCAAACCCAGGCACTGACCGCCCACCCACACGGCAACCATCTGGACGCCGGCGCGCAGGATAACCTGCTGCAAACACTGCTGAAGTTTCAGCACTGGCATTACGTACTGCCGACCACGCCCGCCCTGGTGGTACTCGACACGCGCACACGGCGCTGGCGCAGCGAGTTCACCCTCAAGCAACCCTCCGGCCTGCTGGACTGGGAAGCCCTGAGTGAGCTGCAACAAGCGTTGCTCGACCACCCGTCAGCGATCATCGTCTCGCCCGCACCGATCTTTGGCGTGAAGTTGATCGAGACCGTGCAGAAGGTGTTCAGTTGGTGCGGCTACCCGCTGCTGGTAGACGCCGAAAACTGGATGGCCCATCGCGGCGCGGCGCAGGTCATCCTCAACATCTTCCGCCATTCGCGCACGCCGGGTAACTACGTGATTCTCTCGGGTGACGTGCATTACTCGTTCGTCTATGAAGTGCTGATCCGCCACCGCACCGCGGGACCCAGGATCTGGCAGATCACCAGCAGCGGCATCAAGAACGAGTTCCCGCCACGCCTGCTGGAATGGTTCGACCGCCTCAACCGCTGGCTCTACTCGCCGCGCTCGCCGCTCAACGGGTTTACTCGCCGCCGCACCATGCAGGTGGTGCCGCATATTCCGCAGCATGCCGAGGCCGGTGAACGGCTGTGGAATTCGGCGGGCATCGGCCAGGTGTTTTTCAATGAGCAGGGCCAGCCTGAGGCGATTTACCAGCACAACGCGAATGGCACACCGAAAACGCGGATGGTCGCGCCGAAGTAAGGCGCGGCGCTTGCGCAGATTAAATCAGCATCAGCCCGGTTTTTTTATCGCCAAACAGATGAAGGCATAGCGCGCCTGTTGTCGATTCAGGCAATAGCACATAGCCATTCGACTAAAACATCGCCCCCCCATCTATCCAATCCGATGTACAGTAAAATTAGCCCCGGAGTCTCGGCGTCAATAAAGACTGGCCTGCGCGCCAGCCAACGCAGGAAACCGTGCAAAATGGATGATGCTCCGGGCAACAGGAATAATTTTTCCGAACTGAACGCCGACATGTTGCATGCCGTCATGGAACTGGTCAGCGATGGCGTATGGGACTGGAACGCCAACAGCGGTTTCGTTTATCGCAACCCCGGCTGGTACGACATTCTTGGCTACGCCCGCCACTCCCTGGAGAACAGCGTGTTCACCTGGGAAAGCGTGATCCACCCCGATGACTATCTTCAGGTCATGGCGCAGTTTGATGAATACATCAGTCGGCGAGCCACTCATTACCAAGTCGAATACCGTTGCCTCAAGAGAGACGGCACGTATATGTGGGTAGAGGACCATGGCTACGTGATTTCGCGTAACGCCGACGGTTCAGTCGCACGCATGGTCGGCGCGCAACGCGATATTCAAGCGCGTAAACACTCCCTCGAAACGCTGCAACAGCGTAACCACTCCCTGGAGACCCTGGTGTCTGAACGCACCCGTGAGTTGTCGCGGGTCAACCTGCAGTTGCAACTGCAGGTGGACGAAAACCGCTCCCTGGCCGAGCGCGATACCCTGACGCGCATCGCCAACCGCTATCGCCTGGAAAAAGTGCTGCTGGAAGAGTGCGAGCGTGCCGAACGCTTCCGCTTGCCGCTCGCGCTGGTGGCTATGGATATTGATGACTTCAAGCCGATCAACGACCAATATGGCCACGGCGTCGGCGACCAAACCCTGGTGAATTTGGTGGAAGCCCTGGAAGCCTGTGTGCGCCCAGGTGACTTGCTGGCTCGCTGGGGCGGGGATGAATTTGTGGTGGTCATGCCCAAAAGTACCTTGGGCAGTGCCAGGCAACTGGCGCAAAGAATTCGTCGCAAAATCATCGAGATTCCCACCGTGGGCAACCACACATTAACCCTGAGCCAGGGTGTCGTAGAGCGGCTATCGGGTGAGTCACCCGCGGCCCTGCTGCAACGCGCCGATCAAGCGCTGTATCGGTCCAAGGCGGCGGGCAAGGACAGCGTGTCGGAGTAACGCCGCGACAAGGGCAGTGTGCCGCCTTGACCTGATCCCCCTCCCCGCTGAAAATGCGCGACGCTTTTTTGTCCCGTTTACTGAAGTAGTGAAATTTCAATGTCCGAATCCGCAGAAGCATCCGTGATCGCCTTGCAATCCAAAGCTGAATACGAAAACGCCATCAATCTTTCACAGCATGTGCCGGCCGCCAAGATCATCAGCGAGATGGTGCTGGACGCATTTCACACCTCCAAGGAAAGCGACCAGATACGCGAGCTGCGCGTGGCTATCCGCCAGGCACAGGACGCCTTCGACGACGACAAGGCCTATGACCTGATGGGCCAGCTCAAGCAACTGAAAGACGCCGAGGCCGCCGACAACATTGCGCTGGAAGACCTCAGCAGCAAATTCTCGATCAGCCGCATCCTGTCCAGCTTCAAGGACGACCCGCAGTTTCAGGAGCTGGTCTACGGCCTGGCCCTCAAGGTGCTGAACCAGTCTCACCAGGCCATCAGCAACCCAAGTACCGGCAAGAGCAAAGCTGCACGGCCGAAGAAAGACGCTGAAGTGTTTGTGATCAGCAAAGATGACGTCAGCGTCACCCTGGCGCTGCGCACCCCGCGCACCAAACTTAACGTTGACCGTGAAGCGCTGGAGTTCCTGGGCTTCACGTTTGTGGGTGAAGGCAGTGAGGCGGAGCTGGAAAACGCAACCTTCGTCGACAACAGTGGCGTGGAGCAGCCGGTCACGCGCAAAAGCATCGTGACCGCACTGCAACAGCAAAGCGCGTTTGACGGTTACAGCATCGCCGCACAGTAAGTGCCAGGCGCTACACGCTGCGCAGGGTCAACAGCGCCTGTTCGACTTGCGCGAGGGTGATATGCCGGCCCACCGAGGCGCGCACAAAATGGCTCGCGCCGAGGTCCTTCAACAGCAACGGCGTATGCGCGGCAGTGCCCGCCCACAGGTTGAGCCCCAACTCGCGGGCTTGGCCGACAAATGCCTTGGCCGGCAGGTTGTGCGGCAACTGCCCCAGCGACTGGCACGCATCCACGGCATACAGCGCGTTCGAACCCTTGAGCAGCGCGCCCAGTGCCTCTATCGGGTTGATCACGCCACAGCACGACGGAAGGTGCGAGACGCTGACCAGAAACACATCGTCGTCCAGACATCAAACCCGCACCGGCGGTGTTCGAATGCACGATATTCATTTCACGCTTCCTTGTTCCACAAAAGAGTCGAGCTTTTCATCACGCCCACTGCCACTGCGAACAACAGCAACACGCTCCCGGCCAACAGCCAGGGCGAAGGCAGTGATGGCTGGGACACCAACATGAACGCCAGCGACGGCGTGATCATGACCCCAATGTTCACGCCCGCCGAGTAATAGCCAAGGTTGCGGTCGACGGTATGCCGGCTGGAAATACTGCTGACATAGTGGGTGATGCCGGGAAACACGATCATCTCGCCCAGGCTCCAAAGCACCGTGGCCACGAGTAACAGCGCGCCGATGTGGCTGAACCCCATGAGGAAGAAACCCACACCCGCCAGCAGGAAACCGGCCACCAGTGAGCGGCTGCTCGACAGGTGCGACATGCGTTGATTGATCGGCACTTCGAACAGAATCACCAACAGTGCATTGATGAAGAAAATGATGCCGACGTAATACGCTGGCAACTCGGTGTAATTGATGATGTAGGCCGAAAGAAACGTCGGCGGCAGCGCGTAGGCCTTTCGGGTCAGGTCACCTGCGTCGCAAACACCTCACGAAAGCGTTGCATCTCGTGTTTATTGCCCACCGTCACGCGTACCCACTGCGGCCAGTCTTTCCACACGCGCCCGATCAGTACGTTGTGTGCGGCCAGCCGTTCAATCACCTGCTGCGCCGGTCGCTTCACATCGACCATGAAGCAATTGCTCTGCGACGCCGTGCAGGTAAACCCCCGGCCCTGCAGCCAGGCCACGGTTTCATCACGCAGTTGGGTGTTGAGCGCCTTGCGATGCGCAAGCAGTTTGATGTCCTCCAGGCTTGCACGCGCGCCAAGCAACGTGGAAGCCGCCGGCACATTGTCGCCGCCGAACACCGCCAGCCGTTCCAGCAGCGCCGGGTGGCCGATCGCGAGGCCAAGACGCGCGCCGGCCATGCCGTAGATTTTCGAGAACGTGCGCAACACCAACACGTCGTCATGGTCCTTGACCCAACTGACGCAACTGGCCGCCTCAGAGAAGTCGATATAGGCCTCGTCCACCACTAACACGCTGCCTTTGGGTTTGTTCGCCAAGGCCTGCCGAAGCGCCTCGGGCGGCGTCAGCGTGCCAGTCGGGTTGTTGGGGTTGCACACATACAGCATGCCCGCCTGGGGGTCGGCTGCGAGCATCGCCGGCAGGTCATGCGCGTGCGTAGCGTTCAGGCTCACCTCGTGCACCGGCGCCTGCCACGATTCGGCAGCCTGGCGCGGCACTTCGTAGGACGGCGTGGCCATCACCAGGCCGCGGCTTTGGCTGGTGAACGCCAAAACGGCGTAACGCAGGGCCGCCATGGAGCCGGCAAACACCGCCACCTGTTCTTCGGCAATGCCTTGCTGCTGGGCAAACAGCGCGGCCAACGCGTACATGTGCCTGTAGGGATAACGCGCGCAAATGCCAACCCCGCGCTGCATCGCCTCGCGGGCGGCGGCTGAAGGCCCGTAGGGGCTTTCGTTGTAATTGAGCCGCACCGTGTCGGCCTTGGTCGGCGAAGGGCTGGCGACCGCCCAATCCAGGCGCCCGAGTACCGGCAGGGCCGCACCGAGGGCGAGAAGGGAGCGACGGCTGACGCTGACCATGGGGACTACTCCTTGTAGGCGGGTGATGGGTTCGCACTGCTCGTACACAGGAATATGACGAGGAAAGCGCCGGCTGATTTAACCGGGCACCCGCGAATCAGCCCTCCAGGTAGTCGCCAATCGGATACTCCGCGCACAGCGTTTGCACCTCGGCACGCAACTGCTCGCGCACCGCCGGTTGCAGTTGGTAATCCAGCTCGCCCAGCGGCGTGACGTTGTCGAGTACTCGGCACACCAGCGCAACAACTTGCCGGCAGCCCTCACGGTCGACCAAACGTTGGGCCATGGCGCCGGTGCCGATACATAACCCGCTGGTCACCCAGGACGAGCGCGCATCGCCCGGTACGCGATGCTTGTTGACGACGATGCCGCACGACTCCAGCGCCGACTCCGCAATGTAGCCAGTCATGCCACCCTGCAACGTGACCAGCACCGCTGGGTTTTCACTGCAGCCACCGACGACGTGGTAGCCGTGGGCCTGAAACGCATCGGTGACTTCATCGGCAAGTGTGCGAAAACGCCCCATGCAGGCGTCGAATTGCGCGGTTTTTGCGTAACCGAAGGCGGCGGCTTTTGCCGCGATCAGGTTGACCGCCGGTGCGCACTGCGTGCGCGGCGACGCGGCGTGATCGAGCACGCGGCTGAACGTCGAGCGCAAGCCGGGCACCTTGGTGTTGGCATCTCGACCACACAGAATCAAGCCGCCACGCGGGCCACCGAGTTGCGTGTGGGTGCACGTGACGGTGACATGTGCAGCGTTGATCGGGCTCGGATGGCGCCCGGTCACCACCAGCCCGGCGATGTCGGAAATATCCGCCAACAAGATCGCACCCGCCTCATCGGCAATCGCGCGAAACCGCTCGAAATCCAGCCCTCGCGAGTAAGCCGAGGCGCTGCACAGAATGATGCGCGGGCGGTGCGCCAGGGCCAGGCTGCGCACCTGCGCGTAATCGATCAGGCCTTCGCGGGTGATGCCGTAGCGAACGGCCTTGTAACACGCCGCGCTGATGAACACCGCCGGGCTGCCGAGGGCAACATCGCCGGCATCGTCATTGGCCATGTCCAGTAAGGTGTCGCCAGGCTCAAGCAGCGCCGAGAGCACCTGCGAAATCGCGCTGCACGCCGATTCCGACTGCACGCCGGCGTAGTGGGCATCGAACAGCTCGCGCGCTCTGCGAATGGCCAGCGCTTCGACCTGTTCGACGTTCTCGCAGCCGCTGCCCCGGCGTTTGCCAGGCCTGCCTTCGGCCGTCACATTGACCAGGGCCGAGGCGCAGGCCACCAGGGTTCGCGGCGTTACGGCGCAGGATGAGGCAACCAGAGAGAGCGTGCGGTGTTGCCGGGTGACTTCGGCATCGAGGAGGCTCGCAAGCTCGAAATCTTCTGCTTGCAGCGCCGTCAGGCCACGACGCAGCAGGTCGGCCTGGTTTTTCAGTTGTACGGTATTGACTGCCATTAGTGCAGGTCCCTTGCTGGGCGTGAGGTGCCGATTCGTCCTGAACCGAGCGGTTAATTAAACAGGAAATTAAACATTTTCCAAATTAAATGTGTTTTTTTGCATGCCCTGAGCTCCGGCAAAGCGCCGTGGCAGCGCAGCAGGGGCTTTATTGTTGGGGTTAACGCATGCAACACTTGCGCCGCCGCAACGCCAGATGCGCCTCGGGAACGGTCACTCCAGCGCGTGATTGGCTGCAAAAATGGACAGTTATGATTTAAAGGGAGTGGTGAGCACTTGATACACCGACGGGAAAAAACCGAGCACTTGAAGAGCAACATCAAGTATTTGATCAAGAGTCGTGGCGAAACGCAGCTGTCGTTATGCAGTGCGGCCGGCCTGACCAGAACCACCATCTACAACATCCTTGAAGGCAAGGTCGTCAACGTCCAGCAGTCGACCATCCGCAAGATCTCCGACTTCTTCGGCGTGTCTTACGACGAAATCGAGACCCTCGATTTTGAAGCCAAGGAAATCATCGAAAGCAGTGTTTCGCCGCAGGGCAACATGAACCCGGCGGCGGTGCCGATCCTCAAGCAAAGCCTGGTGATTCGAAACCTGGACAAGCGTATTGGCGAACTGGCCACGCTGTACCCGCTGACCTACTACTTCGGCACCTCCCACAACCTGATCGGTGTGCGGCTTGAGCATGCGATTTCCGGCAGCTATGAACCGGGCGATTTACTGATCGTGCAAAAAGGCGCGTCGAGCCTCGGCAAAGACAAGCTGGTGTACGACCGGGCCACTAAAAAAATGTTCATCACCCTTGAGGCCTGTGCCAGCTCAGAGCGCGTGTGTGTGGTCGGCGACATCATTGAGGAGCGCTTCAATGACAACGCATGAAGGCGCTGTTGAAAACAGCAAATACAAGTTGCTGGGGTTTGAGAATGACAAGCGCCTGGCGGTGATCATGGTGATCGCCACCGGCAAGGTCATCAAGAAAAAGATCAGTGAAGTGATCAACAGCGAAATAATGGATAACCTCAACAAAATGGAAGTTAAGAACATGTACAAGAAGTTTTACTCACAGGGGGAGACACTCACGGCCTACGACCTGAATGACCGCAATGAAAGCTCGTGGATGATTTACATCATCCTGAACTTGCTGCTGTTCACTTTTTATATTTTTACCAGTATTGCCGCGACCAAACCGCTTTACCTGGAGTCGCTGGGCATCATCGTCACGCCGGGCACGTTTCTTTACCCGCTGACGTTTTTGATCGTGGATTTGCTCAACGAGCAATTCGGCTTGCGCCTCGCCAGAAGGGCCATTCTGTTCGCGTTTGCGAGTAACGCGATGATCATTATCTTGCTCTATGGCTCTACGTTTTTGCCGGGGCTGCCGGGCTGGAAGCTTGATGGCCCGTACAATGACGTGATCATTCAAGTGTCTTCGGTGTTGGTCGCCTCTTCGGTGTCGTTCCTGGTGTCCGAGAATATAAACTCGTACTTGCTGTGCAAGATCAAAGAACTGACCAACTCCAAATACTTGTACCTGCGCATCTTCCTCAGCACGTTCTTTGCGGTGATTATCGACAGCTTCCTGTTTTGCTTCATCGCCTTCTACGGCGCCATGCAGACCAGTGACATCCTGAGCATGATCTACGTGCAAATCGCGATCAAAGTCGGCTTTGCGTTTTTCAATATCTTGCCCGCCTACGGCGCGCGTGCGTTGTTCAAACGCTGGATCACCGGTAGCGCTGCCGCTGCCTGATTCAACAAGACGCCGACGGGGCAACCCATCGGCGTCAGTGACTTAGTTCAGCTGCAACTTCTGCTTCAGGCTCTGCATGACGGCCGGCTTGTTCTGCAGGTAGTCATTCAGGCCACGCGCGCGAAGGTTGCACGCGTCGCAATTGCCACAGCCGGTGCCGATAATCCCGTTGTAGCAGGTCAGCGTCTGCTCACGCACCAGCTCGAGCTGGTGGTGATAATCGGCCAATGCCCACGTCTCGGCCTTGTTCAGCCACATCAACGGGGTTTCCAGGCGTACGTCGTATTCCATGCCGAGTTCAAGCGCCTTGTTCAGCGCTTTGACGAACTCATCGCGGCAATCGGGATAACCCGAGAAGTCTGTTTCGCAGACGCCGGTAATCACGGTTTCGGCCTTTACCTGGTAGGCGTAGATCGCAGCCAGGGTCAGGAACAGGATATTACGCCCCGGCACAAACGTGCTCGGCAGGCTGTCGCCTGAGCTGCTCACGGTCGGCACGGGGATGTTGTCGCGGGTCAGGCTGCTGATGGCCAACTCGTTGAGCAACGACACGTCCATGACTTTATGAACGGTGGCGCCCAGTTGTTTTGCCAGCTTTTGTGCGACTTCGATTTCTGCGACATGGCGCTGACCATAATCGAAGGTAATGCAGTGCACTTCGTCATACAGCGGCAGCGCCTGGATCAGACACGTCGTCGAGTCTTGCCCGCCACTGAATACGATAACGGCTTTTTTACTCATTGCTTTGCTTCCTGCAGGTGTAAAGGGTGGGAATAGTTTAAAGGGCACGCCATAAAAAACCCCGCGCTTCTTGCGAAGGCGGGGCCTTTTATTGCTCGAACACTCAGTGGGCGTAGGTCAGCAACAGCTCTTTGGGCACTTGGAAATCCAGGGACATCATCACGCTGAGCGCGGTGATGGTGAAGATCGAGAACACGAACAGCTTGCGCGCCCACACGGTGTCATCCACCGCTTTGTAGCCGGTCCAGGCCATGTACAACCAGTACATGCCCATGGCGGCGGCAACGGCGAGGTAGCTCATGCCGGCGTAGCCACTGAAGGTCAGCATCAAGGTCGCCACGAGGAAGGCCAGGATGTAGAGCAAAATGTGTTTCTTGGCGACTTGAATGCCACGTTTAACCGGCAGAACCGGAATCGAAGCAGCCAGGTAGTCATTAAAACGGAAGATCGCGATGGCATAGGAATGCGGCATCTGCCACAGGCTGAACATCACCAGTAGCACCAGCGCGGCCATGTCGAAGCTATTGGTTACAGCCACATAACCAATCACCGGCGGCATCGCCCCCGACAGACTCCCCACCAGCGTGCCGTGAACCGACTTGCGCTTGAGGTACAGGCTGTAGAGGCCAACGTAGATAACAAAGCCGATCACGGCAAACAGCGCCGCCAGCGGGTTAGCTACCTTGTACAACAGCACCACACCGGCAACACCCAGGACGGTCGCGAACAGCAGTGCCAGTTTCAGGGAGATAAGGCCCTGCACCAGCACGCGGTTCTTGGTGCGCTCCATCTTGACGTCGATGTCACGGTCGATGCAGTTGTTGAACACACAACCGGAAGCTACCACCAGGGACGTACCGATCATTGCTGCCAGGAAGATGGCCAGATCGACATGTCCCTTGGAGGCCAGGAAGAAGCCGCCTGCCACAGAAAGCACGTTACCGAAAATGATCCCCGGTTTGGTGATTTGGATAAAGTGCTTAAGCGACATCGGGTCTTACCTCACTTCGCCATCATGAAGGTGTGGATGCTGAACATGATCCACAGCGACAGACCAACCAGCAGAACGATCACCAGGCCTGCGAACACGAACGCAATCACGTTCTCACGCTGGGCTGCCGAGCGGTCCAGGTGCAGGAAGTACACCAGGTGGACCAGCACCTGAATCACCGCGAACGCCAGGACGATCATCAAGGTGATCGACTTCGGCAGGGTTGGGTACATCACCAGGCCGAACGGGATCAGGGTCAGGATTACCGACAGGATGAAGCCGATAGCGTAAGACTTTACGCTGCCGTGGCCTGCATCGTGGCTGTCATGGGAGTTTGCATTAGCCATTACAGAGTCCCCATCAGGTAGACGACGGTGAATACGCAGATCCAGACCACGTCCAGGAAGTGCCAAAACAGGCTCAGGCAGCTCAGACGCGTCTTGTTGGTGCTGGTCAGGCCGTGTTTATTGACCTGATACATCATCACTGCCATCCACAGCAGGCCTGCAGATACGTGCAGACCGTGGGTGCCTACCAGCGTGAAGAACGCAGACAGGAAGCCGGAACGGTGCGGGCCGTAACCTTCGGAGATCAGCAGGTGGAACTCGTTGACCTCCATGCCGATGAAGCCCAGGCCGAACAGGAAGGTCAGAGCCAACCAGGTCAGTACGCCCTTCTTGTTGCCCTTGTAGAAGGCCAACATGGCAAAGCCGTAAGTGATCGAGCTGAACAACAGCAAGGCGGTCTCGCCGAGCACGTAAGGCAGTTCGAAGATGTCGTGGCCCGACGGGCCACCGGCAGTATTGTTTACGAGTACCGCGTACACCGCGAAGATCGACGCAAACAAAATGCAGTCGGTCATCAGGTAGAGCCAAAAACCGAATACGGTCGTTGGCCCGGCGTCGTGGTGATGGTCATCGTGCCCATGGTCATCGACATGGGCGTGTCCAGCATTGGTCACTAAGTTCGACATGGTTTAAGCCTGTTCCAACGAGGTTTCTACACGGTTGGCCGGGATTTTTTTCTCGGCTACCAGGCGAGCGTGTTGCTCGGCTTCGATGCGTTCGATCGTTTCGACCGGCACCATGTAGCCTTGATCGTCACGCGCTGCGTGAACGATGAAGTAACCGATGGTGCCTACCAGGCCCACGATTGCCAGCCACCAGATGTGCCAGATCATCGCGAAACCGAACACCGTCAACAGCGCACCCATCACCACGCCGGTGGCGGTGTTGTTTGGCATGTGGATCGGCTCGTAATGCTTCGGTTGCTGGTACGCAGTACCGTCTTCCTTGGCTTCGGTGAACGCATCGATCGTGTTCGCAGTAGGGATCACAGCGAAGTTGTAGAACGGCGGTGGCGACGAGGTCGACCATTCCAGGGTGTGACCATTCCATGGGTCGCCCGACTCGCACATGTTCTGCTTGCGATCACGCACGCTGACGTACAGTTGAATCAGCTGGCAGGCGATACCCGCAGCGATCATCAGTGCGCCGAACATGGCAACGTACAGGTACGGTACCCACTCAGGGTTGGTAGTGGCGTTCAGACGACGGGTCATGCCCATGAAGCCCAGTGCATAGAGCGGCATGAACGCGACGAAGAAGCCCGAGATCCACAGCCAGAATGCAGCCTTGCCCCAGCCTTCGTGCAGCTTGAAGCCGAACGCTTTCGGGAAGTAGAAGCTGAAACCAGCGATGTAACCGAATACCGCACCGCCGATGATCACGTTGTGGAAGTGAGCGATCACGAACAGGCTGTTGTGCAGCACGAAGTCAGCCCCCGGAATGGCCAGCAGTACGCCGGTCATGCCGCCGATAGCGAAGGTCACCATAAAGCCCAGGGTCCACAGAACCTGGCTGGTGATACGCAAACGGCCGTGGTAGATGGTGAATAGCCAGTTGAATAGCTTCACCCCCGTCGGGATCGAAATCAGCATCGTCGCTAGGCCGAAGAAGGCGTTGACGCTTGCCCCCGAGCCCATGGTGAAGAAGTGGTGCAGCCAAACCATGAAGCCCAGTACCGAGATCGCGCCGGAAGCGTAGACCATCGAGTGGTGACCAAACAGGCGCTTGCCGGTAAAGGTCGAGATCACTTCAGAGAAGATACCGAACGCTGGCAGGATCAGGATGTACACCTCAGGGTGACCCCATGCCCAGAACAGGTTCACGTACATCATTGGATTGCCACCAAGTTCATTGGTGAAAATGTGGAAATCCAGGTAACGGTCAAGCGACAGCAGCGCCATGGTAGCGGCCAGGATCGGGAACGAAGCCACGATCAGGACGTTGGCCCAGGTGCAGGTCCAGGTGAAGATCGGCATGTCCATCAGCTTCATGCCAGGGGCGCGCATCTTCAAGACGGTGGCCAGGAAGTTGACCCCCGTCAGTGTCGTCCCGAGTCCTGATAACTGTAGCGCCCAGATGTAGTAGTCCACACCCACGCCAGGGCTGTACTGAATACCCGACAACGGCGGGTACGCCACCCAGCCGGTCTTGGCGAATTCGCCGACGCCCAGCGACAGGTTGATCAGTACAACGCCCGATACCAGCAGCCAGAAGCTCAGGGAGTTCAGGAACGGGTAGGCAACGTCACGCGCACCAATCTGCAGCGGCAAGGCAAGGTTCATCAGGCCGGTGAAGAAAGGCATCGCCATGAAGATGATCATGATCACACCGTGAGCGGTGAAGATCTGGTCATAGTGTTCAGGCGGCAGGTAGCCAGGCGAACCCTCGGTGGCCATGGCCAACTGGGTACGCATCATGATGGCGTCAGCAAAACCACGCAGCAGCATGACCATGGCCACGATGACGTACATGACACCGATTTTCTTGTGGTCAACCGAAGTCAGCCACTCGGTCCACAGGTAGGTCCACTTCTTGAAGTAAGTGATACCTGCAAACAGTGCCAGACCACCCAGCGCGATCATGGCGATGGTCACCATCACGATCGGCTCGTGGAACGGGACCGCATCCCAACTTAATTTACCAAACATCGTTTACTCCTCTGCCCCAGCAGTTGAATGCGAGCCTGTGTCAGAACCTTCAACCGCAGCCACTTCTTTCTTCTCGTGCTTGACCGGCTTGCCTGGTTTCATACCTTCGTACTTGTCGACGATTTTCTGAAACAGGTTCGGCGTGAACGCGGAGTACAGCGCAACAGGGTTGTTTTGGCTTGGTTTGGCAAGGGCGTCGTATTCAGCTTGATCAAGCTGTTTAGGTGCGGCCTTGACTTCGGCTACCCAGGCGTCGAAATCTTCCTGGCTCGTCGAGATCGCTTTGAATTTCATGCCGGTGAAGCCAGCGCCGCTGTAGTTAGCGGAGATGCCTTCCATTTCAGCTTTCTGGTTGGCGATCAGGTGCAGGCGGGTCTGCATGCCTGCCATCGCGTAGATCTGGCCGCCCAGCGCAGGGATGAAGAACGAGTTCATCACGGCGTCGGAGGTGATCCTGAAGTTAAGCGGAGTGTGCTCCGGGAACCGGATCTGGTTCACAGTGGCGATACCCAGGTCCGGGTAAATGAACAGCCACTTCCAGTCCAGCGCAACCACTTGGATGTTGATCGGCTTGACGTCCGATTCCAGCTCGCGGTACGGGTCCAGCGCGTGGGTGGACTTGTAGGTCACATAACCCAGGGCAACGATGATGAGGATCGGCACCAGCCAAACTGCGACTTCGATCTTGGTGGAGTGCGACCACTTCGGCGCGTACGTAGCGCTGGTGTTCGACGCACGGTATTTCCAGGCGAAGGCGAAGGTCATGATGATCACAGGGACCACGACCAGCAGCATCAGCAGGGTGGCGGTGATGATCAGGTTTCGTTCATCCAGACCGACCTGTCCTTTTGGGTCGAGCAAGGTCCACTTGCAGCCTCCCAGCATTAACATCATGCCAAGCAGCGGCAAAAAGCCTAGTAATCGGGGGTACCTGTTTTTACTCATCTCACGACCTCTAAAGCAGCTTGCGCAATGCAGTTGGGTTTTGATCGCCAACACTTCACCCTGCCAAGGGTTGGCATTTCTCTTCGATTGAATAAGAGCCTGCCCGGCACGCCATGACGGGGCGTTTCACGGACCTGCGGTGAGTTCTTATTCGATTTCGTGGCTAAAGGCCTTGTTACAGACCAATTCCATTTGGTGCGGATAGTTGAAAGGCTGCCGGAAACTGGGGTCGCACAGAGCGATCCGTCTGCCCCTCGACCACTCCGATGCTCAAATACTGAACAGCATCGGACTTCCACTGCGGGCGATTGTAGTTAGCTAGCGATGTATAAACCATGTCTTATAAAGAAATAATTTTTATCGATTCCAGCAACAATCCTTCACCAATCCTGCAAAGATTCAGGATCTTATCGTGTTCGATTCTCAACAAAAACCACAAAAATTGCCGTGTTATTGCGCAGGCCACACCCTCCCCTGCACCGTGTAGGGGCACGCAAACACGAAGAAAGTCCCCATAAAACAAGGCATTCGGACATCACCGAATGGCGCGGGCCGGGATGCATTTGTGGCAGCGTTCAAACGACGAACTGACAGCACAATTTACCCGCCGGGCGCAAATTTATGCGGCGTTTCTACGCGTCAGGAGCCTACCGCGACAGGCTCCGTGTGACAACATGTCGCATGCTGCGCGCCACAGACATTACCGCTTGTCACAGCCCTTTCACACATCCCTGAGCACAAAAAACGCCCCGCCCTTCCTTAAAGGAGGGTCGAGGCGTTTAGGTGAATCGGTTCAGGCCCGGCGTTGGCGATTGCGGTAAATGCACAGTGGCACCAGGATCACCGTCAGCACGAACGCCACCAGCGCCCATTGCGCCAAGGACAGGCCGAGCACCGGCGGGTATGGCGTGCTGCAAAAGCCGTCAACCTGAAAGCCCAGAGGGAACACTTTGGCCAGCGGCAGCTCATCAACGATAGGCTGCAGCACGTCGACGCCGCAGCTCACTTCGGGGAAGAACTGCGTGTACACATGATGGCCGGCCACCGCCACGCCACCCAAGGCGCTGACCACCACCAGCCCTTCAAACAGAGTGACCGCGCCTTTGCTGCGCATCGCGGCGCCGATGAATGCAAACACCGCGATCAACAGCAACGCATAGCGTTGCAGGATACACAGCGGGCACGGCGCCTCGCCCAACACCACTTGCATGTACAGCGCGCCGCCAATCAGCGCCAGGCAGATGATGCCCAGCAACACTAGAAAGCGTCGCTCCCTGCCTAAACGCAATTCGTCACTCATCCCCGTTTCCCTTTGCCTGATTATGGTTGTGCCTGATGGCCGCAAGTTTACACACAGAGTGTGGTTAAAACAGAGAGGGGTTAACGGGGGATTAATCAGCGCAAATAGCCAAGCCACTCTCTCAAGCAGAATGCAGTCAACTGTGGGCGCGGGCTTGCTCGCGATAGCGGTGTGTCAGCTAAGTATTTCTCAACTGACACACCTACAAAAAGCACATTGTTAACCGTGTCACTCCAGCGCCGCAGCCGGGCCAAAAAACTCATAGCGGCTTTGCTGCTCCGGCACACCCAACGCCTTCAGGTGCCGTTTGACCGCCGCCATGAAGCCTTTAGGGCCAAGAAAGTAAGCATCCAGATCACGCTGCTCGGGCAACCACGCCGCCAGTTGCGCCTGGCTCAGCATGCCCACCCTGTGCGGCGCCGGGCGTGTGCCATCCTCTTCGGCATAGCAGTAAAAGCGTTTCAGTTGCGGGTGCATGGCCGCCAAGCCATCGACCCACTCGCGGAACGCATGCACCGAGCCGTTACGCGCACAGTGGATAAAGTGCACCGGCCGCTCAGTCGCCAACGCCGCTTCGAGCATCGGCAATGTCGGCGTAATACCCACCCCGCCGCTGATCAGCACCAACGGTTTATCGCTGGCGGCCAGGGTGAACTCACCCGACGGCGGGAACAGGTCGATAGTCGCGCCCACGGGCACTTGGTCATGCAGGTAGTTGGACACCCGCCCGCCAGGCTCGCGCTTGACGCTGATACGGTACACGCGCCCATCGCTCAGCGCCGACAGGGAATAATTGCGGCGCACTTCTTCGCCATCAAGCAACAATTTCATGCCGATGTATTGGCCCGGAGCGGCGGCCAGGATCGGCCCGTTATCTGCGGCGGCGAAATACAACGAGGTGATTTCAGCGCTCTCCTCCACGCGTTTGACCAGCACAAACGGCCGCGCACCGCGCCAGCCACCCGGCGCCTGGGCTTTTTGATCGTAGATGGCGGCTTCGGCGCCTATCAGGATGTCGGCCAACTGGCCGTACGCCGCGCCCCAGGCACTCATGACCGCAGGCGTAGCGATCTCGCTGCCCAGCACTTCGCAGATGGCGCGCAGCAGGCAGGCGCCGACAATCGGGTAATGCTCCGGCAAAATCTGCAAGGCCACGTGCTTGTTGATGATTTTGGCAACGAGGTCACCCAACGCGTCCAACTGATTGATATGCCGCGCGTACATCAACACGCCGTTGGCCAGGGCGCGGGGTTGGTCGCCGCTGGCCTGATGGGCCTGGTTGAACAGCGGGCGAACGCTCGGGTGCTCCGCGAGCAGCATGCGGTAAAAATGCGTGATCAGCGCTTCGCCGCCACTTTCGAGCAGCGGCACAGTGGATTGGATGATGGCACGGTCTTGGGCACTAAGCATGGCAGACTCCTGAGTCTTCTAACTGAATGCCTTTGCTTAGTCAGGATGTGTGCCAATAAATAAAACCCTATTATTCAATAAGTTAAATGCAATGTAGTCAATATGACTTCTAGCACTTTATAGTCATACGGACTACAAGGAGTCATTATGACTGCACAATCGCTGCTCACTACCCTGCTGCCGCTGGTCGCAGACCTGTCTCGCGAGCTGCCTGAAGGCGAGCGTTACCGCCGCCTGCTGCACGCCCTGCGCGCCCTGCTGCCGTGCGACGCCGCCGCGTTGTTGCGGCTGGACGGTGAGTGGTTGGTGCCGTTGGCCGTTGATGGTCTGAGCACCGACACCCTCGGTCGGCGCTTCAAGGTCAGCGAACACCCGCGTTTCGCCGTGCTGCTGAGCAGCCCCGGCCCTACCCGTTTTGACAGCGACAGCGAACTGCCCGACCCCTACGATGGTTTGATCGATGGCCTGCACGGCCACCTGCCAGTGCATGACTGCATGGGCTGCCCGCTGTTTATCGAGGATAAGCCGTGGGGCCTGTTGACCCTGGACGCGCTGGACACTGAGCATTTCGAGCGCGTCGAGCTGGAAGCGCTGCAAGCCTTCGCCAGCCTCGCTGCGGCCACGGTCAACGTCGCCGAACGTATCGAGCGCTTGGCACTGCGTGCCGAAGACGCGCACCAGCGCGCCGAAATCTACCGCCAGGCCAGCGGCCAACAGCACAAGGAAATGATCGGCCAGAGCAAGACTCACAAGCGCCTGGTCGAAGAAATCAAGCTGGTGGGCGGCAGCGACCTGACCGTGCTGATCACCGGCGAAACCGGGGTGGGCAAGGAGCTGGTCGCTCAAGCCCTGCACGCCGCCTCCGCGCGTGCGGAAAAACCGCTGATCAGCCTCAACTGCGCCGCACTCCCCGAGACGCTGGTGGAAAGCGAGCTGTTCGGCCATGTGCGCGGCGCCTTTACCGGCGCGCTGAACGAGCGCCGGGGCAAGTTCGAGCTGGCGAATGGCGGCACGTTGTTTTTGGACGAAGTCGGCGAGTTGTCGCTGAGCGTGCAAGCCAAGCTGCTGCGCGTGCTGCAAAGCGGCCAGTTACAGCGCCTGGGCTCGGACAAAGAGCATCAGGTGGACGTGCGCCTGATCGCCGCCACCAACCGCGACCTCGCCGAAGAGGTGCGCAACGGCCATTACCGTGCAGACTTCTACCACCGCCTGAGCGTGTACCCGCTGCACGTGCCGGCGCTGCGCGAGCGCGGACGCGATGTGCTGTTGCTGGCGGGGTTTTTCCTGGAGCAGAACCGCTCGCGCATGGGCTTGGGCGGCCTGCGCCTGACCAGCGATGCCCAATCGGCATTGCTGGCCTACAACTGGCCGGGCAATGTGCGCGAGCTGGAACATTTGATCGGGCGCAGCGCGCTCAAAGCGCTGGGTAACTGTCGCGAACGCCCGAACATTCTGAGCTTGAGCGCGCAGGACCTCGACTTGCCCTGCGTCAGCGCGCCGCCGGTGCCCGAGGCGCGGGCGGATGCGGATGCCGCCGCCGTCACCGTCACCGGCGACCTGCGCCAGGCCACCGAACACTACCAACGCCAGGTCATCAGCACGTGCCTGCAACGCCACCAACACAACTGGGCCAGCGCCGCCCGCGAACTCGGCCTCGACCGCGCCAACCTGGGCCGCATGGCCAAACGGCTGGGCCTCAAATAACCCTCCCCCATTAGAACGATCAGGCAGAAGGGCATCGCAGGCTAGCCAGCGCGCGCGTTAGATGGCCTTGGCCTGAAGCGTCGGGCTCGCAGGCTTGGGCTTGCGAAACACCAATACATTCCCCAGCATCACCAGCACCAACCCCGCCAAGGCCGGCGCGGTCCACTGGTAACCCTCGGCAAACGCCGACACATTCAACGCCACCACCGGGAACAGCACCGTGCAATACGCCGCGCGCTCCGGGCCCATGCGGCCGACCAAGGTGAGGTAGGCGGTAAAACCGATCACCGACCCCGGGATCACCAAATACCACAGCGCCCCGACGTAGCGCGCACTCCAGTCCATGTCGAAGGGTATACCGCGCACCCCACAATAGGTCGCCAGCATCGCCGCGCCGTACGCCATGCCCCACGCGTTGGTGGTCAACGGCCTGAGCCCGGCCTTCTGTTGCAAGCTGGAGAGCATATTGCCCGCCGAAAAACACATCGTCCCCAACAACGCCAAGCCCAGACCCAGCAAGGTCTGCGGGCTGGCGGTGTGCCCCGCCAGCTCGGGCCAGAACAACAAGCCCAAGCCCATCAACCCCAGGCCGCCGCCCAGCAACACATTGCGCGCGACCCGCTGGCCGAAAAACACCCGCGCATTGAGGGCGTTCCACAGGGTGGCCGTGGAAAACACCACCGCCACCAAACCGCTGGGAATCCATTGGCTGGCGGTCAGAAAGCACATGAAGTTGACGCAAAACAGGCACAAGCCTTGCGCCAGGCAGATCAAGTGCCCGCGCCGGTTCATCACCTGCAACTTGCGGCTAAGCAGCAATACGACAAACAACACCAGCGCCGCCAAGCCGAAGCGATAGACGATCGACACGGGAATCGCCACGACGCCCAGTTGCCATTTAAGCGCGATCCAGGTGGTGCCCCAGATCAGTACGGTGAGTAAATACAGGGAAAGGTTCATGGCAGGCTCCGGAGGTTGAGCCACAGTGTTGCTCGGCAACCCGCCGGCGCTCTTGCATATTCTTGCGCTTTTGTTGCGCGGCGGGCTCACAGCCCGCGCGCTGCGGAGTACGATGCAAGGCGTCAAAGAGTACACACCATGCCTGATCTGGAATCGCTGCACGTGTTTCAAGCGCTTAACCGCTCGCCCAACGCACGCCTTGAAGCCTGCGCCGAGCTCGGTGACGGCGTGTCTGCGGCGGTGTGGAGCAACCATCACGATGCACAGGATTACCAGGCGCCCAGCCACCATACGTTGTCGTGCTATATCGGCGGCGGCACCGGCACCTTTCGCCGCGACCAGCCGGGCACCAAAGGCGGCCCCGACAAACTGTGCATTTTGCCCGCCGAGCACCAGTCAGCCTGGGTGATCAACGGTGAGATTCGCCTGGCCCATGTGTATTTCAGCCCCGAGCAATTTGCCCTCGGTTGCGTCACCCTGCTCGACCGTGAGCCGCGTGAACTGCAATTGCGCGAAAGCACCTTTCTTGAAGACGCACACCAGGCCCGGCGCTTTCACCAGTTGATCGCCCTCAACTGGCACGAGCCCGCCGAGCGCTTGCTGACCAGCAGCCTGGCGCATGAAATGCTCAGCCACACATTGCTCAGCCAAGTCGGCGCGCGCGACGGGCTGCGCTTGAAAGGCGGGTTGGCGGCGCACCAACGGCGGCTGTTGGTGGACTACATCGACCACCACCTGCAAGACCCGATCAGCCTGAGCCAATTGGCCGCGATGTGTACGCTGTCGGAATACCATTTTGCGCGGATGTTCCGCCAAAGCTTCGGCCTGCCGCCGCATCAATACCTGTTGGCGCGGCGCTTGGCCCATGCGCAAAGCCTGCTGCGCAGCGGCGCCCTGGCGCTGGGTGAAATAGCCTGGCTGTGCGGTTTCGCCAGCGCCAGCCACTTCAGCCAACGCTTTCGCCAGGCCATGGGCGCCACGCCTGGCGAATACCGCCAGGCGTTCTGCACCGTCTGAACCTTCACGCCATCAAGCCCAAAGTCTTCGCCTTGGCCACCGCTTGTGTACGCCGCTCCACGCCGAGCTTGCTGTGGATGCGCCGCGCGTGGGTCTTGACGGTGTGCAGGGAGATGAACAGCCGATTGGCGATTTCCAGGTTGGAGTTGCCGAGGGCGATCAATTGCAGCACTTCCAGCTCACGTTGGCTCAGCGGGTTTTGCAGCGCAGCGCTGGGTGCCGCCTGCGCCTCCAGGCCCAGCTCACTCAATAGCCCTGGCGAGCGCAAACGCAGCTCGCGAATCGCCTGCTGCACCTGGCAACGCCCGGCCAATGCCAACCCGGCTTGCAGGGCGCGACGGGCCAGGGCCGCATCGCCGAGTTGCCAGGCCACCTCGCCCAACACCAGGTGCAGCTCGGTCTCCAGGCACAGCATGCCGCGCTGTTGCGTGGTGGTCAGCAAGGCATTCAAGCGCGCCACAGGTTGATCGGCGCAGCCCAGTTTTACTTCGGCCAGCACCAACAAATATTCGAGCCGCGGGATCAGTTCCAGCGTGGCCGGCGGCGCCTGTCGGGCCTGTGGCCCACGAAAGTGACGCAGCACTCGGCGCACCGCCGCCACGGTCAACTCGGCGCGACCTTGTTGCAGCCAGAAGTGCCCGCTGACCAATAGCAGCACCGCGCGATACACCGTGTCCGGCACCTGCCGTTGTTGCATCAGGCGCTCGGCCTCACGCAGTTGGACAAAGGCCTGGGCGTAATCGCCGTGGTTCGCGGCGAGCAACGCCAGGCCGAGAAACCCGTACAGCACGCGCTTGTCCTGGCTGTGCAGGCACAGCTTCAACCCGGCCTCGAAACACTCGGTGGCCAGGCTGTCGTGGCCTTGGCGCAGCGCCAAATGCCCGCGCCGCAAAGCGATTCGGCCTTCCAATGGCTGCGCCTTGAGCCGCTGCCGAGCCAGCATCGCCTGTACGTTTTCCAGCAGGCTCTGCGCCCGATACGGCACGCCGCGCTGCTCCAGCAATTGCGCGTGGTCCAGCTCCAGCAACGCCTCCAGCACCAGCGAGCCCTGCGCCCGGGCCAGGCACAAGGCTTCGCGGTTCAAGCCTTGCGCCACGTCCAACTCACCGCGCAGCAAGGCTTGCTGGGTCAGGCCCGAAAGGCACATCAGGCGCGAAGTCCAGGCGCTGTCGGGCAAGGCTTGCAACGCCTCCAGAAAATGCTCGCGGGAGCGCTCGGCATCGCCGCCCAAATGCAGCAACCAGCCCCATTGCGCTTGCCAGCGGGCCAACAGATAGCGCTGTTGCGCCGCCGTCGGTTGCGGCGCGAACCGCGCGAGTTGGTCGATGCACGCTGCCGCCTGGTCGAACCGCCCGGCAAACAATAATGCGGCCGTCAACAGCCCCACAAGTTGCGCCGAGCCGAGCATCAGCTCATCGCCATGTTGCTCATGCAGGCGCAACAGCAGCACCACGTTTTGCTCGCGGAACAGGTCTTCAAAACTGAAATGCTGTAACAGGCTGACCGCCACTTCATAGGCTTCGGCCAACAGCGCCTGTTCGAAGGCGGCTTGCCAGTCTTGTTGGCGGGTGAACCATTGGCACGCACGCCGGTGCCAGGCGCGTTTGGCCGGCCAGGGCGCATCGCGGATCAATTGCGCCACGGGCGGGAACACCTGCAGCCAATCGGCGCTGTCGTCCCAGGCTTGGATAAACGCACCCAGCGCCTGCAAATCGCGCAGGTACTGATCGCCGTCGCCCGAACCGAACAGGTGCTCGCACAAGCCCGCATTGAATCGCGGCAAATGCGCCAACACCCGCCAGGCTTCGTCCAGTTCGACTGGCAAGCTGTGCAGCAACTCGTGTTGCAGATAGTCGAGCAGGGTTTTTTCGGGGTGCCCGTCACCGAGCAAGGCGATGCGTACGCCGGCGCACCAACCGGCACTGAACTGCATCACGCTGTCGACGCTGTGGCCGGGGCCGAGCAGCTGCTGGACCTCCGCACGGCTGAAGAGCAAGTCAGTGCATTCAAATAGCTCGTCGTCGAGCAACAGCCGGGGCCAGTTGCACACCGGGCGCCGCCGCGCCCCCAGCCACCAGGTCAGCGCGGGGCTGCTGGCGGTGAGCAAGCGGTCGAGCAAGGCGTCCAGCGCGGGCGCGGGCAAGCGACAGAAATCATCGAAAAATAGCCATGCAGGGTTTTGCCAACGGCTGAGGTCGAGCAGCAAGGTCGCTTCGTCGACAAACACAAGGCCGAGGTTTTGTGCGAGCCGCGAGCAGAAATCGAGAGGGCTGAGCACGCTGCCGTTGAGTGGCAGCCAATACACCTGGCAGCCCGTCGGGGCCTGCAATGCACACTCGGCGAGCAGCGCGCTCTTGCCACTGCCGCCCGGCGCGCAGAGCAATTTCACGCGTGCCTGCGCCGCGAGCAAAGGCCCGGCAAGGCGCGGGCGCAATAGATGATGGGCAGACAGCCGTGGCATGAATCCAGGACGGTCCAGGCAGCGTGTCATGGCGGTCATTGCTGCATCCTGCTTTTTATTGTTATGCAACCTGCCGCCTACCCTAGTCCTGTGGTCGGCGGTTGTTGAAGAAGTATTCAGCGGGTTGATTAATGACCATTACCTTAATTGTGCCGAGCGGGCTCAGCACACCTTACCCGTCCTCCTAAAGGATCAGCGAACGCCCTCTGCGCGCAACGCTGCCGGGGTGTAGTCGGCCGCCTTGGCCGCGAAGCCGAACACGAAGCTGCTCTTCTCTTCGTTCTTCATGCCGAGTGCGATGTAGCGGCCGGCGATGATGTCGTACAGGGTTTCCACGGTGTAGGCCGGCACTTGGTGGTCATAGTAGAACTGTGCATGGCCCTCGGCGATACGCCACAGTTGGCCACGGCCGTCGTAGTGGTCCACCAGCGCGACCTGCCAACTGTCTTCGTCGATGTACATGTGGCGCTTGGCGTAGATGTGCCGCTCGCTCGGCTTGACGGTGCCGACCACTTCCCACACCCGGTGCAGCTCATAGCGGGTCAGGTCCTGGTTGATATGCCCAGCCTTGATGATCTCGTCGTACTTGAGGCGCGGCGAATCCAGCTTGTAACTGTTGTAGGGAATGTACATCTCCTTCTTGCCGACCAGCTTCCAGTCGTAACGGTCGGGCGCACCGGAAAACATGTCGAAGTTATCCGTGGTGCGCAGGCCATCGGAGGCCGTACCGGGGCCGTCATACGAGACTTGCGGCGCGCGGCGCACGCGGCGCTGGCCGGCGTTGTAGATCCACGCCAGGCGCGGCTCCTTCACTTGGTCGAGCGTTTCGTGCACCAGCAGCACGTTGCCCGCCAGGCGCGCCGGGGCGGTGACCGACTGTTTGAAAAAACTCAGCACGTTGGCCGCCTTGGCCGGGTCGATGTCGGCGATGGCTTGCGGCACCGCGACTTCTTCCTCGAAGCGAATCGAGGTGTAACTGCCGTTGGTTTGCGGGGTGGCCTGGGTGATGATGCGGCGCAGGTTGCCGCCGTGGTAACGGGTGATGTGGTTCCACAGCACCTCCACGCCGTTCTTCGGAATCGGGAACGCGTAGTAGCGGTTGCCGGTGAAATTTTCCAGGCCGTTGCCGTCGTTGATCGCGTGCACGTTCAGCGCACTGCGCTTGATCGACTCATAAATATCCGGCGGCAGGTTGACCGTGCGGTGGCTTGGGTACACCGGGATCTTGTAGGTCTCGGGGTAGCGTTTGAACATCGCCACTTGGCCGTCGGAGAGTTTGTCTTTGTACGTGTCCACCGTGGCGGCGGTGATCACGAACAGCGGCTTTTCGTTGGCAAACGGGTCAGCGAGGAAGCCTTTGCTGTCGACCGCGCCAGCGTTTTTAGGGAGGCCACCGGTCCAGGCCGGAATCGAGCCATCGGCATTGCCGGCTTTTTCGGAGCCCATCGGCGTGAGGCTGGTGCCGAGCTTGGCAGCTTCTTCGGGCGGGACCGCCGCCAGCACACTGGTTGCCAGCAAACTCAGGGCCATCACTGCAATTATCTTGTGCATAGGTACTTTTCCTTGCTTAAACCCAATCAGAAGTTCACGCCGACGCTGAGGGCGATAAAGTCGCGGTCGGTGAGGGTGTTGTAGTCGCCGCCAAAAAAGTCGGTGTAGCTCAGGCTGGCGGTGTAGGTGTTGCGGTAGTCCGCGTCCACGCCGAGGCTGACCGCCTTGGCACCTTCGTTGAACAAACCGTTGGGGCCATAGCCGCTGACGTCTTGGGACCAAGACACGTTGGGCTTGAGGTTCACCCCGGCGAACACGTTGTTGTAGTCGAGGATCGCGCGGGCGCGATAACCCCACGAGTTGGCCGTGACAAAACCGTCGGTATCACCCTGAAAGCCGTAGGCGCCGAACACCGAATCGCGGCCGTAGCGCAGTTTGTTTTTGGCTTCCAGGCCGCCGACATGCACAAAGGCCGCCTCGCCCACCAGCGTCAGGCGTTCAGCGCCCAGCACCTGGTCAAAGAACTGGGTCATGGTGCTCTGGATCTGGGTGATTGCTTTACGCCGATAGCCGGCGTTATCGGCGCCAAACGAACTGCGAATCGGCGAGGCGGTGTTCCCCGCAATCGGGTTGACCAGCGCCAGCGTCAGGTCGGTGGTGTTGAGTTGCACCGGCGCATTCGGCCGGTAGCTGATCTCGCCGGTCCACGCCGTGCCCGTCGGCAAGGTGGTGGAGAAGCTGGCACCGTACAGGCGAATGTCTTCCGGGTAATCGAGGTAATACTGGCCACGGCCAAGCATCGTGCTTTGGGCCAGGCCCGCCCCGCTGCCAGGCGCGATGGCATTGGCGGTGGCGGCGATCCGCCCGATGGTGGCCAGGTTGGTGTTGGCGGTAATCGTGCCCACGGTGGGCGTACGGCTGTGGTAATTCATGAAGTACAGGCCGTACTCGGTGTCATCGCCGAGCCAGCGCAACGCCGCGCCAAACTGGCCACTGTCACGCGCATCACGGTCCTTGGCGCGCTGCACCACCACGCCTTCACGCGTGACCTGAAAGCCCTGGCCGAAGGCGGCCGCCACCGGTTGCAACGGTGCAATCGCCGGGCTGCCGACGGTGTAGTTGCCATTGCAACCGTGGGCCGCCACGTCGCCACCAAAGAATGTGCCGCAGTTATCCAGCACGGTGTTTTCCCAGTTCAACTGGTAAAAACCTTCCACCGACAACTGGTTGGTCAGGCTTTGGGAAGCGAACAGCATGTTGACCGGGATCAGGCCTTCCTTGATCTCGGCGCCCGGACGGCGGAAGGCCGAGACGTCGATGGGGTTGATGCTGTTGATCGAGTTACCGATAAACGTACTCTCGCCCCAACTCACCACCTGCTTGCCGACGCGCACGTTGCCCGGCAGGTCGCCAATCGAATAGTTGTGATAGAAGAACGCATCGAGCAATTCGTAGCCGGAAGAGCGGGCGCCCTCGTCGCGATGGTGATTGCTGATCTGCTTGAATTCGCGGTCTTCGTCCTGCAGCTCAAAGTCGTACCAGTACTTGCCGCGCACAAACACGCCGCTGTCGCCGTACTTGAGTTCCAGGTCGTGAATACCCTTGAAGATCTTGGAGAAGGTCTCGCCCTTCTTGAAGTTGAGTCGCCCGTCATCCCCGGTGGTTGCCTGCCCCGTGCCGCCGTTGGGTGTGCCCACAAGTTTTTTGTCGGCGTCGCGCATGCCCCAACTGGCACCCACTGACAGCGAGGAATCGAATTGCCCTTCGATCTCGCCGATGTTGAACGAAACAGCCTGTGCCTGGGCACAGCATCCCAACGCAACCGCAGCGGCAAGCGCCTGTGGCGTGAAGATGGCGCGCATTGTTGTTTTTGTCATGCGTCTTCCCCGGTGAGTGACAGAAGGCTCCACCGTACTGCCGCCGATCAAGAGCGATAAGCGCACCAAAGGAGTATTCGTGTTGTCGCTCGAAAGGATTAGCCGGCCCGCACGCCGGGGTTCGCGCAGGGCCATGGATTGGGTAGATAGCGGGTTATCAAGTGGATGGATAAACCTCACTTAAGCTGCAAGCTTTAAGCGGTGAGCTGCAAGGGGTGTTGAGGTGGGGCCGGGATTATTGTTGCTATTTTTGTAACAGTCCTTGTCGTGAACCGCTCTTACTCAATTTGTTACAGACGATTATTCTTAGCGGGCTTTCAGGGCCAATGGCCCGCTTGCGTCACTGCAAGAAAAGTCTGATTCCAATGGATTGATCTGCTGTATCAATCTGTTAGCGCTGTTCACTGACGTTGATTTGTCGCTCCTTGATCCAACGTCTGACTTCGGCCGCTGCTTTTGCAGCGGCTTTTTTTATGCGCGCAAAAAAACGGGGCGCCCTTCGCGCCCCGTATGATTGAACAATATTCAAGTAATGATCAGCCGCCGAACCTCTGCAAGTTAGCCATCATCTCCTTCAAAGACTCGACCGTGTCCTTGGGATGCGCGGCGCCTTCAAAGTCGCAAATCTGCGCCCAATGCGCCGCCACGTCGTCGGCTGAAAACCCGGCCTGCGGGTCAAACCCCACGCCCAGGCTGCGCTCCCAGCGGGTCTTGCCGACCCAGCCGCCACCCACTTCAAACAGCCCCGACGTTTCCTGGCAGACCTCGCTGCCCAAGTACACCACCAGTGGGCTGATCAACTCCGGTTTGAGACGCTCGAACACCTGCGGTGGGATCAGGCCCTCGGTCATGCGCGTGCCGCCGGTGGGGGCGATGGCGTTGACCAAAATGTTGTGTTTGCGCCCCTCCAGCGCCAGGGTGCGGGTCAAGCCGTACAAACCCAGCTTGGCCATGCCGTAGTTGGCTTGGCCGAAGTTGCCGTAGATGCCTGACGTGGACGCGGTAAAAATCACGCGGCCATAACCTTGCTCGCGCAGATGCGGCCAGGCGGCGCGGGTAACTTTGTAGGCGCCTTCGACATGCACCCGGTAAACCAGGTCCCAGTCGCTGTCGTCCATTTTGTGGAAGGTCTTGTCGCGCAGAATACCGGCGTTATTCACCACCACGTCGATGCGGCCGAATACGTCGAGCGCGTTCTGCACGATCTTGTCACCGTCGGTGACAGAGTCATGGTTGGCTTCGGCAATGCCGCCTGCCTCGCGTATTTCGGCGACCACCCGGTCAGCCGCCGACGCATTTGCGCCTTCGCCCTGAGCGGAACCACCCAGGTCGTTGACCAGCACTTTGGCCCCGTGCCTGGCGAACAGCAGCGCATGGGCACGGCCCAACCCGCCGCCGGCACCGGTGACGATCACGACCTTATCCTTAAACTGCACTGACTCACTCATACCGAACTCCGCTGGCCACAATGGGAATGGCGTGAGTGTCAGACACGCAGGCTTTGGTCACAATAAAGACGGCCGAGGCTGAATGGTGCCCGATAAGGCAACGCGATGATGATGGCTACCGGGTGCGTGTCGCTCAGGAACAGGCGACACGCGGCGCTGGCTGACCAATGCGCTCGCGAAACGCCAGGTAATGCTTAAGCACCAGCACCGGCGCCTCGATGTGTGGGTAGTGGCCAATAGTGGGCAACGACACGCTGTCGGCACCGGGCACCAACTGGTGATAGCGCTCCAGCATATGGGCGCCGGAGATCGGGTCGACTGCGCCGTCGATCACCCGCAACGGCACCTCGTCACGTTGCATCGCCGCCACCCAGCGCTCACGCAGGCGGCGACGCTGAGGAATGTAGGCGATCAGTTTGTGCAGGATGCGTGGGCCATCATTGCAACTGATCAGGCTCCAAAAATCATCCAGCGCGCTCTCACTGGGCGGCGTGTCGGGGCCGAAAATCTGCCTGAAACTGTTCGACAAGGCCGTGCGCCCATAGGCGCGACCGATCATCCAGCCGAGCGGGCTGAGCAACAGTTTTTGCGCCAGCGCCGGCCGATGGGTTTCGGGGAACAGCCCGCCGTTGAGGAAGACACAGCTGGCCAACTTAAAACGCCCTTCGTAATGGCGGGCCAATAATTCCTGGGCAACGCTGTCGCCGTAGTCATGGGCCAACACATGCACCGCCAGCTTGACGCGCAGGTGGTCGAGCAGCGCCTGTTGCAGGTCGGCCTGTTCCAACAGGCAGTATTCATGGTCCAGCGGCTTGGCCGATTCGCCAAACCCGAGCATGTCGCACGCGATTACCAGGTTGCGTTGCGCCAGCGGCTGCCACAGGTAATGCCAGTCCCAGCTGGCGGTGGGAAAACCATGAATCAACAACAACGGTTCGCCCTGCCCGGCCACCCAGTAACGAATCGTGTGGCCACGAAAGACGAATTCCTGGCCACGTTTGCGCCAGACGCTAAGCGGAATTTCGGCGAGAGGCATCAGCTTTTATACTCAGGGTCTTGCGCGTCCAATTTACGCAACAGCGCCGGCCACGCCAGCGCCCCTCCCATACCTTGGGCACTCTGGGTGACAGCCGCCACCATCGCCTTGGCACCGGCCAGAATCTGCGGCTCGATGGTGATCAACTCTGCCCCACCGTTTTGCGCCAGCACCTGTATATCGCAGGCGCGCTGGAAGGTGAACATCATCAGGAAAGTGTCGGCAATGCTGCTGCCGCAGGTCAGCAGGCCGTGGTTGTGCAGCATCAGGAAGTTGTTTTGGCCCAGGTCCGCCTGCAGGCGCGCCTTTTCTTCGGGGTTAAGTGCCACGCCTTCGTAGGCGTGATACGCCAGGCTCGCCAGCACAAACAGCGATTGCTGGCTGATCGGCAACACACCTTGCTTCTGCGCGGCAACCGCAACGCCGGCCGCCGTGTGGGTGTGCAGCACACAGACCACATCGTGGCGTACTTCATGAATGGCGCTGTGGATGGTGTAGCCCGCGGGGTTGATCTCGTAAGGGCTGTGCATCAGCTTATTGCCGGCCTGGTCGACCTTGACCAGGCTGGACGCCGTGATTTCATGGAACATCAGCCCGTAAGGGTTGATCAGGAAGTCGTCAGTACCCGGCACCTTGGCCGAAATATGCGTGAAAATCAGGTCATCCCAACCCTGCAGCGCCACCAGGCGATAGCAGGCGGCCAGGTCGACACGGGTTTGCCATTCGGCAGCGCTGACCTGCTCTTTGACAGTCTGTGAAGATTGAACGGGCGATAAGCTCACGGCAACGACCTCCTTGGCGGACTTTCTTATTGTTTTTTTGGGTGAAGGGCCAGTCTAGTCAGACGCCGCGCTGCCAGTAGTTGCCTTCGCAGCCAGCTTAATGACCGAGCGAGTCAGCCTTAAGAATAGTACACGCCGCGTCAGCGCGGCGGCGCCAATAAAAGCGCGAAAAGCCGCGTGACACGGGCGGGCAGCGAACCTGTGGTCAACCGCGCAGTGCAGTCACCAGCTCGGCGAGCCATGGTTCGGCGTCCGTTTCCGGGGTGACACTTTCACTCGCGTCCAGGCGCAGCATCGGCAGCACTTCGCGCACGCCGAGTTCGACGAACAGCTCACGCAGTTGCTCGCCGCCAGCGCAAAAGGTATCGCCATAACTGGCGTCGCCGAGGCCGATCACGGCGCCGGGCAGGCCGCGCCAGGCAGCAGGCAGTTGGTCGCGAATGCTTGAATACAAAGGTTGCAGGTTGTCCGGCAGTTCGCCCATGCCGGTGGTCGAGGTCACCGCCAAAAAGGCCTGCGGGGCAAAGGCCTGCACGTCTGCCAGGCTGGCACGAGGGTTGTGCCAGGCGTCAAAACCCGCTGCGTTGAGGATGTCGGCAGCGTGGCGGGCGACTTCTTCAGCCGTGCCGTAAACCGAGCCGGAAAGGATGGCGACTTTCATCAATCTGATCCTGTGGTTAAGCGAAAGCGTGGGATATTAGCAGTTGGCACAGATATTTCAGCGCGTGCCGTGCAACACTCAACCCGTGCCATACACTCCAAGTGCCAGAAACACGCCATGGACCGCTCTATGATTAACGCCCAACTGATGCAAATGGTCATCAATGCGTCCAACGACGGCATCGTCGTCGCCGAACGCGAAGGCCAGGACAAACCGCTGATCTACGTTAACCCCGCGTTCGAACGCATGACCGGCTACACATTGGATGACATCCTGTATCAGGATTGCCGCTTCCTGCAGTCGGGTGACCGTGACCAACCTGGCTTGTTGGCCATTCGTGAAGCGCTGGGGCAAGGTCGTTCCTGCCGGGAAATAGTGCGCAACTACCGCAAGGACGGCACACACTTCTGGAACGAACTCTCGATTTCGACGGTGTACAACGACGCTGACAAGCAGACCTATTTCGTCGGCGTGCAGAAAGACGTCACCACACAGGTGAAAGCGCAGTTGCGCGTGGCGCAGTTGGAAGCGCAAGTGGCCGAGCTTAAAGCGCAGTTGGCGGCACTCAAGTCGACAAGCGGTGATAACACGCTGTAAATAACCCAGTCGTTAGAGCAGTATTGGCGTTTTATTACTTAACCCTTGAGCAACATCATGCAACGCGACGCTTTACTGACGCAGGACGAAATGGAGTTTATCCAGGACATGGCGCATAACCCGCAGCTCAACCTGCGGGATACGTGGTCGAGCCTGACCGTCAACGGCGGTGCACAGATTCGCGATTTGCTCACCCGGTTGGCCGCTCACGACAACGTGACCATTCAGGCGCAGTTCGACAACCAGCAACTGACCTTCCCCTTGCACCTGGTGGAAGACGAGTTTCATGCGGTTCATCTGCGCTTGGGCGTGCCGAGCATTTTCGAAGACGGCCCGATGATCCGCCCCTGGCGCCTGGTGCTCGAAAAGCCGGTGGCACTGGAGAACGTGAAAAGCATCCCTGGCGCTTTGTGGGTGCATGAGGTGTCGTTCAAGGGCGTGCTGCTGGAGAACCGTGGCCGCGGCAAACCACCCAAAACCTTTTGCCTGCGGTTCAGCCCGTCCGGTTACGAACGCATTGCGTTGCGCGGCACGCTGGAGCGGGAAACCGCCCGGGGTTTATTCGCCTACCGCCTGAGCCAAAGTGATACGGACGAAATAGCGCGCCTGCGCCAGTTCATCCTGCACCAGCACCGCCTGGTTCACCCACACTTACACGCCTGATTCAGCTGTCCAACCGGCCACTGATAAATTGCTGCAGACGGCGTTGCATCAAACGCCCTTCATTGCCCAGACAGCCGATGGAACTACCTGCCAGGCTGTCTTGCGCCAGGTCGCACGCATCGCCGGCCAGCAGCAAGGGGCAATCGAGCGTCAGCGCAAGGCGCTTGAGCCGCGCCGGTAAATCGCTGGTGGGCGAGCGGTTGGAAAACAGCACCAAGGCCTGTGGCCGGATTTTTTCGCAGACCAGCGTTAATTCATCGAACGGCTGACCGACGCCGATGATTTTCACCGCCAGCGCTTCTCCCGACATCAATAAGCCTGCGACCAATAATTCAAGCTCGCGGCACTCTGCATCAATCGCCGACAAAAGCACCCTGGGCACCGGCAGCTCGCAGGCCAACTGCAAGCGCTGCGCAGTGCGCGAACGCAGGAAGTTATCAAAGAACAGCCATTCACTGGCTTGACCAAAACGCCCTTGATGGCGCTGCAGTTGCTGCCACAGCGGCATGAAGATGTTTTGAAAAGCGACATTGACAGGGTAAGCCGAGAAAATCCGGCCATACACGCGGTCCAGTTCGCGGTCATCAAAATCACTGATTGCCAGGCGCATCTGTGCTTGCAGTTGGCCCAAATCATCTTGGGTATCCGCAGACTGCGCGGCGCCGGGTACTTCGTGCGATTCGTCACGCGCGAGAATCTTGCCGACCTTGCTCACGGCCACGCCGCGTTCGATCCACTCGAGAATGCGCTGCACGGTGTTGATATCGGTGCTCGAATACAACCGATGCCCGCTTTCGGTGCGCGTAGGCTGGATCAAACCGTAGCGTCGCTCCCACGCGCGCAAGGTAACCGGGTTTACCCCGGTGACTCTTGCGACTTCGCGAATCGGAAACAACCCCTCGGCGTCGGCGTCGTCGACCTGTGTGGTTTCGCGTTGAAGCTCAATGATTTCAGGCATCAGTGGGGGCAAGCTGCCGGTTGAAGTTGAATCCCATTAACGCTGATTGAAGCGTCTGATTCAAGGGCTACGGCAATCCGTCCGAAGTCTCTGGCGTATTCAGGTAAAACAGGAATAATCCTTGCTTGCTGCTTTTGCGACAAAGAGCAACGCAGTGGCCTACCCGCCTCCGCGTTTGTGCGCCGCCTACCCGGCTTAGCGCACCTGATTACTTGGAGATACACAATGTCTACCTCACCCGTTACCTTGATGGTTGCGCGCCGCGTGGCAAAAGGGCGCTATGAAGAACTGATGGCCTGGCTGCGCGAAGGCGAGCAACTGGCCACTGACTTCCCCGGTTACCTGGGTTCCGGCGTGCTGGCACCGCCGCCCAATGATGATGAATTCCAGATCATCTTCCGCTTCGCCGATGAAAAAACCCTGCATGCCTGGGAATTCTCCGCCTCACGCAGCACTTGGTTAAGCCGTGGCAGCGAGCTGTTCGCCGACCCGTCCGAGCACCGCGTCAGTGGCATTGATGGCTGGTTTGGCACCGTGGGTGCACGACCGCCACGCTGGAAGCAGGCAGTGGCGATTTGGCTGGCATTCTTCCCGGTGTCGCTGCTGTTCAACTTTGTGCTGGGGCCACTGCTCGGCGAGCTGGACCTGTTCACCCGCGTGCTGGTCAGTACCCTGGCGCTCACACCGTTGATGGTTTACGTGTTCATCCCGCTGTCGACGCACCTGCTGGCGAGCTGGCTGCACCCGACCGTAGCGCGCAAGGTCACCGAAGCCGCTGCGTGAGTACAGGGGCGACCGCTCGCTGGTATAGTTTCAACTTGCCCGCGACGTGAGCCTCCCATGACTGCAACAGACGCCCCGATCCTGATCACCGGTGCCGGCCAGCGTGTCGGCTTGCATTGCGCCGAGCGCCTGCTGGACGAAGGCCATTCGGTGATTTTCAGCTACCGCAGCGAACGCGCCGGCGTGCACACGTTGCGCGAGCGCGGGGCGGTCGGGGTGTTTGCCGACTTCTCAAGTGAGGCCGGCATTCTTGCGTTCATCACAGCACTGAAAGCGCACACCCACAGCCTGCGCGCGATCATCCACAACGCCTCGGCCTGGGTCGCGGAAACCCCTGGCGACGAAAGCCGCGCTTTCGCCGACATGTTCAGCGTGCACATGCTTGCGCCTTACCTGATCAACCTGCATTGTTCACCCTTGCTGCAACGCTCTGCACCTGCCGACATCGTGCACATCAGCGATGACGTGGTGCGCAAGGGCAGCCGCCAGCACATTGCCTACTGCGCCACCAAGGCCGGGCTCGACAGCTTGACGTTATCGTTCGCCGCGCAATTTGCGCCGCAGATCAAGGTCAACGGTATCGCACCGGCCATGGTGATGTTCAACGAAGGCGACGACGCGGCCTACCGCGCCAAGGTGCTGGCCAAATCCGCCGTGGGCATCGAGCCCGGGCCGGAGGTGATCTACCAGAGCGTGCGTTACCTGCTGGACAACCCCTATGTCACCGGAACCACCCTGACCGTCAACGGCGGGCGACATATCAAGTAAGCCGTTCGTGAGGATGTTGTATGACCTTGTCCCTGCCCCACCACTACCACGAGATACTCAAAGGACTGGGTGAAGACCCGGCACGCGAAGGCCTGCTCGACACCCCGAAGCGCGCCGCCAAGGCCATGCAGTACCTGTGTCACGGCTACGCGCAGAACCTGGACGAAATCGTCAACGGCGCGCTGTTCGCGTCCGACAATGACGAGATGGTGATCCTCAAAGACATCGAACTGTATTCGCTGTGCGAGCACCACTTGCTGCCCTTTATCGGCAAGGCCCATGTGGCCTATATTCCGACCGGCAAGGTACTCGGCTTGTCGAAGCTTGCGCGCATTGTCGACATGTTCGCGCGGCGCCTGCAGATTCAGGAAAACCTCACGCGGCAAATCGCCGACGCGATCCAGCAGGTCACTCAGGCCGCCGGCGTAGCGGTGGTCATCGAAGCCAGGCATATGTGCATGATGATGCGCGGCGTGGAAAAACAGAACTCAACCATGAACACCTCGGTGATGCTCGGCGCCTTCCGCGAATCGAACACCACGCGCATGGAGTTCCTGCAACTGATTGGACGGAGCAAGTAACAATGCCACAACTTCAACCAGGCATGGCGCGCATCCGGGTCAAGGACCTGTGCCTGCGCACCTTCATCGGCATCAACGAGGACGAGATCCTCAACAAGCAGGATGTGTTGATCAACCTGACCATTCTGTACGCCGCTCAGGAAGCAGTGCGCGACAATGATATTGATCACGCGCTGAATTACCGCACCATCACCAAGGCCATCATCGCCCACGTCGAAGGCAACCGCTTCGCCCTGCTTGAGCGCCTGACCCAAGAACTGCTGGACTTGGTGATGAGCAACGAATCGGTGCTGTACGCCGAAGTCGAAGTGGACAAACCGCACGCGCTGCGCTTTGCCGAATCGGTGTCGATAACGCTCGCGGCGAGCCGCAACCAGCAAGTTTGAAGCTACAAGCCGCTAGCTACAAGCTACAAGCTGACCCTGTTCCAACTTGCAGCTTGAAGCTTGAAGCTTGCCTGCTGAAAGCTGCCCCTGTTCCAACTTGCAACTTGAAGCTTGCCTGCTGAAAGCTGCCTCGAAGAGACCTCTATGAACGATCAACAACGCCTGGAACTTGAAGCCGCCGCCTTCCGCCGCCTGGTAGCGCACCTGGACAGCCGCAAGGATGTACAGAACATCGACCTGATGAACCTCGCAGGCTTCTGCCGCAACTGTTTGTCCAAGTGGTACAAAGCCGAAGCCGACCAGCGCCACATCGAGCTGAGCCTGGATGACGCCCGCGAAGTGGTGTACGGCATGCCGTATGCGCAGTGGAAAGCCGAGTATCAAAAAGAAGCCAGCGCCGATCAACAGGCGGCGTTCGCCAAAGGAAAAACCCATGACTGACCTGAACACCCTGCGCGCCAGCCTCGACAGCGGCGAACACCTGTTTGCCGACACCCTGGCGTTTATTGCCGCAGGTTACGACTATCAGCCGCAAGCCTTCACCAACGGCTCGGTGGAAAACGCTGCCGGGCAGAACGAAGGTTCGTGCAAAACGTTGGGCCTGGCGTTGCTGGAAGGCTTGAGCGATCAGCAAGCGCTGCTCGCGTTTGGCGAGCATTACCGCTCGGTAGTGGCGACGCCTGAGGGCAGCGACCACGGCAACATTCGTGCTTTGATTGCACAGGGTTTGGCCGGTGTGAAGTTCACCGCGCAACCGCTGACGCGAAAGTCCTGAGTCAGCCCCGCGTACAAAAAGTCTCGGCACCTGAGAGGGTGTTATCAAGCCATCCCTTTCAACTTGGTTTACAGCCTTGAACGCTGGGTAGCGCTGACGCGCTATCTGGCACATGGCGTGTGAGATTTAGCCCTCTATAACCGCAAAGTGCGGTAACCGCCCAAGTCATGCAACGTGACTTCGGCGCAGGCTTACGAACGGTCGGACAGCCGTGTCGGAAGCGTCCTGCATCAGTTCTTTTGCCGCTTTGTTAGCGTGCCCGGCACTTAAGCGTGTTCAAGCCAGAGGCCTGAGCATTGCCTGCCGCCCCGCAATCGGATCAAGGATAAGCGCATGTACGCGCCGGCCAATACTGCGCACTTCGCGTTGGTGATTCCCGCTGTTCGCAACGACTTCAAGGTGCTGGCGTTTCACGGCACCGAAGCCATCAGCAGCTTGTACGCGATCCAGGTTGAACTGGTCAGCGAGTACCCTGATTTCGATCTGGAGAGCCTGCTCAGTCAGCCGGCTTTTTTACAGTTTGGCCTGAACGGCGAAGGTATTCATGGGCGCATCGAAGATGTCTGCGTGGGTGAAGCCGGCAAGCGTCTGACCCGTTATCACCTGACCTTGGTACCGGCTCTGTACTACTTGCAGTTCAGCCACAATCAACGGATTTTCCAACAGTTGACGGTGCCGCAAATTGTCAGCCAGGTACTCAACGGCCATGGCATTCAGGGCGACTCATACACCGTTCATGTCAGCGCCCGCCCCGCGCGCGAATACTGCACTCAATACCTGGAAAATGACTTCGAATTCGTTCAACGGTTGTGCAGTGAAGACGGGATTTCGTGGCACCACCAACACAGCCCGGATGGCCACCAGTTGGTCTTCACCGACAACCAGGCTTGCTTCCCTTTGCTGGGTGACACGCCGTATCAGCAAGGCACTGGCCTGGTGGCTGATCACCCGGTCGTCAGCGAGTTCTGCATGCGGTTCAGCACCCGCACCAGCAAGGCCACACGCCGGGGCTATGATTTCAAACGCCCGAGGTTGCTGCGCGAAAGCCAGTTCACCGCCGAGTTCAGCCCTGCGCTTGAAGACTACGGTTACCCGCATCTGATCGAGAATGAAAAACTCGGCAAGCAGCTGGCCCGACAAGCCCTGGAGCGACACCGCGCCGACTACCAGTTGGCCGAGGGCAAAAGCGACCAGCCAACCCTGCGCAGTGGTTACTTCTTTAACCTGACTGAGCATCCGCGTGCGCAGTGCAATGAGTTGTGGTTGTTGCTCAATGTGACCCACTCCGGCAAACAACCGCAGGTGCTTGAAGAAGCAATCAGCGATGAGGCTAAACCCGAAGACGGCTTTACCCAAGGTTACCGAAACAGCTTCAACGCGATCCCGTGGGACATTTTCTACCGCCCGCCGCTGGTCTCGCGCACGTCGGTGTTGGTCAGCCAGACCGCCCGTGTCACGGGTCCTGAGGGCCAGGAAATTTTCTGTGATGACCACGGGCGGGTCAAAGTTGAGTTCCACTGGGACCGCGCCGAATTGGGCAGCGACAAAAGCAGCCGTTGGCTGCGGGTCTCATCCAGTTGGGCGGGCGATAGTTTTGGTTGCGTGACCATCCCGCGCGTCGGCATGGAAGTGGTGGTGACCTACCTGGAAGGTAACCCCGACAACCCGCTGATTACCGGGTGTGTGCCTTACCAGCTCACGCCGGTGCCATACCCGTTGCCCGAGAACAAAACCAAAACCGTGCTGCGTAGCCAAAGCTCTCCGGCGAGTGGCGGCTACAACGAGCTGTCGATTGAAGACCGCAGCGGCCAGGAGCTGATTTACCTGCGGGCTCAGCGCGACATGGAGCAAAAGGTCATCAATGACAGCCGACTGGAGGTGGGTAACGAGCGCAGGCAAACCATCCACGGCAACAGCACCACGCTGCTCGGGGCGCAAGAACACCGCACCGTCAGCGCTGACCGCAAAGTCCAGCTCAAGGCTAACGACCATTTGCAGGTCGCCAGCAGCAGCCATACCCGTGTGGGTCAAACGCTGGTGATTGAAGCCGGCCGAGAAGTGCACCTCAAATCCGGGGCCAACATCATCATTGATGCCGGGGCCAGCATTACCTTCAAAGGCGGTGGCCAACACATCGTGATAGGCCCTGACGGTATTTTCAGCAGTAGCGAGATTCAAATCGGCGGGGCTCCTGCGCGAGGAACGCCCGCCAAACCACTATTGCCGGGCATAGCGACGGCGCTGTCGAACACACCCGAACTGCCAATACTCGCCCCGACGCAAGCGTTGCTGACAACCGCCAGCAACGTCAAAGGCGCTGACGCGTGCCCGCTTTGCGAGGCCTGCAAGAACGGCCTTTGCCTGCCCCAAGGAATGACAGCATGACGGCCACCTGCCCTCGGCAATGGATGCTCGAACAGCTAACACTCGACCGCACGCTGTGCCTGATCCTCGGCTCGGAGAGCCAACTCGGCGCCCGCCACGCCTTGCTGAACACCCGCACACCTGATCAGCACCGCAACGTATACCGGGAAACCCAAGCCTGCGATTTGGCCGATGCGGGGCCTTTAATACTCCACGTCGACCACCCGGACGATGAGCGCATCACAGAACTCGTGCAGGTGCCCGAGCGCAATTGGGGCTGGCTGGCGAGTATTGGCAAGGATGACCTGCCTGCGCTGAGCCAGCACTGGCGCGAGCGCGTGGTTACCGGCACACGGCCCAACCAAGCGCTGTACCGTTTTCACGATAACCGCGTGCTCGGCCGAGCGGTGCGGCATATGCCGGAAGAGGCACGCCCTGCGTACCTCGGGCCGGCGATCAGTGTGTGTTATTGGCACGGCGCAGGCTGGGAAATCGCCCACAACCCGGCTCCCGGCGAACACCCGCTGCCTGCCGACCCGCCGTGGCTGAGCGTTCCAGTGCCGGCGAGCCTGTCGATGGAGATGCTTCAGTCGAATATTTACCGGTATCTGTGGGCAGAACACAGCGACGACCTGATGCGACTCAGCCAACGCCACGACCCCGGCGAGTGGCTGACGGAACAACTCTCGCAGGCTCAGGAGTGGGGATGGTCGGCGCCTGAACAGGTGCATTTTTTGATTATCAGTAAATTAAATGAAGCTGAGCCGCCGCTTATAAAAAATTGGTTACCTCATAACGGCGAAGCACCGCAGGTTCACTTCGAGCGCCTGTTTAATGAAGTGAAGTTTTGGTCTGGGGAGTCATCAGTGTGAGGGTTTTAGGTCGGGTTAATCCGCAGTGCTTTCGGGGCTTGTTTGCGTGCGCAATGGCGTTGGTATTTTCGGGCTGTTCGATAGTGCAGACGGAGAGCTTTACTTTTCAGGCTGAATTGCCGGAAAACTTTACTGTTGGTGCGGTTACGCATTATGAATCTGTATCTGGTGAGATGTGCTCTAAGCGTAAAGCTTTTCGCAGCAAGGAACGCAACGCGGCGAACCTTGTGGAACTGCAGCTACCGCTCACAGACACAGCGAAGGGCTGTTCAATGGTTCTGAAAAAAGTTGTGCTACATATAACGGGGCAGTGGGGCACGCGTGAACTGGACATGAGTCTACAACAGGCCAGTATATTAATACGCGACGAGCCTTCAGAAACAGTTCGCCCTTTCCCTATTTCGGGACCGCTTGTCTTTCAGGCGCAGTGCCAGTGGTTTTTCCGCACGGCAGGACCGAAACGGTATATCAGGAAAATTCTAGAGTGCCGAGCGCTAGACGCAAATGGCGTTTTGCAAAAACAGCTTGCGGGTGCTGCGTTGCAGCGTGATCAGTTAGCGGGCAAGACAGTGAAAATGGTGCTGACGGTGGCAAAAGAAGAAAAGCCTTATTTTGACCGCTACTGGATAAAAACGACTAGTGGATGGAAACCGTGCAAGGGTAATTGGGGTCGCGACATTGAAGAGCTGTGTGTAAATCCACCTCAATTCAAACCTTTCAAAATGCCTGATGGACGTGACTGCACCGTATACCCCAACTGCACTGAATAAGGACATAAAACAATGGGCTCGTATAAACCTATGTCACTGGAGCAATCCGCATGATGTGCATACGACACGTTACGCCCCACTATATTAGATTAATACTTGCTAGCGCGATGGCGTTGGTCGTTTCGGGCTGCTCAATAGTGCAGCCAAAGAGTTTCACTTTTCAGGCTGAATTGCCGGAAAACTTTACTGTTGGTGCGGTTACGCATTATGAATCTGTATCTGGTGAGATGTGTTCTAAGCGTAAAGCTTTTCGCAGCAAGGAACGCAACGCGGCGAACCTTGTGGAACTGCAGCTACCGCTCACAGACACAGCGAAGGGCTGTTCAATGGTTCTGAAAAAAGTTGTGCTACATATAACGGGGCAGTGGGGCACGCGTGAACTGGACATGAGTCTACAACAGGCCAGTATATTAATACGCGACGAGCCTTCAGAAACAGTTCGCCCTTTCCCTATTTCGGGACCGTTTGTCTTTCAGGCGCAGTGCCAGTGGTTTTTCCGCACGGCGGGGCCGAAACGCTATATCAGGAAAATCCTAGAGTGCCGAGCGCTAGACGCAAATGGAGTTGTGCAAAAACAGCTTGCGGGTGCAGCGTTGCAACGTGATCAGTTAGCGGGAAAGACCGTGAAAATGGTACTGACGGTGGCGAAAGAGGAAACGCCGTACTTTGGGCGTTCATGGCTAGAAACACCAAAGGGTTGGAAGCCTTGCGTCGAAACGAAAGAGACTTTTCGCTGCCAGGCTCCACCGACCTTTACCGATTTCAAAATGCCTGATGGACGTAACTGCACCGTCTATCCCAACTGCACTGAATAAGGACATAAAAATGGGCTCGTATAAACCTATGTCACTGGAGCAATCCGCATGATGTGCGTACGACACGTTACGCCCCACTACCTTAGATTCATATTTGCTAGCGCGATGGCGTTGGTCGTTTCGGGCTGCTCAATAGTGCAGCCAAAGAGTTTCACTTTTCAGGCTGAATTACCGGAAAACTTTACTGTTGGTGCGGTTACACATTACGAATCAGAATCAGGTGAGATGTGCTCTAAGCGTAAAGCTTTTCGCAGCAAGGAACGCAACGCGGCGAACCTTGTGGAACTGCAACTACCGCTCACAGACACAGCGAAGGGCTGTTCAATGGTTCTGAAAAAGGTTGTGCTACACATCGAGGGGAAGTGGGGCGAGCGTGAACTGGAGATGAGTCTGCAAAGGGCCGGTTTATCAATACGCGACGAGCCGTCAGAAACAGTTCGCCCTTTCCCTACCTTGGGACCGCTGATCTTTCAAGGCCAGTGTCAGTGGTTTTTCCGCACTACAGGTCCACGTCGCTACATCGTCAAAATACTGGAGTGCCGAGCGCTAGACGCTAACGGCATTGTGCAAAAACAGCTTGCGGGTGCTGCGTTGCAGCGTGATCAGTTAGCGGGCAAGACAGTGAAAATGGTGCTGACGGTGTCGAAAGAAGAGCTTCCAGCAGTTGGTGACAGTTGGATTAAATTTCCAAATGGATGGAAGCGTTGTATGGGTAAAGGACCCGACGACTTTTACGGATTTTGCCGGGGAAATACCAAGGACTTCATACCTTTCAAAATGCCTGATGGAAGTAACTGCACCATCTATCCCAACTGCACCGAATAAGGACATCACCGATGGGTTCGTATAAACCGATGGAAGATTCACATAAGCCGGCTTTTAGCGACAAGATGCTTGCCTGCCCGTTAAGAGGCCACTGTGTAAGTTTTCAGTTGGTGGACGAGTTCGGTGATGGTAAATCCTACGCTGGTCTTGCTTATACCCTTCAAGACAGCGCAGAACAGAAATATTCCGGAGCCTTAGACGCCCAAGGGTTTGCCAAAATTGAAGACTGCTACCGTGGGCCAGTTGCACTCAGTTTTGACACTGCATATGACGGAAGCGAAGATTTGTACCGCAACTTGATCAAACGTGAATTTTATCCACTCCCAATCACCGAACTCCAAGTCCGCGCCGAACAAACCCGCTTCTTTCACAAAGATGGATTCCCTGCCGAACACAACCCCGCGTTAAAAGCGGGAGACACATTTATCCAAGTGGAAGCGCGGGACTTGGTCAAACAGCGCGCGCATTTACCGCCGCCCCTTAAACGTAAATACCCACCGAATGACCTCTTAATCAGAGCACTTGATGAACTGAGGCTTAGTCCAGAGCCGTTATCTCTGAAGGGTGTCGGGCTGCTGTCTAACCGGCACACGCTACTACAAGTTCGCCCCCTGCGTGCATTCAGGCCCATGCTCTCAACCGACAATGCCTTCAGCGCACTCAACCTTTACCAGCTCGCAATCATGTCGAACCTGAGCTATAACGATTTCGGCCAAAAACCCGCCAAAGAACCTGTGGACACCGTGAGCTTTCCACTGGAACCCAGTGTGGGTAACTTTTTTGGTGAAGCGCTTCCCAACTATCGAGAAAGCTGGAAGGTAGACAGTTCGCAGTCGCCGGTTCACCGTTTCTACCCACTGTATGAGGAAGTTCCTTACTCGAAGCGCTTTGAGATTTTACCGTTCGACCCAACCCTATATGAGCAAAACAAGCCGAGCGACATTCAGGAACATCCTGCCAATCTGCATTTTTTTGATGACACCAGCGAGTACTGGCTAAGCGGCAAGAGCACGCAGGCGTTCATTACCCATCATGATGAGGTGATTTTGATCGCTATCCGTGGAACATTGGAGTTGTCAGATTGGTGGCGTGATGCGGATGCAGCACAAGTTCCTTTCAGCGAGGGGAAAGGGAACGTCCATCATGGCTTTTACGATGCGTATAAGGCGTTAAAAAAGTTTGTTCAGGACTATCTGAATAGGTTTCACATCGACCAAAAAATCATTATCAGCGGCCACAGCCTGGGCGGTGCGATTGCTTTACTGCTGGCGGAAGCATTGCGATCTGATAAAACCAAGAACTACGACGTTCTCCTCTACACCTACGGATCGCCGCGTGTAGGTGATGCCACATTCGTCGCCGCTGCCGAGCCGCTGACCCACCACCGCATGGTCAACAACAACGACATGATCCCCGGCGTACCCGCACCGTGGATGAATGCACGGCGAAGCATTTGGATTACCGGGCTTGCGGGACTTTTTATTACCAACCCGGTGTTAGGTATTTTGATTTTCGTCGCAGGCCTGGTTCGTGTGGGTGGCGCGCCCTATGAGCATCACGGCACGTTGCATCACTTTATGCCGGTGAACTTCAACGAAAAGCAAATTTCGTCGATTCTCTGGAACCCGGGGTGTGACTCCATTGAAGAGGCCGCGTGCACGCGTGCGCTGGCCAAGGACGGCGACCTGCCGTTTCGGGGTGGTTTTATCGATCAGGCCATGAGCTTTGCTGATCACAGTATACCGGGGGCCTATATCCCGTTTTCCTGGGCAACCTTTAGACGCTGGCAACAAACCGAGGAAACCAAGGGCACGGTGGTGACTAAACGTGAATATGATGTGGTGGCGTCGGCACTGACGACCATGCGCAGCAAGGTGTACGACCAACGCAAGCGAACAATGGACACGCTGCGCTATTGCAACAACGACCCCGAGTACCTGCAAACGGTGACCGAGTTGTCCGGCGAGTATTACAAGCTGCAAGATTCACTGCAGCGGCTTGAACGATTACGCGTGCGCGCACTGAGGCGGGTGGATGTTTACGGCAGCGCGGCGCACTCGCCCAACCTGGAAGCCGCTCTGCAACGCTGGAAGGGCCAGCGGGAGAACACACTGCAGGTGCAAATTGCGATGATTCCCGAGCCGGACGATGTCGCTTCGATGTTCGCCTCCCGCAGCAGTGGGCCATATACATTCGACATCGATTCGATTACTTAGCGGGCGTGATGCGCGGACAATCGGTCGCGAATTCTCGTCATGATTGTTCCCATGCTCTGCGTGGCAATGCTGCCTCAGACGCTCTGAGTCCCGCTATAGAGGAAACTCTCGATGCCTGTGCAATGTGACGCGGAGCGTCACGGGACGCATTCCCGCGCAGAGCGCGGGAACGATCAATCAGCTGTGGATCAGCATGTGCCGGGATTGTTTATTTCCTGGCTACGCGCCCATTCGCGTAGCGCCTCGACGAACATTCGCAAGGCCATCGGTGGATGCCGGTTAGCGGGATAGTAAAGACAGGCGCCTGAATAGTACGGCCCCCAATCCGGCAACAGATGCACCAGGCGACCGGCCTGCAAGTGGTCTTCAACCTGGTGTTCCGGCAGCCACGCAATGCCGATGCCAGCCAGCGCCGCCTCCGTCATTAAATTGAGGTTATCCATCGTCATTGGCCCATCGACATCAATGCTGGCGGATCGGCCCAGATGATCCAGGTCCCAGCGAAACAGCGTGCCGCTGGCGAAGCGGAACCGGATGCATCGATGCGCTTTTAGGTCGTGGGGTGCCACTGGCGCCGGGTGCCGACTCAGGTAGGCGGGAGAAGCCACTGCGGCAAATCGCACATCAGCGCCGAAGCGCACCGCGATCATGTCGCGCGGCACGTCGTCATATAGGCGAATACCTGCATCGAAACCATCAGCGACAATATCCACCAGGCGGCTATCGGCCACGCACTCGATATGGATCTGCGGATTGTCCTGAAGAAATTGCGGCATCACGTGACGGAGCAGAGGTTTGAATGACGACTCGGATGCGCTCAGGCGGATCAGGCCCGAGGGCGTATTGCGCTCTGAGGTGACGTCGTTAACCGCGCATTCGAGTTCGCCCAACAGCGGCTGCACGCGCAAAAAAAGTTGCTCACCGGCCTCGGTCAAGGCGACCGAGCGCGTGGTTCGGTTGAACAAGCGCAGTTGCAGGCGCGATTCAAGCCCGCGCATGGAGTGGCTAAGCGCCGAGGCCGACACACCCAGAATCTTGGCCGCGCCGCTGAAACTGCGTTGCTCAGCGATAGCGACAAATGCGGTCAACTCGGGTAGGCCAGCGCGGATCATTGGTGAATTTTCCTCAGGTACTCATGAAGCGATGTGCCAATTGTTGAGCAATGCACAGGAATCTAAAGTGTACCTGTGCATTACAACTTTGCGAAGGAGACGAAAGATGCTGAAACGTCAGCTCGGCAGAAGCGGTTTGGAAGTGTCCTCTATAGGCTTGGGCTGCATGGGCCTGAGTTTCGCGTATGGCCCCGCCCTGGAACGTAAAGCAGCGATTTCGCTGCTCCGTAGCGCGTTCGACAAGGGCGTGAATTTCTTCGACAGCGCCGAGGCGTATGGCCCGTACACCAACGAAGAACTGCTGGGCGAAGCATTGGCGCCTATCCGCGATCAGGTGGTTATCGCAACCAAATTCGGTTTCAAAAATGGCCTGACGGCTGAAGGCCTCGACAGCCGCCCCGAGACCATCAAAGCCGTGGTCGAAGCCTCGCTGAAGCGGCTCAAGACTGACCGCATCGAGCTGCTCTACCAGCACCGCATTGACCCGCAGGTTCCGATTGAGGAGGTTGTAGGGGCGGTAAAGCAACTGGTCGAAGCAGGCAAAGTGCTGCACTTTGGCATGTCGGAAGCCGGGCCTGAGGCTATCCGCCGCGCGCACGCCGTGCTGCCCGTTGCCGCGCTGCAAAGTGAGTATTCGTTATGGTGGCGTGAGCCTGAAGAGGCGATTCTGCCGGTACTGGAAGAACTCGGAATCGGCTTCGTTCCGTTCAGCCCGCTGGGCAAGGGTTTTTTGACCGGCGCCATCGACGCCGATACAAAATTTGCGCACGACGACTTCCGTAATCTGGTGCCGCGCTTCACCGAAGAAAACCGTAAGGCCAATGCGAAACTGGTCGAAGTGCTCGGTCAAATCGCCGAGGGTAAAGGCGCAACCCGTGCGCAGGTTGCGTTGGCGTGGCTGTTGGCGCAAAAACCCTGGATCGTGCCCATCCCAGGCACCACCAAACTGAATCGACTGGAAGAGAATATCGGTGCCGCCAGCCTCGTTCTGAACAACACCGATCTGGCTGCCATCGCAACGCAACTGGAGCAGATCAAGGTTGCGGGTGATCGCTACCCTGCGCATTTGCAGGAGAGGGTTGACCGCTAACGCGAACGCCCTCCCCTTGGCCTTAGTGCGCTCAGCTGACTTTGCGCCCTTCGACCGGGTAGCCCGGGTCGGTGAAACCGTGGGTGGACGCATGGCCCGGCACCACCAGGCTGTCGACCCGTTTTTCGTCATCCGGCCCAAGCTCCAGCCCTAACGCTTGCAGGTAGCTGTCCCAGTGAGCCTCAGTGCGAGGGCCGGCGATCGCCGCACTGATCAGCTGATTCTTGAGTACCCAAGCGATGGCAAACGCGACTGACGTGGTGCCGCGATCGGCCGCATGCTGGGCGATGGTTTGCGCAATCTTCAACGACTCAGGGCGCCATTCAGTCTGCTGGATACGCTTGTCACCGCGCCCTGCGCGCGTGTCAGCCGGCGGCGGCGCGTCCACCGGGTACTTGCCGCTGAGCACACCGCGTGCGAGCGGGCTGTAAGGGACTACGCCAAGGCCATAGTGACCGGCGACTGGCAGTTGCTCGACTTCAGCAATACGGTTGACGATGTTGTACAACGGTTGGCTGACGGTCGGCCGCTGGATGCCCAACGAATCGGCGATGCGCACCATCTCGGCGATTTTCCAGCCGTGGAAGTTGGACGCGCCGTAATAACGAATCTTGCCCTGGCGAATCAGGTCGTCGATTGCGCGCAAGCCCTCTTCCATCGGCGCATCGCTCAGGGTGCGGTGGAAATACAGGATGTCGATGTAGTCTGTGCCCAGACGTTTCAGGCTGGCCTCGACGTTCTGCATGATCCACTTGCGTGACTGGCCCTGTTGATTCGGGCCAGCCTCAGCCGACGACGGGTAGCCGAATTTGGTCGCCAGCACCCAGTTATCACGCTGCGCTGCAATGGCGCGCCCCACCACCTCTTCGGAGCGCCCGCCGTGATAAGCATCTGCGGTGTCAATGAAGTTGATGCCGGCGGCACCGGCCTTGTCGATGATGCGCTGGCTGGTGACTTCGTCGGTCTCGCCGCCGAACATCATTGCGCCCAGGCACAAAGGCGACACTTTCAAGGCACTGCGGCCCAGATAACGGTAATTCATCATTAACCCTCAACGGCGTTCAAAAGATCGATTGATCCTAGACCGATTGGCTGGGGTGATTAAGGCGCAAAAAAAGGATACGGCCATGAGGCTCACTCATGAATGGTGGGTGCCGTGTAGCGCAGAGCCTCCACTACCAGCGCCAGCGCGCGTGACGACTGCCGTCGGCTCGGGTAGTAGATGTGCAAACCCGGAAAGGTCGGAAACCACGCTTCCAGCACCCAGCACAAGCGCCCGGCGGCAACGTGTGCCTTAACCAGATCTTCAGGCAGATACGCCACACCGCAGCCATCCAACGCCGCCGCGAGCATCGGGTACGTGCCATTGAACGTCAGTTGGCCGCGCACCCGAACCTGTAACTCACGCTCACCGTTGGCCAACTCCCATGGGTAGCAACCGCCATGCGTGGGCAGCCTGAGATTGATGCAGTTGTGCGCGGCCAAGTCGTTCGGCTCCCGAGGCGCCGGGTGCGTTTGCAGATACGCCGGCGATGCAACCATCGCCATGCGCAGGTCGGGGCCGATTCGAACGGCAATCATGTCTTGGGCAACCTGGTTGCCCAAGCGCACGCCCATGTCATAGCGCTCGGCGACAATATCGGTCAGGCCATAGTCGGTGGTGATTTCGATGTTGATATCGGGGTAGCGCGGCATAAAATCCGCCAGGCGCGGCCACAGCACTGCGTTTGCCGCGTAGTCGGTGGCCGAGATGCGCAGTGTGCCGCGCGGCGAATCGCGCAGCTCGACCACTTCGGCAAGGTCGGCCTCAATCTCGTCGAAGCGCGGCGCGAGCTTGTTGAAGAGCTGCTCGCCGGCTTCGGTTGGCGCCACACTGCGCGTGGTGCGCGTGAGCAAACGCACGCCCAGCCGGGCTTCAAGCGCGCGAATGGTGTGGCTCAGCGCCGACTGCGACACACCGAGCTGTGCAGCCGCACGGGTAAAGCTGCACTCGCGCGCCACCGCCACAAATGCCAAAAGGTCGCCGTATCCTTCGCGCGCCATTGATGAACCTCATTCATAAACTGATCGCTGTAAGCCTACATCAGATCACACTGCATTGATGAGCCGAACTCATGACGCCATGCAGGTTATGCCTCTTAATCAATAGGTCGTGGTTGCCTACCATGGGCAGGTCTATTCGTTTCGACACGCCAATGGGGACACTCGATGAAAATGCTCCGCGCGACCACCTTCGCCACCCTCCTCTTCGCCGCTGCCGTGGACGCCGACCAGGGGCAGCCGCGGCCTGATCCAAAGCCGTCACCGGAAGTGCTCGAAGTCACCCCACAGCTTTACGCCTACACCACCGAATTGCTGTTCGGCGAAGTGTGGAAACGCGCAGAGCTGACACCGCGAGACCGCAGCCTGATCACCTTGTCTGCGCTGATCGCCAGCGGCCAGACCCCGCAACTCACCGGGCACATCAAACTGGGGCTCGACAATGGCCTCAAGCCCAGTGAGATCAGCGCATTGGTTACCCACTTGGCGTTCTACGCCGGCTGGCCCAACGCAATGTCGGCGGCCGGCGTGGCCAAGCAAGTCTTCAGCGAGCGAAATATCCCCGCCGAGCAGATCTCGCCACCCCCAGGCGCCGCGCTGACACTTGACCCGGACAGCGAAGTAAAACGCCGCGCCGCCGTCGAAGCCGGGGTTGGCGAGGTCGCGCCGGAGCTCGCGCGCTACACAAATGACGTGTTGTTCGGTGACCTTTGGCGACAAAGCACCCTCAGTGCGCGTGACCGCAGCCTGGTCACCGTTGCAGCGCTTATCGCCCAAGGCCAGGCGGCGCAGTTGCCGTTCCACCTCAACCGCGCCATGGACAACGGCCTCAGCCACGCCCAGGCCGCCGAGGTGGTGACGCACTTGGCGTTCTATGTGGGCTGGCCAAAGGCGATGTCGGCGGTGCCGGTACTCAAGGAAGTCTTCGCTTCGCGCGCGTGAGGTAAAGCCACGTTGAGCAATCGTGAATTCAGCTCACAGGCTACCGAACGCCACCGCGTCAATCCGGCCCTGCGCCCGGCGCTCAAGCGCCATCTGCAGGTCATAGTTGTTGTTGCCGATAAACGCCCCTTCGAACTGCGCGCTCAGCGCGACCGGTCCACGCCCTCAGGCACGGTGCGCGAGGTGGCGGTGGCGCGCTTGTACTGCTCGATGATGCCGGGGATCTCGGCTGTCTCCAGCGCACGCGGCATCGACACCTCGACAAAAGCCTTGTCGGTGTAAGTGCCGCCCTCGGCTTTGATCGCCGATGAAGCGACTGGGGCTTCACCATTCGGCTGCAATTGGGTGCCGGAAAAACGGCCGACGTGCCAGAGCTGGCTGACGATTTTGCCGCCCGCCGCGTGCACCGCATCTGTTATTTTTTTCCAGCCTGCTACCTGTGCGTCAGTCCAGATGTCAGGCGTCATCGCGCAACCACGACCTTGAGCAGAAATGTTAGTGGCTTCGGCGATAATCAGGCCGGCGCTGGCTCGCTGGGCGTAGTACGTAGCGTGCAATTCGTTGGGTACGCCGTCGTCGGCCATCCGGCTGCGTGTCACCGGGGCCATCACCATACGGTTGGCCAACTGCAGGGCGCCCACCTGCGTAGGCGAAAAAAGAGCGGGAAAAGTGTGCGGGTCGGTTCTAGCGGTATAGATAGAGTAGGATGCCGCTCATAAGAAAAGGAATCTGCGTGCCTCAAATAAATTCGATAAAGCTAACCCGCTATCCTGGTTTTGATTTAGTTCGACTACTTTTAGCGTTAGAAGTTGTTGTCGCGCATGGGTGGCCGGTGATTGATCCAACGGTGGGCTGGCCAGGCTTTATAATGGCCGTCCCCGCCTTTCTTGCAGTCAGTGGTTTCCTTTTACTTAAAAGCTACGCCACCTCAGGATCATGGGTCATCTTCACAAAAAAACGCGCATTACGCATATTTTCAGCACTTGTCACGTCATTCGTATTAGGTTTTTTACTGTTTGACCGGACGTTCGTTGAAGCGTCTTTTATAATGTGGATTTCCGGTGGACTGTACGACTTTCCGGGCCTTGCCAACGCACCCGTGTGGTCATTGGCGTGGGAGGAATTGGCCTATTTATGCCTGGCCCTGCTCTGGACGGTTGGCGCTTATAAAAAACCAATCTTCATCTGGGCGCTCCTCGCCGTGTCATCAGCCCTCTCAGCGTACGTGGTCCATTCCGGGCTTAGCCCACTCACACAAATACTCTCATTTCTCGCGCCGGCTTTTTTTGTCGGGAATCTAACGTACATTTACAGCCTCATACTTTTAAAATTAGGCAATATTTTGCCTTGGCTGTTTTTTATTGGCATCTGTTGGTGGGGCACGTCTTCACCCCCCGTACTTCAAGCCTTCGCTACCGTATGGGCAGGCATGGCGGGTCGACAGGTGTTGCCTGTTCGCATTCCGGATATAAGTTATGGCATTTATATATACCATATGCCGGTGTTGCTATATCTCACCGTCGTGTGTGGCGTAACCTCTGCAGTCACGCTTATCACGCTAATGATTGCTACACTTATTCCGCTGTGCCTGGCGAGTTGGTACCTGATCGAAAAGCCATTTTTACGACTGAAATAAAAGGCACAACAGAGAGGGCAAACCGCTTAAGCCGAGCTACCCTGTCGAGGCAGTGAGCGCGCACTACCGTAGCGTGGGCGTAGTGGTGCGGGCATTGCAGAATTGATGCAAGACTCAAAATGGAGCTAACAATGAAATACAGGATATTCGCCCTCTGCATACTTGCGTGCGCACCAGCATTCGCCGACGAACAAGCACTGTCAGTGCCGTCTGACTCAAAAGCCCACTATAGCGTCCTGCAAAAGGACGCCTCAGGCAATCAGCGCACGATTACCACCAAGCGCGAAGGCCCCAGCGGGGTCAGTTACTCGAAGCGCCTCTACAACTGTTCACAAAGTACGGTCAAGTACTTGGGCAGTGGCGACACGATCGAACAGATGAAGGCCTCGAAACCAGATGCGCTTATGGCGACAATCGTACCGGGCTCGATCGCTTATTACGTCGGGGCTGAAGCCTGTCGGTGATTAAACTCAATTTGAGACGTGCAGACGCCGCGCGCTGGCGCGAATGATCAACACGCAAGGATAGCCCGCCACTAAGCGGGCTTTGCTTTGCCTGCGGTTTATTGCGCAGTAGCCGAGGCTTGCGGTTGCAATGCAAGTGGGAGCATTACGGCGTTCAGCTTTCCAGTAGCGTCATCAGGCAGCGTGTACATGGCGCCTGTCAGCGGGTCGACGATTAGCATGCCGATCAAGCCGCCAATCAGCAGGTTCCCCCAGTACCAGCCACTCACTGTGGATTTCAGAGGAACAGTCGTTTCTGTATAGCCGTCCTTCTGGAAGGTCACGGTATAGCTCTGGCTTTTAAAGTAGCCTCGGCTCGTCTCCAAAATTGCCGCGCCCGGCGTAACGCCCTTTAGTACCACGCCTCCGTTGCTATCTTTGATGACGTAGTTGGCATTTGTCGGCAGGCTATACAGCCCTACCTTAGGCTTGCTATCGCTGACGATACTTGCGCAGCCGCCCAAGGCAATCATTGCAGCAAAAACGGTGGCGCCCGCCACCTTCCCCATCTTCATACCATCACTCCATTGCGCCTTCATTGGCACGGCCGAGGTACGGCCGGCGCGAAGTGTATATGAGTGATGGCTTTTCGACATCTAGCAAGATGAGTGGATTTTCATGGCCGCAAAATGGCCGATATATGCCGCCGGAGAGTGTGGAAGGCTAGAGCATGAACGCCCGCCTTCTGCGCTCAGCCCAATCCCAAACCCCAGAAACGCAAAAGCCCCGCTTTCGCGGGGCTCTCGTGTAAATCTTGGCGGGAAACCAGGGATTCGAACCCTGGGAACGCTATTAACGTTCGCCGGTTTTCAAGACCGGTGCATTCAACCACTCTGCCAATTTCCCTTTTGCATCACAGGATTATAGTAGACCTTCCTGCCTCAGCGGGCGCCATAATACCCGAATGAAACACACTGTCAAACTCTCGCCATCGCTTGTTACAGAGCGTCTGTTATGATCTTTGCGACTGAACGTTTCAAAACTGAAGGAGTGTCGCCATGCGCGAACAGAATTACGCAGTGAATGGCAACGCGCAGGCTGAGCAGCTTGAAGTCAGCCGCGTCTTGCGCAATACCTATGGCTTGCTCGCCCTTACGCTCGCATTCAGCGGCGTGATGGCGTTCGTGGCGCAGCAAATGCGCGTTGGCTACCCGAATATCTTTGTCGTGTTGATCGGCTTCTACGGTCTGTTTTTCCTGACCAACAAGCTGCGTGACTCGGCGTGGGGCTTGGTGTCGGCGTTTGCCTTGACCGGTTTCATGGGCTTTATCCTCGGCCCTATCCTTAACCGTTACCTAGGCATGGCTGGCGGCGCGGAAGTGGTCAGCTCGGCGTTCGCGATGACGGCGCTGGTGTTTGGTGGTCTGTCGGCTTACGTGCTGATCAGCCGCAAGGACATGAGCTTCCTGGGTGGTTTCATTACCGCAGGCTTCTTTGTGTTGCTGGCGGCAGTGGTTGCGGGCATGTTCTTTCAGATCAGCGGCCTGCAGTTGGCGATCAGCGCAGGTTTCGTGCTGTTCTCCTCTGTGTGCATCCTGTTCCAGACCAGCGCGATCATCCATGGCGGTGAGCGTAACTACATCATGGCGACCGTTAGCCTGTATGTATCGATCTACAACCTGTTCATCAGCCTGTTGCAGATCTTCGGCATCATGAGCCGCGATGATTGATTGTTAGTGCTATAAAAAATGCCCCGTATCGAAAGATACGGGGCATTTTTGTTTCGCGCGGTTACAGGCTCAGTACTGGTTGGGTTCCATTTCCAGAGTCACCTTGAAGCGTTGAGCAATATCCTGCTGGATACGCAGCGCCAGGTTGGCAATATCCTGCCCGGTGGCGGCGCCATAGTTGACCAGCACCAGTGCCTGCATTTTATGCACGCCCGCATCGCCTTCACGAAAGCCTTTCCAGCCTGCCTTATCGATCAGCCAACCGGCGGCAAGCTTCATTTGCCCGTCAGGCTGCGGGTACGCCACCAGGTCGGGATACTTCGCCTGTAGTTCTGCGGCCAACGCCTTGGACACCAGCGGGTTTTTGAAGAAGCTGCCTGCATTACCCAACTCAGCCGGGTCCGGCAATTTTTCACGGCGAATGCTGCAAATGGCGCGGCTGACATCGCTGGGCGTCGCCTCAGTGATGCCCTGCCCGGCCAAGCGCTGTTGCACGGGGCCGTAGTCGAGTTTCAAGTGGCTGACGCGGCTCAAGGCAAAACGCACGCGCAGGATCAGCCAGCGCCCGGTTTCGTGCTTGAACAGACTGTCGCGATAGGCGAAGTTGCATTCTGCCAGGCTGAAGTCGCGCAGTTCGCCGGTTTGACGATCCAGCGCGGTCAGGCCGGCAAACACATCCTTGATCTCCACGCCGTAAGCGCCAATGTTCTGCATTGGCGCGGCGCCGACGGTGCCGGGGATCAGGCTGAGGTTTTCCAAACCGCAAAAACCGTGTTCCAGGGTCCACAGCACAAAGGGGTGCCAGGCTTCGCCCGCTTCAGCCTCGACTACCACGTGCAGGCCATCATCCTGGAGCACTCGAATGCCTTGGGTGGCCATGCGCAACACCAACGCCTGTATGTCTTGGGTCAACAGCAAATTGCTGCCACCGCCGATCACCAGCAGCGGCAACGCTTGGGCGGCGGCGTAGGCCAAGGCTTCGCGCACCTCGGCGTCGCTGCGCGCCTCTGCGAACCATTGGGCGCGTACGTCGATGCCAAAGCTGTTGAATGGCTTGAGCGATACCTGCGCAAGCACGTGCAGGCTCATAACCGCCCCTTCAATTCGATCACCAACAGGTCACATGCACGCTCGATCAGATCGAGCACCCGTTCAAAGCCTTGTTCGCCTTCGTAGTAAGGGTCTGGCACTTCTTCCACTTCGCCGTCGTAGCGGCGCAGGAACACGTCCAGCTCCGCCTTGCCTTGCGCCGGCTGCAAGGCCTTGAGGTTGCGCAGGTTGCTATGGTCCATGGCGAGGATCAGGTCATAACGCGCAAAGTCGGCGCGAGAGACCTGTTGGGCACGTTGCGCCGACAGGTCATAACCGCGCACCCGTGCCGCACGTTGGCTGCGCTGGTCCGGCGGGTTACCGACGTGCCATTCGCCCGTCCCGGCTGACGCTACTTCGACTTGGCCGGCCAGCCCCGCTTCGCGCAACTTATGCCGCAGGACGCCCTCGGCAGTCGGCGAGCGGCAGATATTGCCCAAGCAGACAAACAGAACCTCCATCAGGCCCCCAGAACGCGACGGACGCGCTCAAGGTCTTCCTGAGTGTCAACACCTGCTGGGGGCGCTTCGAGGGCGTCGCCTACGTGGATGCGCACGCCGTGCCACAAGGCACGCAGTTGCTCCAGCGACTCAGTGCTTTCCAGCCAGCACGGGCCCCAACTGACGAAATCATGCAAGAAACCGGCGCGGTAGGCGTAGATGCCGATGTGGCGGCGGTACGGCACACCCTCCGGCAATACGTCGGGGTGCTTGGCGAAGGCGTCTCGCGCCCAAGGCAGGATCGACCGGCTGAACGTCAGCGCCAGGCCATTGATGTCGCTGACCACTTTCACCACGTTGCGGTTGAACAGCGTGTCGATGTCTTCGATTGGCTCAGCCAACGTCGCCATACGCGCTTCGCCATGCGCCGCCAGGTTGGCGGCCACTTGGTCGATCACGCTCGGCGGGATCAACGGCTCGTCGCCCTGCACATTGACCACGATTGCATCGGGCGCCAGGCCCAACTGCGTGGCGACTTCGGCCAGACGGTCGGTGCCGGAGTTGTGGTCTTCGCGGGTCAGCACCGCTTCGGCACCAAAACCCTTGCAGGCTTCGATGATGCGCGGGTCATCGGTGGCAATTACAACGCGCTCGGCGCTGCTTTTGCAGGCCTGCTCCCACACCAGCTGGATCATCGGCTTGTTGCCGATCAAGTGCAGCGGTTTGCCCGGCAGGCGGGTCGACGCGTAACGCGAAGGAATAATAACGGTAAAGGCGGTGGTCATTTATCCAGGCGCTCATCGGTGGTCAGGGTACGGGCTTCGCTCTCCAGCATCACCGGGATGCCATCACGGATCGGGTAAGCCAGGCCGGCGCCCTTACTGATCAGCTCGGTTTTGTCGGCGCTGAGCTTGAGCGGGCCTTTGCAGATCGGGCAAGCGAGAATATCGAGCAGTTTGGTGTCCATGAGTGTTTCCTGGAAAAAAGCGATTTAAGGCAAACGTCGGGCGGGCAACAAGCGCATCAGTTGCGTGTCGAACCAGGCGACAAACGCGGGCGACGGCAGCGCATCCACCGCAAGGTACCACCAGTCGGGCTGGGCAAAGGCGCGGCACTTCACCGCGTCCTTTTCGGTCATGACCAGCGGCAATGACGGGGCAAAATTCAGGACCTGCGCGCTGTACGGCGCGTGGTCGGCAAAAGCATGCGGTATTGGCTGCCAGTGTAGCGTTTCAAGGGTATGGAAGAAACGATTCGGGTTGCCGATACCGGCGACCGCATGCACCGGCTGACCAACCGGAAAATAGTCGACCGGCTGGCGCTCACCGGTGCTCAGGTTAACCAATGCCGCGGGGACCAGTCGAAAAGCAAAACCGCCTTCGGGATCAGAGCCTGCGCCGTTGTAGAGCAGCGCATCGACGCTGTGCAGGCGTTCCACCGGCTCGCGTAACGGCCCGGCGGGCAGGCAACGGCGGTTGCCGAGGCCGCGCGCGGCGTCGATCAGCACCAGCTCAAGGTCACGCGCCAAACGGTAATGCTGCAAGCCGTCATCGGAAAGGATCAAGTCCAGCGGCTCGCTGGCCAGCAGCGCCTTTACTGCGCGACCGCGATCAGGGTCAATCATCAACGGAACGCCGCAGCGCTGCACGATCAGCAATGGCTCATCACCCGCAAGCCCGGCGCTATGGCTGGCCTCGACTCGCCACGGCAACTGCGGCGGTTTGGCGCCGTAGCCACGGCTGACAACGCCGACGCGCAAGCCACTGCGACGACAGTGCTCGATCAGCCACAAAATTAAGGGGGTCTTGCCGGTGCCGCCCACCGTAATATTGCCAACCACCACCACCGGCACGGGCGCTTGATAGATCTCGCCCTCGCCCGCCAGGAAGCGCGCACGTTTGCGCTGCACCACTCGGCGGTACAGCGATTCGAGCGGGCGCAGCAGCGCGAGTGCCGGATGGCCCTTGTACCAGGCGTTGACCAAACGATCAGACAGGGCCATCAGGGCTGCGCCGCCGCCTCAACGGTGGTCATGCGCAAGTGGCTGAAACCCAGCTTGCCAGCCGCGTCCATCGCGGTGATCACGGCTTGGTGCTGGGTTTTGCCATCGGCGCTGATGGAGAGCGGCATGTTGGTATCGCCGCCAGACTCTTTCTGCAGCGCCTCCATGAGGCTGGTGAGGTCGTTTTTCTCGAGCAACTGGTTATTCACCGAAAACACCCCATCGGCACTGATGGCAACGTCCAGTTGTTTGACTTCCTGGTCCTCGGCTGGCGAGCCGCTCACCGCTTCCGGCAAGTCGACACGCAGCTGGGTTTGCCGGGTAAAAGTGGTGGTGACGACAAAAAACAGCAGCAGGATGAACACCACGTCGATCAGCGACGCAAGGTTGATGTCGACATTTTCCCGTCGCTTGCGGCGAAATTTCACACTCGGCCCTCGACAAAATCTACATCACGATCGCCCTGCACCACTTCCACCAACTTGATCGCTTCTTGCTCCATACCGACCACCAACTCGTCGATACGCCGCTGCAGGAAACGGTGGAAAAATACCGAGGGAATGCCGACCATCAAGCCCGCTGCCGTGGTTATCAGCGCCTTGGAAATACCGCCGGCGAGGACGGCGGCGTTGGTGGTCATGCCCGAGCCCATGAACGAGCTGAAAATATCAATCATGCCCAGCACTGTACCCAGCAGGCCGAGCAACGGCGCCATCGCGGCAATGGTGCCGAGCGCGTTGATATAGCGCTCCATTTCATGGATGACGCGGGCGGCGGCCTCTTCAATGCACTCCTTCATGATCTCGCGACCATGCTTGGAGTTGGCGAGGCCGGCGGCCAGAATTTCACCCAACGGTGAATCGGCGCGCAGCGCTTTGAGCTTTTCCTTGTCCAACTGCTTGTTCTTGATCCAGCCCCACACCTGCCCCAGCAGGTGTTCAGGGGTGATGCGGCTGGCGCGCAGGGTCCACAGGCGTTCGGCTACGATGCCGAGTGCGGCGATGGAGCTCATGATGATCGGCAACATCATCCAGCCGCCGGATTTGACCAATTCCCACACAGTGAATGTCCCCTCGAAAAAGTGCGCCACTTTACCATATAGGTTCGCCAGCGGGGTTCGTCGGCCACACACCCGCGCGTGGCGGGCCTTGGTCTTTGGTAACGCGCGATTACGGTAACGCTTCGCGCCAGAAACGTCGTTGACTTCGCGCAACTTCAGGCGGCTTGAAGGCCCCCAGTTGCAGGCGAATGGCACCCTGCTCGGCGCTGTCATAGACCCGGCTGCCGACGGCCTGATAACGCGCCATCACTTGCGGATGCGGGTGACCAAAGGCGTTGCCACGGCCTCGGGAAATCAACACCGACTTGGGCGCCAGGCCTTGTACAAAAGCCTCGGAAGAAGAGCTGCGGCTGCCATGGTGGGGGGCTTGCAGCCAATCGGTGGGCACTGACAGGGGTGAGTCGAGCAGCGCGCGTTCCGCCGCGCGGTCAATATCGCCGGTCAGCAGCAAGCGCTCGCCATTGGCCTGCACCTGCAACACGCAGGACTTCGGATTGCTGCTGGTGGCGCCAGGCCACTGCCACAGCTCAAACGACACGCCATCCCACTCCCACTGTTCACCGCTGATGCACGGCTGGGTGCCCAGAAATACCGGCAGCCCTTGGGTTTCTCCGCCCACCACCCGTTTTACCGCAAGCGCACGCACAACAGCCGCCGCGCCGCCTGCATGATCGGCGTGGGCATGGCTGATGACCATCATGTCCAGCGCGCCCACCCCGAGTTTTCTCAACGATGGCAATACCACGCGCGCGCCGAGATCAAAGTCCCCGGAGCGCGGCCCAGCGTCGTAGAGCAATGTGTGATGACGCGTGCGCAGAATCAACGCCAGGCCTTGGCCGACGTCCAACTGCACCACCTCCACCTGCCCGTGCGGCACCAGCTCTCGCGGTGGGTAGAGCGCGAGCAACAGCATTGGCCAGCCCAGCAGCCGAAACGGCACGCCTTTGGGCAACAGCAATAACACCGCGCCCGCCAGACTCACCCACCAATAACCGATAGGCACCTGCGCCGGTATCCAGGCCGGGCGTTGCTCGGCCAGCAGCGCCAAGCCGCGAAACAGTCCATCCAGCGCCCCGCCGGCCAGCCACAGCAAGCCCTCCCCGACAACAGGCACCGCCAGCAACGCGGTCCCCAGCAGTGCCAGCGGCAACACCACCAAGCTGATCCACGGCACGGCAAACAGATTGGCGACCGGCGCAGTGAGGCTGATCGGCAAGCCGAGCACCAGCAATACCGGAAACAAGCCGATGGCAATCAGCCATTGCGGGCGCGCCCAGACTTGCCACAGGTTCCACGGCCCCAGGCGCCCGCTGAACGTCAGCAGCAGAACCGCGACGGCGGCAAATGACAGCCAGAACCCAGGTTGCAAACTGGCCAACGGCTCAAGCACCAGCACCCCATTGAGTGCCAACAATAACGGCCACCACACGCCCAAGTGCCGAAAGCGCAAACGCCACAGCAATACCAGCCCGGCCATCACACACGCCCGCTGTACCGGCACGCCGAATCCCGCCAGCAAGCCGTAACCCAGCGCTGCGGCGAACGCCAGGCCGCACGCCCACGGCAGCCACGGCAAGGCCCGCGGCCAAAAACCATAACGCGCCAGCCCCGCCACCAACCCGTAGATCAAACCCGCCAGCAAACCGATGTGTTGGCCGGAAATCACCAGCAGATGCACCGTGCCGGTGTCTTGTAGAATCCGCCAATCATCAGCACCCAGCCCCGAACCGTCGCCCAGCACCAGCGCTGCCAAACCCGCCTCACGGCCTTGAGCATCCAGCGCTTGCAGGCGTTGCCGCACGCTGTCGCGCCACGCGTTGCGGGCCGGCGCCAGGCGCTGGCCATCTTTCACCGAGCCGGTTGCACCAATGCGCTGGGCCAGCAGCCAGGCCTCGTGATCAAAGCCATGAAAATTAAGCAACCCTGACGGCCGCTTCAATGTGATTGCAAGGCGCCAACGCTCGCCGCTGTGTACCGGCGGGCCTCCATGCCAGGACACGCGGATACGCTTGGGTAATCGAGCGTTGCGCGACCAACCGTCGGATAACTCAAAACGTACCCCGGTGCTTGTTTGTTGCGGCAACCCGATGACTCGGCCTTCTACCCAGCGCGTTTGACCGTCCAGCGCAAGCGTGAGGCGATCGTCCAGGGCCCCTTGCGCGCTCAGGCTGGCCCAACTCAAGCCCAGCAGGAAGAACGCCACGGGGTAAGTGCGAAACGGCAACAGCATCAATGCCAGTACCAACAGGGCCAGCAGCCAACCCGCAGGCGGCAGCGCCGGTAAAAACCGCAGCGACAATAAGCCAAGCCCGAGCGCGAACATCCCTGTTCTCATGAATCATCCCTTTCAAGTGATCCACTCAGTCTTAGTCGAACGTCGAGCACGGCCTATGATGTTTTGTCACAAAGTCTGAATTTTCTGTTTATGGAATGCGGGCATACTTGCCCCTCGAACTGACCTGGACCCCTTATGCCCCGGCGCCTATTCAAACGGTACATGCCCGATCCCGTGAGTATCAGGGAACACAAGTCCTTACGATTTCTCGGCACGCTGCTGCATGACCCTAACCTCTGGCACCTGAACCGGCACTCGGTGGCACGCGCGATGGCGGTGGGTTTGTTCGCGGCCTTTATCCCCATTCCATTGCAGATGTTGTTGGCGGCGATTCTCGCGATTACCGTGCGCGGCAATATGCCCATCGCCATCAGCCTGGTGTGGCTGACCAACCCGATCACCATGCCGGTGGTATTTTTTTGCACCTACCTGACCGGCGCCTGGCTGATGAATGTGCCGCCGCGCAGCCTGCCCGACAACCTGACCTGGGAATGGATCAGCGGCCAGTTGAGTACACTGTGGCAGCCGTTCCTGTTGGGTTCGGTGGTGTTGGGGCTGGTGTTAGGCGCGCTGGCCTATTGCCTGACCATGGGCTACTGGCGCTGGTGGGTCGCGCACCAATGGAACAAGCGCAAACAGCGCCGTGCTTGAGCAATAACCGGCCAACAAACGCGGTCGCATCCGCGTGTTTTGTGCACACAAGCAACCTCCCCGCCGCTGCACGCCATTGAGCGCAATGCTCAAACGCAAGCCGATTTGAATGCCCCAACATTGCCATATGTCATTAATTTGCGAGATTCCAGACCCCGCAAATGGCTACACTGCGCAGGTGGCGCGGGCCGGATGCCTGCGTGAGTCATTGACATCAATGTGGTAGCAGGAGAGTGGCGTGCTTAGAAGAATGGGGATAAAAGGCCGCGTACTGTTGCTGACCTTGTTACCGACCAGCCTGATGGCCCTGTTGTTGGGGGGCTATTTCACCTGGATGCAGCTGTCGGAGCTGCAAAGCCAGTTGCTGCAACGCGGCGAAATGATTGCAGAGCAATTGGCGCCGCTGGTGGCCCCGGCCTTGAGCAGCAAAAACACCGACTTGCTCGAACGGATCGCCACCCAATCGCTGGATCAGCAGGACGTACGCGCGGTGTCGTTCCTGGCGCCGGATCGCTCGCCGCTGGCCCACGCCGGCCCGACGATGCTCAACCAACAGCCGGTCGGCAACAGTTCCCACTTGCTGCAACGCACCGGCAATGACGCCACACGCTACCTGCTGCCGGTCTTTGGCCGCCATCGCAACCTTGCGGGTGAACTGATCCCCGACGAAGCCGACCGCCTGCTGGGCTGGGTCGAACTGGAACTGTCGCACAATGGCATGCTGCTGCGCGGTTATCGCAGCCTGTTCGCCAGCCTGATGTTGATCGCGATTGGCTTGATGTGCACCGCCGCCCTGGCGCTGCGGATCAGCCGCACGATCAACGCGCCGATTGGCCTGATCAAACAAGCCGTGGCCCAGCTCAAGGACGGTAACCTGGAAACCCGCTTGCCGCCGCTGGGCAGCCAAGAGCTGGACCAATTGGCCTCGGGCATCAATCGCATGGCCGGCACCTTGCAAAATGCCCAGGAGGAGCTGCAACACAGCATCGATCAGGCCACTGAAGACGTGCGCCAAAACCTCGAAACCATCGAGATCCAGAACATCGAGCTGGACCTGGCGCGCAAGGAAGCGCTGGAGGCCAGCCGTATCAAGTCGGAATTCCTGGCCAACATGAGCCATGAAATCCGCACCCCGCTCAACGGCATCCTCGGCTTTACCCACTTGCTGCAAAAAAGCGAGCTGTCACCGCGTCAGCTGGATTACCTGGGCACCATCGAAAAGTCCGCCGACAACCTGCTGGGCATCATCAACGAAATCCTCGATTTTTCGAAAATCGAAGCCGGCAAGCTGGTCCTCGACAGCGTGCCTTTCAACTTGCGCGACCTGCTGCAAGACACCCTGACCATCCTGGCCCCGGCCGCGCATGCCAAACAGTTGGAACTGGTCAGCCTGGTGTATCGCGACACCCCACTGGCGCTGGTCGGCGACCCGCTGCGCCTCAGGCAGATCCTCACCAACCTGATCAGCAACGCGATCAAATTCACCCGCGAAGGCACCATCGTGGCCCGCGCGATGGTCGAGGACGAACAGGAAGACAGCGTACAACTGCGCATCAGCGTGCAGGACACCGGCATCGGCCTGTCCAATCAGGATGTGCGCGCGCTGTTCCAGGCGTTCAGCCAGGCCGACAACTCGCTGTCGCGCCAACCCGGAGGCACTGGCCTGGGCCTGGTGATCTCCAAGCGGCTGATCGAGCAAATGGGCGGTGAAATCGGCGTAGACAGCACGCCGGGCGAAGGTTCGGAGTTCTGGATCAGCCTGAATTTGCCGAAAACCCGCGACGACGTCGAAGACCTGCCCTGCGCGCCGCTGCTGGGGCGCCGCGTGGCGGTGCTGGAGAACCACGAACTGGCGCGCCAGGCCCTGCAACACCAGTTGGAAGACTGCGGCCTGGAAGTCACGCCGTTCAACACCCTCGAAAGCCTGACCAACGGCATCACCAGCGCGCATCAGACAGAGCAGGCGATTGACCTCGCCGTGCTCGGCGTGACCGCTAACGATATTCCGCCCGAACGCCTCAACCAGCACCTGTGGGACCTTGAACACCTGGGCTGCAAAGTACTGGTGTTGTGCCCGACCACCGAACAGATGCTGTTCAACCAATCGGTGCCCAACCCCAACAGCCAATTGCAAGCCAAGCCTGCGTGTACGCGCAAACTGCGCCGCGCCCTCGCCGACCTGATCAGCCCGCGCCCGTTGCGCAACGAGCCCGGCGAGCCGCTGGGCAGCCGCGCACCGCGTGTACTGTGCGTGGACGACAACCCGGCGAACCTGCTGCTGGTGCAAACCCTGCTCGAAGACATGGGCGCCAAGGTGCATGCGGTGGAAAGCGGCTACGCCGCCATCGACGCGGTCAAACAGGAGACCTTCGACCTGGTATTAATGGACGTACAAATGCCAGGCATGGACGGCCGCCAAAGCACCGAAGCGATCCGCCAATGGGAAAGCGAGCGCCACGGCACGCCACTGCCGGTAGTCGCCCTTACGGCCCACGCCATGGCCAACGAAAAACGCGCCCTGCTGCAAAGCGGCATGGACGACTACCTGACCAAACCCATCAGCGAACGGCAACTGGCGCAGGTGGTGTTGAAGTGGACCGGGCTTGCGCTGCGCAATCAGGGGCCGGAACGTACCCACGAAGGTTTGGGCAACGGGGTGCAACTGCTGGTGCTGGACCACGAAGAAGGCCTGCGCCTGGCCGCCAACAAGACCGACTTGGCGGCGGACATGCTCGCCATGCTGCTGGCCTCTCTGGAAGCCGACCGCCAGGCGATAAACGTCGCCCGCGGAGCGAATGACAACAACGCGCTGATCGAACGCGTGCACCGCCTGCACGGCGCCACCCGCTATTGCGGCGTACCGCAATTGCGCGCCGCTTGCCATCGCGCAGAAACACTGCTCAAGCAAAACGACGGCAAAGCCATGGCGGCGCTGGACGAGCTGGACATGGCGATTGCCCGGTTGGCCCGAGAAGCGCGCGTCAGCGTTTGAACGTCATAACGTTAAATTTTGTGGGAGCGGGCTTGCTCGCGATGCAGTCACCTCGGACCATCAGGCACACCGCGTTAGGCTTGCGAGATCGGGACTGCAGGGAGCTATTTTGATGCGCGTGATTCTTTTCAGCAGCCAGGCCTATGACCGTGACAGCTTTCTCGGCGAGCCGCTGCCGGCAGGCGTTGAACTGCACTTTCAGCCGGCCCGGCTGAACCTCGACACCGTCGCTCTGGCCGAACACCATGCAGTGGTGTGCGCGTTCATCAACGATGACCTCAGCGCTCCGGTGCTGGAACAACTGGCCAAAGGCGGCACGCGCCTGATTGCCTTGCGCTCGGCCGGTTACAACCATGTCGACTTGGCCGCCGCCAAGCGCCTTGGGCTGGCCGTCGCGCGCGTGCCGGCCTATTCGCCGCACGCGGTGGCCGAGCACGCCGTGGCGCTGATCCTCGCCCTCAACCGCCGCCTGCACCGTGCCTACAACCGCACCCGCGATGGCGATTTCAGCCTGCACGGGCTGACCGGTTTCGATGTGGTCGGCAAAACCGTCGGCGTGGTCGGCACCGGGCAAATCGGCGCGACCTTTGCCAAAATCATGGCCGGGTTCGGCTGCCCATTACTCGCCTTCGACCCCTTCCCCAACCCGCAGGTTGAGGCCCTCGGCGCCCGCTACGTGAGCCTTGCCGAGCTACTCGCGCAGGCGCAGATCATCAGCCTGCACTGCCCGCTGACCGCCGACAGCCACCACTTGATCAACGCCAACTCCCTGGCGCGGATGCAACCCGGCGCGATGCTGATCAACACCGGTCGCGGCGGCTTGGTGCACACGCCCGCGCTGATCGACGCGCTCAAGGACGGCCAACTCGGCTATTTGGGCTTGGATGTGTACGAAGAAGAAGCCCAATTGTTTTTCGAGGACCGCTCGGACCTGCCCCTGCAAGACGACGTACTCGCGCGCCTGCTGACATTCCCCAACGTGATCATTACCGCGCACCAGGCGTTCCTCACCCGTGAGGCCCTTGCGGCGATTGCCGGCACCACGTTGGCCAACATTGCCGCATGGGCCGCGGGCCAGCCGCAGAACCTCGTCGAAGGTTGATCAGCGGTCACATACCAGGCCCATGATAGGTCGGCACCCGTGATAGGATGCCGCGCCTATTTGGAGGATCCATGGCCGAACACGATTTCCGCTTCAGCTTGCTGAGCCCGCAACACACCCTGATCGAATGCCGCGCCCTGGTGCCGGGCCGCTACCAGGTCACTGGCAACGGTGGTTCGATCAAGCATGGCGACGTAATGATCGTCACCCTGCGCGGCAGTAAAACCCTGTCGATGCGCCTGACCGTCGAAGGTGATGCGCGTTACTCCATCCGCCCGGCGGGCCAATGGGTCGCCATGGCCCAGGGGCCGAAGTTTGGCGAACTCGAGATTCACACCTGGAAGGTCAACTGCGACAGTTGCGACAGCGTGCTCGAATTTGAATTCGCGGTAGAAACCAAGCTGACCAAAGAGCCACTGCAACCGGCCGCCAATGCGCGCATTAAAGCCTTGGGCTGGGCGACCGAGGGCGACCAGCACCGCTGCCCGAAATGCCAGCAGGCCGCGTTGTGAGAGGCCCGCTGCTGCTCGCTGTGATCGGTGCAGCCCTGGCCGGTTGCGCCGGTGATGCGGTGAAGCTCAAGCAGGACCACAGCTACGTGGTGGAATGGATCGGTGAACGGCCACTGATGGATTACGCGCACCTGACCGTCACCCTCGGCGCTGATGGTCGCGCCTACGGTAACGGCGGCTGCAACCACTGGTTTGCGCCCTACACCGTGGCCGGTCAAACGCTCAGTTTCGGCAAAATCGGCAGCACCCGCAAACGCTGCGCCGAGGCCTTGATGGAGCAGGAACAGCGCTTCTTCCAGGCCCTGCAAGGCGTGGAGCGCTGGGACATCTCGCCGATCGAGCAGACGCGTTTCTGGCCAGCCGAGGGCAAGCCTCTGCGCCTGTGGCTGGAAGAAGGCTGATAGCGGCCAACTGTGGGAGCGGGCTTGCTCGCGATGGCCTCAACTCGGTATGCCTGGTGGTCCGAGGTGACTGCATCGCGAGCACGCCCGCTCCCACATTTTTAACCGCGCAAGGCTTTAAGTTTGGCCAGCACACCTTCTGCCGTCTGCTCGCCCATCAACTGCTCGCGTACCTTGCCCTTGTCATCAATGATGTAGGTCACCGGTAACGCCTCGCTGCGCGGAATATCGAAAATCTCTTCAGGGTTCTGTGCCAACACGGTGAACTTGATGCCCAGCTTCTCACTGGCAGCCTTCAACTCCTCGCCCTGCACGTTGTCGAAATTGACCCCGAACACTCCTACATTCTGCGCTTTCAGCTGCTCGGCCAACGCATTCAGCTGCGGGATTTCGGTGCGGCACGGGCCACACCATTCGGCCCAGTAGTTGACCACTACCCACTGCTTGTCCAAGCGTTCGGCGGCGACTTTTTTGCCATATTGGTCAACGCCGTAGTCGTTACCGCAGCCGCTGAGCAGCAGGGTTGTAATGATCGCCAATGCACCGATCAGTCGCCTTGTCATGGGGTAATCCTTCGCAAAAAAATGAACGTTGGCTGCGACCTGTCGCCGCTTGTGGTTTAAGGACAGGTGGCTGCGCAGGTAGAATACCCGCCACCTTACGCAAGATGCGACCCGCACATGACCGATCTGACGCTTTATCACAATCCGCGCTGCTCGAAATCACGCGGTGCGCTCGAACTGCTGGAAGCGCGCGGCCTCAACCCGAATGTGGTGCGCTACCTCGAAACCCCGCTGGATGCCACGCAATTAAAGGCCCTGCTCGGCAAGCTGGGGATCGGCGCACGCCAACTGCTGCGCACCGGCGAAGACGAATACAAAACCCTCAACCTGGCTGACGCCAGCCTCAGCGAAGCGCAATTGATCGCCGCTATCGCCGCGCACCCCAAGCTGATGGAACGCCCGATCCTGGAAACCGCTGACAAGGCCGTCATTGGCCGCCCGCCAGAGAACCTGCTGGAGATTCTGCCGTGACGACCCCGTATGTGCTGGTGTTGTATTACAGCCGCAATGGCTCGGTGAGTGAAATGGCCCGGCAGATTGCACGTGGTATCGAGCAAGGCGGGCTGGAAGCACGGCTGCGCACCGTACCGGCGATTTCCACCGAGTGCGAAGCCGTGGCGCCGAGCATCCCGGAGGAAGGCGCGCTGTATGCCAGCCTGGATGATCTGAAAAACTGCGCGGGCCTGGCCCTCGGTAGCCCCACGCGGTTTGGCAACATGGCCGCGCCGCTCAAGTACTTCCTCGACGGCACCAGCAACCTGTGGCTTACCGGCGCGCTGGTCGGCAAGCCGGCCGGTGTGTTCACCTCCACCGCGAGCCTGCACGGCGGCCAGGAAACCACGCTGATGTCGATGCTGCTGCCGTTGCTGCACCACGGCATGCTGATCACTGGCCTGCCGTACAGCGAACAGGCGCTGCTGGATACTCAGGGCGGTGGCACGCCGTATGGCGCCAGCCATCACTCCGGGGCAGACGGCAAACGCGCACTCGACCCACACGAAATCGCCTTGTGCCGGGCGCTGGGCCTGCGTTTGGCCAAAACCGCCACGCTGTTGAGGAACGGCAGTGGCCAGCAAGCCTAAAGCCCTGCCGCCGCGAGCGTGGCTGGCGCCACGGGTAAAGGCCGCACGCGTGTTAAGCCTGCTGGCGTTTTTTGCCTTGGTGGGCTTGCTGTGCGGGTATTACCTGTTCGTCGCCGACCTGCACGGTGCCCGCCCGTGGGTGATCCTGCTGATCGAACTGGTGCCGCTGCTGGTGTTGGCGCCGGGGATATTGCAGGGCAGCGCGCGCGGGCACTCGTGGCTGTGCTTTGTGGTGAACCTGTATTTCATCAAAGGCGCGCTGGCAGCGTATGACCCAAACCGCCAGTGGTTCGGCGTGCTGGAGATGCTCGCGAGCCTGGCGGTGTTTTGTACTGCGCTGCTGTATGTGCGCTGGCAGCATCAGCTGAATCGATTGGCGCAATGAGCGTTGTTTACTGACAGCACGCTTATTGTGGCGAGCGGGCTTGCTCGCCACGGTCGGTGTTGATCAGTGGTTAACGGTGTAAGCCAACATCATCGATAACTGACACATTGGCCGGCCGCTCTCGGCGTGCCATTGGTTGAACGCGCCCTGCACCGTCGCCAGGTCGCGCAGGCTGGTCGGCGCCTTGTCGACGATCTTCTGCGCGTTCAGTGCCGCGACCACGTCATCGCTCGGCACAAACGTATCCTTGCCGACCATGCGTAAAAAGCGCGGTGCCGACAACCCGCCCAGTTGGTGGCCGTGTTTGCTCAGGTACTTCCACAAGCCGACGATGTCGGTCACCGGCCAATCCGCGATAAACGCGCCGAAGCTGCCTTTTTCCTGTTCGATGTCGAGGATCATCTGCGCATTGCGCGGCACGCTCTTGAGCTTGCCCAGATGGCGAATGATGCGAGCGTCCTGCATCAAGCGCTCCAGGTGTTCTGCGCCCATCAGCACGACTTTTTCCGGGTCGAAGCCGAAGAACACTTGCTCAAACGCCGGCCACTTGCCATCCACAACGCTGTGCTTGAGCCCGGCGCGGAATACCCGCAGCGCCAGGGTCGACAGGTAGCGGTCAGCGCTGATCTTGCGCAATTGCGCCGGGGTTTTGGGCACTGGCAGATGGGCTTCCAACTTAGCCGCTGAACCGAAGCGGTTCAGACAATATTCGTGCAGCCACTTGTAATCGCGCATGCCCTCTCCTGGCAATTGAATTGAAAACGGCGCCCGCAAGCGCCGTGTGTCAGAGCGTTGAAAAGGCTCAGAGGTTCATTACATTGACGAAGCGCGAAGCGGCCGTCTCATCGATGCGCAGGCTGGTGAAGTCGAACAGGTTGCGGTCGGCCAATTGTGACGGCTGCACATTCTGCAGGCTGCGGAAGATGCTTTCGGTGCGCCCCGGGGTCTTGCGCTCCCAGTCCAGCAGCATCTCCTTGACCACTTGGCGCTGCAGGTTTTCCTGCGAGCCACACAGGTTGCACGGGATGATCGGGAATTGCTTGAGATCCGAATACGCCTGGATGTCTTTCTCGTTGCAATACGCCAGCGGGCGAATCACCACGTTGCGCCCATCATCGGCGCGCAGTTTGGGCGGCATCGCCTTGAGCGAGCCGTTGAAAAACATATTCAGGAAGAACGTCTCCACGATGTCATCGCGGTGGTGCCCCAAGGCCATCTTGGTCGCGCCGATCTCATCGGCAAACGTGTAGAGCGTGCCGCGGCGCAGGCGCGAGCACAGTGAGCAGGTGGTTTTGCCTTCCGGGATCAGCTCCTTGACCACCGAATAGGTGTCTTTTTCGACGATGTGGTACTCGACCCCCAAACCTTTGAGGTAGGCCGGCAGCACGTCTTCGGGAAAGCCCGGTTGTTTCTGGTCCATGTTGACAGCAACGATCCCGAACGTGATCGGCGCGACCTTTTGCAGGTGCAGCAGCACGTCAAGCAGGGTGTAGCTGTCTTTGCCGCCGGAGAGGCACACCATGACCTTGTCGCCGTCCTCGATCATGTTGAAGTCGGCGACCGCTTCCCCGGCCAAGCGACGCAGGCGTTTTTGCAGTTTGTTCTGGTTGACCGTAAGAGTGCCCATGGCGCTAGAATCCGCTGGAGGTGTGTGACGAAAAGCCGAGTATTTTAGCGGTATGAGCGAGCAAGTTCCAATATGCGATCAAGTACCCGCCAACAGACCGCACCGCGATTAAAGTCAATGTTTACAGGGTTATTGGCTCTAATGCCCTACAGGTCCTCCGGCCATCATTTGGTGTACTGCGTAGTATCGTGTGGGGGCTGAACGTAGGCCTTGCCGGTTTAAAACCTCCGCCAAGGCCGCCGCAAGGTGGCTTTGGGCGTTAGGCATGACCATTCGGCGCCTGACAGATTCGGAAACATCCGCTTTTGCGGCATACTGGGCGTCTCTGGAGATAGGTACAGCATGTCCGAGCCACTCAATACCCGCGTCGAAGATTGTTTCCAGCAAGCCGAATCCTTTTTCAAACGAAGCTTCAAACGCCCCCAGGTCAGCCTCAAGCTGCGGGGCCAGAAGGCCGGTGTCGCGCATTTGCACGAGAACCTGCTGCGTTTCAACCCACAGCTTTACCGTGAAAACAGCCAACACTTTCTAAAACAGACCGTGGCCCACGAAGTCGCGCACCTGATTGCCCACCAGTTGTTTGGCGAGCGCATCCAGCCGCATGGCGAGGAATGGCAGTTGATCATGCGCGGCGTTTACGAACTGCCGCCGGACCGCTGCCACACCTATGAGGTGAAACGCCGCCAGGTGACCCGTTACATTTACCGATGCCCGTGCGCCGACAGCGACTTCCCGTTTTCGGCCCAGCGCCATGGCTTGGTGGCTCAGGGGCGGCGATATTTGTGTCGGCGGTGCCGACAGACCTTGGTGTTCACCGGCGAAACGCGCGTCGAGTGAGGCATCGTGGTTTAACGGGGCGCTTCCAAGATCAGCATCAAAAACAGGCGCCTGAAAGCCGACCCGATCACCCAGGCCGAATGCAGTCAAATGTGGGAGCGGGCTTGCTCGCGATGCAGGCACCTTGGTCCATCACGCACCGAGTTGATGCTATCGCGAGCAAGCCCGCTCCCACAAAAGCGCTTTTGTTCCTGGACGCGCGCCGTTAGCCTCAATGGGCCGCCCACGTTCATCACGGCGGGCTTTTTCGCGTCGGCGGCTTTATCATTGGCCGACGTTTTCTTGCAGAGTGTTCCATGAAGTTCGCGATTGCGCTGTTTTCCGCCGCCCACGCGCCCTCCTCGCGCCGCGCCTTGCTGTTCGCCCAAGCCGTGCTTGCCGGTGGCCACGAGATTGTGCGGCTGTTTTTTTATCAGGACGGCGTTTACAGCGCCGCCAATACCATCGTCACGCCGCAGGATGAGCAAGACATTGCCCGCCAATGGCGCGAGTTCGTCAGCGCGCACCAGCTCGACGGCGTGGTGTGTATCGCCGCCGCCTTGCGCCGTGGTGTGCTCAATAACGAAGAAGCCACACGCTACCAACGCAGCGCGGTGAACCTGGATGCGCCATGGGCGTTGTCGGGCCTTGGGCAATTGCACGACGCCGCCCAGAGCGCCGACCGCCTGATCTGTTTTGGAGGGCCGTGACATGTCCAAATCCTTGTTGGTGATCAGCCGCCAGCCACCGTGGGCCGGGCCGGGCGCGCGCGAAGCACTGGATATCGTGCTGGCCGGTGGCGCGTTTGACCTGCCGATTGGCCTGCTGTTTCTGGACGACGGCGTGTTCCAGTTGGCGCCGCATCAGAACGCCAAGGCCGTGCAGCAAAAAGACCTCAGCGCCAACTTGCAAGCGCTGGGCCTGTTCGGTATCGATGAAGTGTTCGCGTGCAGCCACAGCCTCGCCGAACGCGGGCTTGCTGCCCCGGCCAGCGCCGAACCTCTGAGCAGCGAGGCTATCGCCCAGCTGATTGACCGTTACGACCAGGTGATTACCCTCTGATGTCGACTTTACACGTGGTGTCTCATTCCCCGTTTACCGACAGCCGCCTGGCCAGTTGCCTGCGCGTGTGCGGCGCCGACGACGCCATTCTGCTGTGCGGCGACGGCGCCTACGGCCTGCACAACCCGGCCCTGCAGACTAAAGGCGTGAAGGTGTTTGTGCTGGCCGAAGACATGCAGGCGCGCAACCTGCCCCTGCCGGATTGGGCCGACAGCGTCGACTACCCGGGTTTTGTGCAATTGTCGATCGACTACGCCAAGGTCAACACCTGGCTATGAACACATTGACCGTAGGCGAGCGCACGCTGGCGCTGGACAAGGACGGCTACCTCGTCGACCTGAATGACTGGTCCGCCGACGTCGCCAACGCCCTGGCCGCCGCAGAAGCGCTGGAGCTGACCGCGAACCACTGGGAAATTCTCGAGCTGCTGCGCGGGTTCTACGCCGAATTTCAGCTGTCGCCTGCCACGCGCCCCCTGATCAAGTACGCAGCCATAAAGCTCGGCCCGGAAAAGGGCAACAGCCTGCACCTCAACACACTGTTCAACGGCACTCCCGCCAAACTCGCCGCCAAGCTGGCGGGCCTGCCCAGGCCGACGAATTGCTTATGACCGACTTTGCTCCGCTGACCCTTGAAACCCCTGCCGAACACCCGTTTGCGCAGTTCGTGCGCATCCTCGGCAAAGGCAAGCGCGGCGCGCGCAACCTGACCCGCGAAGAAGCGCGTGAAGCGATGGGCATGCTGCTCGATGAAAAAGTCGAAGACACCCAGCTCGGCGCGTTCCTGATGCTGCTGCGCCACAAGGAAGAAAGCCCGGAAGAACTCGCAGGTTTCACCGAAGCGGTGCGTGAGCGCCTCAACGCCCCGGCGCTGAACGTGGACATTGACTGGCCGACCTACGCTGGCAAAAAACGCCACTTGCCGTGGTATTTGCTGGCGGCCAAGTGCCTGGCGCAAAACGGCGTGCGCATCCTCATGCACGGCGGCGGCGCACACACGGCCGGGCGGCTGTATACCGAGCAACTGCTCGAAGGCTTGCAGATACCGCTGTGCCGTGATTGGCAGCAGGTGCAGGCAGCCTTCGAACAAGGCAACCTCGCGTTTATCCCGCTGGGCGATTGGGCGCCGCAACTGCAGCGCATGATCGACTTGCGTAACACGCTGGGCCTGCGCTCGCCGATCCATTCCCTGGCGCGCCTGCTAAATCCGTTGAACGCGCGTTGCGGCCTGCAAAGTATTTTCCACCCGGGTTATCAGGGCGTGCACCGCGATGCCAGCGGCCTGCTCGGCGACAACGTGATTGTGGTCAAGGGCGACGGCGGCGAAGTCGAGATCAACCCCGATGCTGCGAGCCACCTGTACGGCACCACCGGTGGCGAAAGCTGGGACGAAGAGTGGCCCGCCCTCGCCTCTCAACGCCACGTCAAACCCGCCAGCCTTGAACCCGAGCATTTAAAAGCGCTGTGGCGCGGTGACGTCGAAGACAGTTACCCGCAATTGGCGCTGATCGCGACCATGGCGCTGGCCTTGCGCGGCCTCGGCCACCCGCGCGTGCAGGCGTTCGAATTGGCTCAGCGATACTGGGATGCACGGAACAAATCGATTTAATCGATCATTCACCCGCGCTCTTTGCGCTTTTAGTTCGAACTCAGCCCGTTAGACTGGGCTCCAACGCTTAATTAGCCAAGGAGCCAGTCATGGGTTTGCTGATCGAAGGACACTGGAAAGACCAGTGGTACGAAAGTAGCGCAGATGGCGCTTTCCAGCGCGAACAGGCACAACGCCGCCACTGGGTGACCGCCGACGGCCAGCCTGGGCCAAGCGGCGACGGCGGCTTCAAGGCCGAGGCCGGTCGCTACCATCTGTATGTCTCGCTCGCGTGCCCTTGGGCGCACCGCACGCTGATACTGCGCAAGCTCAAAGGGCTCGAAAGCCTGATTGACGTGTCAGTGGTCAGTTGGTTGATGCTGGAAAACGGCTGGACCTTCGACAAGGCCCACGGCGCCAGCGGCGATAAACTCGATGACTTCCAATTCATGCACCAGCGCTACACCGCCGACACCGCCGACTATACCGGCCGTGTCACCGTGCCAGTGCTGTGGGACAAGCAACTCAACCGCATCGTCAGCAACGAGTCGGCGGAGATCATCCGCATGTTTAACAGTGCGTTTAACCAGCTGACCGGCAATACGCTGGATTTTTACCCCGAGTCCCTGCGCCCGAGCATCGACGCGCTAAACGAGCGCATCTACCCCGCCGTCAACAATGGCGTGTACCGCGCGGGTTTCGCGACCTCGCAAACAGCCTATGAAAGCGCGTTTGATGATGTATTTGCCGAACTGGATAACCTGGAGCAGCACCTGGATAACCACCGTTATCTGGCCGGGGCATACCTGACCGAAGCCGATGTGCGACTGTTCACCACGTTGATTCGCTTTGATGCGGTGTATTACAGCCACTTCAAGTGCAACTTGCGCAGGATTGCCGATTATCCAAACTTATCGAATTGGTTGAGGGAGATGTACCAGTGGCCAGGCGTGGCCGAGACGGTGGATTTTGAGCACATCAAGGGGCATTACTACGCCAGCCACCGGACGATTAACCCGACGGGGATTGTGCCCAAGGGGCCGTTGCAACAGTTTGATGCAGAGCATGATCGGCAGCGCTTGGGCGGTCAAGGCGTCTGGGGCTGATCCGATTGATGGTGTGGGCTTGAGAGCCTCATCGGGAGCAAGCCCCCTCCCACCTTGGGATGCGTTCCAAGGTGGGAGGTGTTTGTGAATCTCAGACTTGAGACTGGGCGCCTTCGAACCATTTCAGTTTTTCGCGCAACGCCACCACTTCGCCGACGATCACCAGTGTTGGCGCATGCACTTCATGCTCCGCGACCATGCGTGGCAAATCCGCCAGGGTGCCGGTAAACACACGCTGGTTGGACGTGGTGCCTTGCTGGATCAACGCCGCCGGCGTGTCTGGCGCACGGCCATGTTTGATCAGCTGTTCGCAGATGACCGGCAGGCCGATCAGGCCCATGTAGAACACCAGGGTCTGCGACGGTCCCACGAGGTCACGCCACGGCAGATCCGATGTGCCGTTCTTCAAATGCCCGGTGATGAAACGTACCGATTGCGCGTAATCGCGATGTGTCAGCGGAATCCCGGCATACGCCGCACAACCACTGGCCGCGGTAATCCCCGGTACCACCTGGAACGGGATGCCATGCGCCGCCAGTTCTTCGATCTCCTCGCCACCACGGCCAAAGATAAACGGGTCGCCGCCCTTGAGGCGCAGCACGCGTTTGCCTTGTTTGGCCAGGTCCACCAGTTGCTGGTTGATCTGGTCCTGCGGCACCGCGTGTTCAGCACGACGCTTGCCGACATACACGCGCTCGGCGTCGCGACGGCACAGCTCAAGTATCGCCGGGGCTACCAGGCGGTCGTAGAGCACGACGTCGGCTTGCTGCATCAGGCGCAGGGCGCGAAAGGTCAACAGGTCGGGATCCCCCGGGCCTGCGCCCACCAGGTAAACCTCGCCCGGTGCATGTGGCGGTGCACCGTTGACCTTGTCGATCAACAGACGCTCGGCTTCAGCGCCCTGCCCGGCCAACTGGCGGTCAGCAATCGGGCCCTGGAAAACCTCTTCCCAAAACGCACGACGCTGCTGCACATCCGGGTACAACGCTTTGACCTGCGCACGAAAACGCGCCGCCAAGCCGGCCAGTTGGCCGTAGGTGGACGGAATCCAGGTTTCCAGTTTGGCGCGGATCAAGCGCGCCAGCACCGGCGCATCGCCGCCGCTGGACACTGCAATCACCAACGGCGAACGGTCGACAATCGCCGGGAAGATCACGCTGCACAAGGCTGGCGCATCCACCACGTTGACTGGAACGCAACGGCGCTTGGCATCACTGGACACTTGCGCGTTGAGCGGCTCGTCATCGGTTGCGGCGATGATCAGGGTGCAACCGTCAAGGTCGGCCTCCTGATAACCGCGCAAAAACAGTTCCCCGCCACTGCGCAGCACCAGCTCACGTAACTGGTCTTCGATCTGTGGCGCAACCACCTGCAGCAATGCACCGGCGTCGGCCAGCAGGCGGGATTTGCGCAAGGCAATTTCCCCACCGCCGACGACCAACACACGACTGCCGCGCAGGTTATGAAACAGCGGCAGAAATTCCATTTAACCGATGACCTCAACGCCCGCCATGTAAGGCTTGAGCACTTCAGGTACGCGGATCGAACCGTCAGCCTGCTGGTAGTTTTCCAGCACGGCTACCAAGGTACGGCCTACGGCCAGGCCCGAACCGTTGAGGGTGTGCACCAGTTCGGGCTTGCCGGTTTCCGGGTTACGGAAACGCGCCTGCATGCGACGGGCCTGGAAATCACCGCAGTTGGAGCACGACGAAATCTCGCGGTACTTGTCCTGGCTCGGCACCCACACTTCAAGGTCGTAGGTTTTCACGGCGCTGAAACCCATGTCGCCGGTGCACAGCGCCAGAACGCGGTATGGCAGCTCCAACAGTTGCAGCACGCGCTCGGCATTGGCAGTCAGGCCTTCCAGCGCTTCCATCGACGTCGAAGGTTCAACCACTTGCACCATCTCAACCTTGTCGAACTGGTGCTGGCGGATCATGCCACGCGTATCGCGACCGGAGGCACCGGCTTCACTGCGAAAGCACGGGCTGTGGGCGACGAACTTCAGCGGCAGTTGCTTGGCATCGAGAATTGCGCCAGACACGATATTGGTCAGCGACACTTCGGCGGTCGGAATCAAATACAGGTCGGCTTCGCCGTCGCGGCTGATCTTGAACAGGTCTTCTTCGAATTTCGGCAACTGGCTGGTGCCCATCAGCGCCGGCGCCTGCACCAAGTACGGGGTGTAGGCTTCTTCGTAACCGTGCTCGGCGGTGTGCAGGTTGATCATGAACTGCGCGAGTGCACGGTGCATGCGCGCGATTGGGCCACGCAGCAAAGCAAAACGTGCGCCGGACATTTTGGCAGCGGTTTCAAAATCCAGGCCGCCGGTCAGCTCGCCCAATGCAACGTGGTCCTTGATCTCGAAATCAAAGGTCTTCGGCGTGCCCCAGCGGCGCACTTCAACGTTGCCGTCTTCGTCTTCGCCAATCGGCACGGAATCGTGCGGCAGGTTGGGAATGCCCAGCAGGATCGAATCCAGCTCGGTCTGAATGCCATCCAGCTCGATTTTGCCGTCGGACAGCTCAGTGCCCATCCGCTCGACGTCGGCCATCAACGGCGCGATGTCTTCACCGCGCTGCTTGGCTTGACCGATGGATTTGGAACGCGCATTACGCTCAGCCTGCAGTGCTTCGGTGCGGGTCTGGACGGTCTTGCGCTGTTCTTCCAGCGCTTCGATGCGCGCAACATCCAAGGCAAAGCCACGGGATGCGAGGCGGTCCGCTACGTCCTGAAGGTTGCTACGTAACAGTTTGGAATCGAGCATGTCGGTCTCTCGTTTATCAAAGTTTGGTCAAGGACAGGCCAGCCCACGTGGCGAGCAGCCCGCCGAACACGCTGATACCCAGGTAACCGAACGCTACCAGGGCCTGCCCGCTTTCCAGCAAGCGCAGCGTGTCCAGTGAAAAGGATGAAAAGGTCGTCAGACCGCCTACAAAGCCGACAATCAAGCCGGCGCGAATCTCAATCGGCACTTCCGGGCGCAACAGGAACCAGCCGTATAACAGCCCGATAATCAAGCAGCCCACCAGGTTGACTGCCAGGGTCGCCGCATAAAAATGCTTCGGCCAGTTGGCGCTCACCCACGTACCGGTGGCGAAACGCAATAATGTACCAGCGATGCCGGCTGCGGACACGGCAAGAATCGTCTTGAGCACTACTTTCTCCGCTGTTTGGGGCTGAGTCGATCAAGTTGCGCGAGGTGGCTGAGCTTTTCACCGATCTTCAGTTCCAGGCCACGCGGCACCGGCTGATAAAACGGTTGCGGCTCAAGCTCGTCAGGGAAGTAATCTTCACCGGCCGCGTAGGCGTCCGGCTCATCATGCGCGTAGCGGTATTCATCACCGTAGCCGAGTTGTTTCATCAGCTTGGTCGGCGCATTTCGCAGGTGCAGCGGCACTTCCAGCGAGCCGTATTCGGCGGCGGCACGCAGGGCAGACTTGAAGCCCATGTACACCGCGTTGCTTTTGGGCGCGCAGGCCAAATACGTAATGGCCTGAGCCACCGCCAACTCGCCTTCCGGGCTGCCCAGGCGCTCCTGCACTTCCCACGCCGCCAGGCACAAACTCAGCGCACGCGGGTCGGCGTTGCCGATGTCTTCGCTGGCCATGCGCACCACGCGGCGCGCGAGGTACAGCGGGTCGCAGCCGCCGTCGATCATCCGCGCAAACCAATACAACGCGCCGTCGGGGTTGGAGCCACGCACCGACTTGTGCAGTGCGGAAATCTGGTCGTAAAACGCTTCGCCGCCCTTGTCGAAACGACGCCGCGTGTCGCCGAGCAGGCTTTGCAGGAGGTCGACGCCGATCTCGCTGTTGTCTTCGGCAAGGTCGGAGGCGTTCTCCAACAGGTTGAGAAAGCGCCGCCCGTCGCCATCGGCGGCGCTCAGCAGAATGTTGAAACCTTCGTCGCCGAGACTCAGTTGGCGCTTGCCCAAGCCTTTGTCTTCGCTCAGGGCGCGCTGCAACAGCTTGCGCATCGCGGCCTCGTCGAGGCTTTTGAGTACATACACCCGCGCGCGCGACAGCAAGGCGTTATTCAGTTCGAACGAGGGGTTTTCGGTGGTGGCGCCGATAAAAATCAGCGTGCCGTCTTCGACATACGGCAAAAACGCATCCTGCTGCGACTTGTTGAAACGGTGCACTTCGTCGACGAACAGAATCGTGCGTTTGCCGTATTGCCCGGCCTGCTGCTTGGCCACTTCCACTGCCTGGCGAATCTCTTTGACCCCGGCCAACACCGCCGAGACTGTTTCAAAGTGCGCATCCGAAACTTTTGCCAAGAGCCGCGCCAGGGTGGTTTTACCCACGCCCGGCGGCCCCCAGAAAATCATCGAATGCAGCGCACCCTGCTCCAGCGCTTCGCGCAACGGCTTGCCGCGCGCAAGCAGGTGTTCTTGCCCGACGTACTCATCCAGGTTGGTCGAACGCAAGCGCGCGGCCAGGGGTTGAGCAATCGGGTCACTTCGAAACAAATCCATGGGCAGCGTTTGAAACCTCTAAGCGGGTTATTCCTGGATCACGTCGGCACCCTTGGGGATGACAAACTTGAACTTGGATGCATCGACGACACCGTTGGCCTGGACGCCGGAGAACAGAATATCGGTGCGCTGGCCGACGCTGTCGATCAGGCGCATGTTGTTGATTACGCCGTTACCGAACGACAGTTGCAGGCTGTCAAACAGCGTGTCCTTGGATTTCGGCTTGAGGACAAACTCAATCACGTTGCTGGTTTGCTTGGACGTAATATCAAAGCTGTCGCTGATTTTTGACACGTCGCCCGACAGCAGCAGCGCCGGGGTCTGGTTCAAGCGCGGGTCGAGCTTCTTGATGGTCGCCTGTTCCAGGTCCGGGTCCCACAGGGTGACCTTTTGGCCGTCGGAAACGATAGTTTGCTCGTTCGGCGCGTCGGTTTTCCAGAAAAACAGGCCAGGGCGCTGCACGGCCATTTCACCGGCAGTTTGCTGCAACTGAGTGCCGCCGCCATCCAGGGTCATCTGGGTAAAGCGCGCAGTCAGGGTCTTGGATTTGTCCAAGAGGTTGGTCAGGCTGGCCACGGAGGCAGGGTCGGCGTGCGCCGAAACAGCGGTCAGGGCCAGTACCGGCAACAACAGCATCCGGATAAGACGCATGGGAGTCCTCATTGAGTCGTTAGGGCGTGCCGCGTGTTGCCACGCGGCACGTGATCAGTCGCGCATCTGCCCGGGGGCGATGACTTCGCGCGAGCCGTTGGTGTTCATTGCGGTCACCACGCCAGCGTTTTCCATGGATTCGATCATGCGAGCGGCGCGGTTGTAGCCGATTTTCAGTTTGCGCTGCACCGCAGAAATCGAGGCGCGACGGCTTTCGAGCACGAACGCCACGGCTTCGTCGTACAGCGCATCGGTTTCGGCATCGTCATCACTGCTGCTGCCGCCGTCGAAGCCGCTGCCGGCTTCTTCGACACCGGCCAGGATGTCGTCGTTGTATTCCGGCGCGCCACGCAGTTTCCAGGCTTCGACCACACGGTGTACTTCGTCATCGGACACAAAGGCGCCGTGAACACGGATCGGCAAGCTGGTGCCGGGCGGCATGTAGAGCATGTCACCATGGCCCAGCAGTTGCTCGGCGCCACCCTGGTCGATGATGGTTCGCGAGTCGATCTTGCTCGACACCTGGAACGCCATGCGCGTCGGGATGTTGGCCTTGATCAAACCGGTGATCACGTCCACCGACGGGCGCTGGGTGGCCAGGATCAAGTGGATGCCGGCGGCACGTGCCTTCTGGGCGATACGCGCGATCAGCTCTTCAACTTTCTTGCCGACGATCATCATCATGTCGGCAAATTCGTCGACCACCACCACGATGGTCGGCAGCTTGGTCAGCAGCGGCGCTTCGTCGTGAATGCTTTCGCGCTTGTACAGCGGGTCGGCCAGCGGCGTGCCGGCGTCCTGCGCTTCCTTGACCTTGGCGTTGAAGCCTTGCAGGTTGCGCACGCCCATTTTCGCCATCAGCTTGTAGCGGCGCTCCATCTCGGCAACGCTCCAGCGCAGGGCGTTGGCGGCGTCCTTCATGTCGGTCACGACCGGGCACAGTAAGTGCGGAATGCCTTCGTAGATCGACAATTCAAGCATCTTCGGGTCGATCATGATCAGCTTGGCGTCTTCCGGGCCAGACTTGAACAGAATCGACAGGATCATCGCGTTCACACCCACCGACTTACCGGAACCGGTAGTACCGGCAACCAACAGGTGCGGCATCTTCGCCAGGTCAGTGATGACCGGCTTGCCGCCGATGTCGTGGCCGAGGGCCAAGGTAACCGGCGATTTGAAGTTGTCGTATTCGGGCGTCGAGAGCACCTCGGAGAAGCGCACGATCTGGCGGTCTTCGTTGGGAATCTCGATACCCACGGTGGTCTTGCCGGGGATCACTTCGACCACGCGCACGCTGGTCACCGCCAGGGAGCGCGCCAGGTCTTTGGCCAGGTTGGAAATACGGCTGACTTTTACCCCGGCAGCAGGCTGGATCTCGTAACGGGTAATCACCGGGCCGGGGTGGATCGAATCCACCGTGACTTCAACGCCGAATTCCTTGAGTTTGATTTCGAGCAGGTGGCCGACGGCCGCCAGGGACTCCGGCGAATAGTTGAGCTGTTTCTTTTCCGCAGGGTCAAGAATCGAGATCGGCGGCAAGGTGCCTTCCACGGCGCTGTCGACAAACAACGGTGCCTGTTTCTCTTTCTGCACGCGGTGGCTTGGCTCGGGGGCTTTGGGCGGCGCCGGGGCGATCACCGGCGGCACCTGCTTCTCGCGGTCCGACATGTGCTTGCTCAGCGCCTGTTCGCGCTCGATCAGGCGTTCCTTGACCTTGGCCTGCTCGCGCCGGTCCGGCGTGCTCGGGGCCACTACCTCGTTGACGCGAGTGTCCACCTCACGCAGCTGCGCGACCATGCGCTTGCGATCGACGCGGGCCGACCACCAACGGTTGGCGGCGCCCTGGAACAGCTCCAACAGGTCGAGGGTGATCTTGCCGGTCACGTCCATCACCTTGAACCACGACAAATCGGTGAACACGGTGAGGCCGAACAGGAACAGCGCGATAAACATCAAGGTGCTGCCCTGGATGTTCAGGCTCTTGCGCGCCAAATCGCCAAGGCTTTCGCCCAGCGCCCCGCCCGCGCCCGCCGGCAGGCCGGTGGGTGCATGAAAATGAATGTGCGCCAGAGCAGCACCGGACAGCACCAGGAACACCAGGCCGATCAGGCGCCACGAAAACAACCAGCCGCTCCACTGCCACGGCTCATGCCGCTGGCGGAAGATCTGCCAGGTCTTGATCGCCAGCAGCAACGGGAAGATGTAAGCGAAGTAACCCAGCACCATAAACAGGATGTCGGCGCTGTAGGAACCGGCTGGGCCGCCGAAGTTCTGCACGTCTTCGATCTTGCTGTTATGGCTCCAGCCCGGATCGTCCTTGCCATACGTGAGCAAGGCCATCATCAGAAACAGGCACAGGGCGCCGATGGCAATCAGCGCACCTTCCTTGAGTCGATAGTGCAGGTGCTGGCGCCAGGCCGGAACGACTGCTGCTTTAGGTGTTGCGGCGGATTTCTTCAAAACGGGTCTTTTCCTGCGCCTTTAGCGCGTCCATCTATTATTGAATGACTGCAAAATACTGCTCAATCCAAGCAGTTGAAAAATGAACGAACGTCGGTGAACCTACGTTTAACACTGGGTGATGAATGGGTGGAATGGCGATAACGCCACAATGGCCGCATTGTACGGGTTTGCGTGCGGTATGCCACGCACTTGCCCTTCCCCAGCAGCATAGACAATTGAAGTGTCACGGCATGTTCAATTTGAGCATGCATTGCCTTTGCTGACAAAGACTTATGAGCTGTTTTTAGCAATCCAGGCAAGCTTGGCCAATGGCCTGCATGCGCCAGACCCGATTACGACCGCGCCTCAGGCATAGAGTTGCAGAAACACCCGCTAACGCTAATCCGCGTGGATACCCGATTCGGGGTGGCCTCACACTGCAGCGTCGACAATAATCAACACTCAAGCGACGGGCGCTATAACCTGCCACTCCCCTCCCCTTCCATAAGCCTGGATGCCATGCTGACCTGGTTACAACGCGACTCCCTGACTTTTCCGCCACTGGCCAAGGCCATGCGTGAACCCAATGGCCTGCTTGCCGCGGGTGGCGACCTGTCGGCCGAGCGCCTGGTGCAGGCCTATCGACATGGCTGCTTTCCGTGGTTCTCCGAAGGCCAGCCCATCCTCTGGTGGTCGCCAGACCCACGCACGGTGATATTCCCTGACGAGCTGCATGTATCGCGCAACCTCGGCAAATTATTGCGCCAGCAGCGTTATACGGTCACCTTCGATCAGGATTTTGCCGCCGTCATCCAGGCCTGCGCAGCGCCCCGCGCGTATGCCGACAGCACCTGGATCACCGAAAGCATCCAAAGCGCCTACCTGAAACTGCACCAGCGTGGCTACGCGCACTCCGTGGAGGTGTGGGACCAGGGCGAACTGGTCGGCGGCCTGTATGGTTTGGCGATGGGCCAACTGTTCTTTGGTGAATCGATGTTCAGCCGCGCCGACAATGCCTCCAAATTCGGCTTTGCCACACTGACCCGGCAATTGCAGGCCTGGGGTTTTGTGCTGATCGACTGCCAAATGCCCAATGACCACCTGCACAGCCTTGGCGCCCGCGCCATACCACGCAGTACGTTCGCGGACTTTCTGCGCAACCATTTGGATCAACCCAACGCTGGGCCGTGGGTTTCTTAAGCGACTTGCGCGCACCTGGCTTACACTTATTCAAAGGTTATTCCGAGGGTTGATCATGACCGAGCTGGCGCGCTTGAAGTTTTATGCCACTCAAGCCCACTCCTGCAGCTATTTGCCCGACGAGCAGGCCACCACGCTGTTCCTCGATCCCAGCCAGCCGATGGACGTGCACGTGTACGCCGACCTTTCGGAGATGGGCTTCAGGCGCAGCGGTGATCACCTGTACCGGCCGCACTGCCAGAACTGCAATGCCTGCGTGCCGGCACGCCTGCCTGTCGCGCAATTTTTGCCGGACCGCAACCAAAAGCGCATCCTCAAGCGCAATGCCGACCTCACGGTCACCGAAACCAAGCCGGACTTCAGCGAAGAATATTTCGACCTATACCAACGCTACATCGAACAACGCCACGCCGACGGCGATATGTTCCCGCCCAGCCGCGAACAGTTTTCGACGTTCCTGGTACGTGACCTGCCTTTCTCGCGCTTTTATGAATTTCGCCTGGAGGGGCGCCTGCTGGCGGTCGCCGTGACCGATTTGCTGCCTAACGGCCTCTCGGCGGTCTACACCTTCTATGAGCCGGCTGAGGAACGCCGCAGCCTGGGGCGCTACGCGATCCTCTGGCAAATCGGCGAAGCCCTGCGCCTGGAACTTGAGGCGGTGTACCTCGGATACTGGATCAAAAACTGCAAAAAAATGAATTACAAGACCCAATATCGGCCCATAGAACTGCTGATTAATCAAAGATGGGTCACGCTTAACTAGAACCCCTTGGCTTAAACACCCTTTTTCGGGCACAATGCACGCCGCTTTTGCCTGGCGCAGTTGCACCGGGCCATTCACTGGATACCGAGGGCTTTACTGCATGTCGAAAGAAGACAGCTTCGAAATGGAAGGCACTGTCGTCGACACCCTGCCCAACACCATGTTTCGTGTGGAGTTGGAAAATGGGCACGTCGTAACCGCGCATATCTCCGGCAAGATGCGCAAGAACTACATTCGTATTCTTACCGGCGACAAAGTGCGCGTCGAGCTGACGCCCTATGACTTGAGCAAAGGGCGCATCACTTACCGCGCTCGTTAATCAAGTCAATACAAAACGCCCGGTTATGCCGGGCGTTTTTGTGTGCATAGGCTTTAGCAAACACCGGGGGAGCTTGCTCCCACGCTGGCTCTTCATTGTTCTGACAATTGCATTTGCAGACAGCAAAAAGGCGCCTTTCGGCGCCTTTGCTTTTTGTGCTGCTGTCGGTCAGGCCATTTCGGCCGTGGTTTCGAACTCGAAGGTCAGCTCGCCGTCCTTCAGGTCGATATGCACCACGCCACCATGGTCGGCCAGTTCGCCAAACAGGATCTCTTCGGCCAGCGGCCGTTTGATCTTGTCCTGGATCAGACGTGCCATTGGGCGAGCGCCCATTGCCGCGTCGTAGCCACCCTCTGCCAGCCAATTGCGCGCCGCATCCGTCACTTCCAACTGAACGCGCTTGTCTTCCAACTGCGCTTGAAGCTCGGTAAGGAACTTGTCCACCACACTTTTGATGACCTCATGGCTGAGGCGACCAAACTGGATAATGGTGTCAAGGCGGTTGCGGAACTCCGGCGTGAAGCTCTTCTTGATCACTTCCATCGCATCCGAGGAGTGATCCTGATGCGTAAAGCCGATAGAAGCCCGCGCGGCCGTTTCGGCACCGGCGTTGGTGGTCATGATCACGATCACGTTGCGGAAGTCCGCTTTGCGCCCGTTGTTGTCGGTCAGGGTGCCGTGGTCCATAACCTGCAGCAGCAGGTTGAAGACTTCCGGGTGGGCCTTCTCGATTTCATCGAGCAGCAACACGCAATGCGGCTGCTTGGTAATCGCTTCAGTCAGCAGGCCGCCCTGGTCGAACCCTACATAGCCCGGAGGCGCACCGATAAGGCGCGACACGGTGTGGCGCTCCATGTATTCGGACATGTCGAAACGCACCAGCTCAATGCCCATGGCTTTGGCCAACTGCCGCGCCGCCTCGGTTTTGCCGACGCCGGTCGGGCCTGCGAACAGGAACGAACCGACCGGCTTGTCTGGCGACTTGAGGCCCGCACGCGACAACTTGATCGCGGTGGACAGCGAGTCGATGGCCGCATCCTGACCAAACACGGTCAGCTTGAGGTCACGCTCCAGGTTGCGCAGCAGCTCCCGGTCGGAGGTGTTGACGTGTTTTGGCGGAATACGCGCGATCTTCGCCACGATGTCCTCGACCTGAGGCACGTCGATGCGCTTCACACGCTTCTCGACCGGCTGCAGGCGCTGGTAGGCACCCGCTTCGTCGATCACGTCAATCGCCTTGTCCGGCATGTGCCGATCATTGATATAGCGCGATGCCAGCTCTGCTGCAGCACGCAAGGCTTCATCGGTGTATTCGATGCCATGGTGCGCCTCAAAGCGCCCCTTGAGCCCACGCAGGATGCCGATAGTGTCTTCAACCGAAGGCTCGGACACGTCGACTTTCTGGAAGCGGCGCGCCAAAGCACGGTCTTTCTCGAAGATCCCGCGAAATTCCTGGAACGTGGTCGAGCCGATGCAGCGAATATCACCCGACGACAGCAACGGCTTAAGCAGGTTGGACGCATCCATCACCCCACCGGACGCCGCGCCAGCACCAATAATGGTGTGGATTTCATCGATAAACAGAATCGCTTGCGGGCGTTTTTTCAGTTCGCCGAGCAACGCCTTGAAGCGTTTCTCGAAATCGCCACGGTACTTGGTGCCTGCGAGCAATGCGCCAAGGTCCAGCGAGTAGACGACACTGTTGGCCAGCAGGTCAGGCACCTGGTTATCGACGATGCGCTTGGCCAAGCCTTCGGCGATCGCGGTTTTACCCACACCCGCTTCGCCCACCAACAGCGGGTTGTTTTTGCGACGACGCGCGAGGATCTGCGCCACGCGCTCAACCTCAAGCTCACGCCCAACCAACGGATCAATCCGGCCCTGGCGTGCCAACTCGTTAAGGTTGCTGGCATAAGCATCCAGTGGGTTGCCCGAAGAAGAAGACTCACCGCCCTCGTCGTCCTGCATTTCTTGCTCACCCTCGGAATGATCGCCGTGCCCAGGCACCTTGGAGATACCGTGGGCGATGTAGTTGACCACATCAATGCGCGCAACGCTCTGCTGTTTCAGCAAGAACACTGCCTGGCTTTCCTGTTCGCTGAAAATCGCCACAAGCACGTTGGCGCCTGTGACTTCACGCTTACCGGAGCTCTGTACATGGAACACAGCACGCTGCAACACCCGCTGGAAGCCCAGCGTTGGCTGAGTTTCGCGGTCCTCGTCATGCACGGGGATCAATGGCGTGGTGGAGTCGATAAACTCCTGCAGGTCATGCTTGAGTTTGTCGAGGTTGGCGCCACACGCACGCAAAACGGTGGCGGCAGCTTCGTTATCCAAAAGTGCCAGCAGCAGGTGTTCGACGGTCATGAATTCATGACGCTTCGAACGAGCCTCCTTGAAGGCAAGATTGAGGGTGACTTCGAGCTCGCGGTTTAACATAGCTTCACCTCATACCCAAGTGGTCGGCGTTAACCGTCCTTCTCGATTTCACAGAGTAGCGGATGCTGGCTTTCCCTGGCGTACTGGTTAACCTGCATGGCCTTTGTCTCGGCGATGTCGCGGGTAAACACTCCACATACTGCCCGTCCTTCTGTGTGAACGGCCAGCATTACCTTGGTCGCCAACTCGCGGTTCAGGTTAAAAAACACCTCGAGCACTTCGACGACGAAATCCATCGGTGTGTAGTCATCATTGAACAAAACCACCTTGTACATCGGCGGCGCCTGTAAGGCAGGCTTCGCCTCCTGAACAGCAATGCCTGCAGAACCGTCGTCATCGTGCTCTTGATCCGGGCGATCCTGATTGAATGTTAGTCGAATCTGGCTGATTGCATGCATGGAAAGAAAGTTTCGTCAGTGGTTCAAATACAGTGGTGGGGGCGACCTGTCAGAATTTCAACTCTGACTGACTGGTCGCCTTGACTATCGGCGAATCAGTGTTACAACCAATAGAACCCACAGTGGGTAAAAAAGGTCCGCGCAGTCAACCTTAATTTATTCGGGTTAGGACGGATAAACTGGATGATACTCCAGTGATGGAGTCTGGTGCAGAGGGATATGGTTATGTCTGGCGTCAAGATCAATGGCAAGGTGAAATGGTTCAACAATGCCAAGGGCTACGGGTTCATTAATGCCGAGGGCAAACCCGACGAAGATCTTTTTGCGCATTACTCAGCGATTACCATGGAAGGATACAAGACGCTCAAAGCCGGCCAATCGGTGAGCTTTGAAACCATTCAGGGACCGAAAGGGCTGCATGCGGTCAACATTGGGACGGCGAAAATGCTCACACTGGAAAAGCTCGCAACCCAATGCACGCATGAACATGAAGAAGGCACATTAACAATGGCTTGATTCGCAGCAGAGCCTGCAGCCCCCCGAAAAACCGGCCAGCTCACTTTACCTGAGCTGGCCGGTTTTTTTCTGGCCACGCCTTCTACAGGTGCGAAATCTGCGCATTACCGAAACAAGAGCGCACCCACGTGGCGACCGACACCCTCATGCCACGTCAACTTGCATCGAAAACAGCCGATTCAGTTGTTTGAAGCCAGAAAATCAACGCAAAATCGCTCATCCTGGGCACCCCGTGCAAAACGGAGTGCAGCCGCACACCTGCGACCTTTAGACCAATGGACGACGCTCCTTTTGTATGAAGGCTCGGCGTAGGCACATTGACCTATGTATAATGCTGGCGCTGACCCAAGAGTCACGACAGCTGACCGCTCTAGACAGTGGCCTTCAGCTAGAAAGCAGGACTATTAAAGTAGCTCACCCGCTTGACGCTCGACTGATGCAACCCAACATCATCGCGAAGAAACCTCGACATTTCGCTCATGGATGCTTTGAACGAACGCGCTCCACCCGGCGCATCTCGAGTTTCTGCGCACGCTTTCAGCAAAGAAGAGAGTTAATCCGAATATGCCCACCCGCTCGAAGATCATCTATACCTTCACTGACGAAGCCCCGGCCCTCGCCACCTATTCACTGCTGCCTATCGTAGAGGCTTTCACCGCTTCCGCTGATATTGCCGTGGAAACCCGCGACATTTCCCTCGCCGCGCGCATCCTCGCAAGCTTCCCCGAGCAACTGGGCGCCAAAGCCGTTGCGGACCACCTCGCCGAACTGGGCGCCCTGGCCGTTACGCCTGAAGCCAACATCATCAAGCTGCCTAACATCAGCGCCTCGACTCCTCAGCTGCAAGCTGCGGTCAAGGAACTGCAGGCCCAGGGCTACGCCCTGCCGGACTACCCGGAGACCGTAACCACCGACGCGGAAAAAGAAACCCGTGCACGTTACGACAAGGTCAAGGGCAGCGCCGTGAACCCGGTACTGCGCGAAGGCAACTCCGACCGCCGCGCACCGCTGTCGGTCAAAAACTACGCACGCAAGCACCCGCACAAAATGGGCGCGTGGGCAGCCGACTCCAAGTCGCACATCGCTCACATGAGCAACGGCGACTTCTACGGCAGCGAAAAATCAGTGCAGATCGAAGCCGCTGATGCTGTCAAAATCGAGCTTATCGCTCAAGACGGCACCGCGACCGTCCTGAAAGAAAAGACCTCGGTACTGGCCAGCGAAATCATCGACACCGCCGTGCTGAGCAAAAAAGCCCTGCGCAGCTTCATCGCCGCTGAAATCGACGACGCCAAAAAACAAGGCGTGCTGCTCTCGGTTCACCTGAAAGCCACCATGATGAAGGTCTCCGACCCGATCATGTTCGGCCAGATCGTTGCCGAGTTCTACAAAGACGCCCTGGCCAAGCACGCCCCGTTGCTTGCGCAGATCGGCTTTAACCTGAACAACGGCATCGGCGACCTGTACGCTCGCATCAAAGCCCTGCCGGCCGAGCAACAAGCGCAGATCGAAGCCGATATTCAGGCGGTCTACGCCGCTCGCCCTTCGCTTGCGATGGTCAACTCCGACAAAGGCATCACCAACCTGCACGTGCCGAGCGACGTTATCGTCGACGCCTCGATGCCGGCCATGATCCGTGACTCCGGCAAAATGTGGGGCACCGACGGCCAACTGCACGACACCAAGGCGGTGATCCCGGATCGCTGCTACGCAACCATCTACCAAGCCGTCATCGAAGACTGCAAGGCCAATGGCGCGTTCGACCCAACCACCATGGGCAGCGTGCCAAACGTTGGCTTGATGGCACAAAAAGCCGAAGAATACGGTTCTCACGACAAGACCTTCCAGATCAAGGCTGACGGCGTAGTGCGCGTCACCGACAGCAAGGGCAACCTGCTGATGGAACAAACCGTCGAACCCGGCGACATCTTCCGCATGTGCCAGACCAAAGACGCGCCGATCCAGGACTGGGTCAAACTGGCCGTCAACCGTGCCCGCGCCAGCAACACCCCGGCGATTTTCTGGCTGGACCCAGAGCGCGCTCACGACGCCGTTATGGTCAAGAAAGTTCAGGCTTACCTGAAAGACCACAACACCGAAGGCCTGGACATCCGCATCATGTCGCCGGTCGACGCGATGAAGTTCACCCTGGAGCGTACCCGCAAGGGCCTGGACACTATCTCGGTGACTGGTAACGTGCTGCGCGACTACCTGACCGACCTGTTCCCGATCATGGAACTGGGCACCAGCGCCAAGATGCTGTCGATCGTGCCGCTGATGAACGGTGGCGGCCTGTTCGAAACCGGCGCTGGCGGTTCGGCACCGAAACACGTGCAGCAACTGGTGGAAGAGAACTTCCTGCGCTGGGATTCGCTTGGCGAGTTCCTGGCCCTGGCTGCCTCCCTTGAGCATTTGGGTGTGACGTACAACAACCCCAAAGCCCTGGTGCTGTCCAAGACCCTGGACCAGGCCACCGGCCAGTTCCTCGACAACAACAAGTCGCCATCGCGCAAAGTCGGCAACATCGACAACCGCGGCAGCCACTTCTATCTGGCGCTGTACTGGGCACAAGCCCTGGCCGCCCAGACCGAAGACACTGCACTGCAAGCGCAGTTTGGCGAGCTGGCCAAAACCCTGGCCGCCAACGAGGCAACCATCGTTGCCGAGCTGAACGCGGTACAAGGCAAGCCAGTCGACATCGGTGGCTACTACGCACCGAATCCAGAGCTGACCAGCAAGGCCATGCGCCCAAGCAATACGCTTAACGCGGCGATTGCCAAGTTGAAGTAAGGTTGTAAGGCGACACCACAAACCCCGGCCATGTGCCGGGGTTTGTGTTTCTGCCAACCAAGTCACCATTGGATAAACCCAATCAACTGTGGGAGGGGGGGGGGGGGGGGGGGGGGGGGGGGGGGGGGGGGAAAAAAAAAAAAAAAAAAAAAAAAAAAAAAAAAAAACCCCAC
>NZ_JBLZPT010000001.1:412054-467557 GCF_049199985.1 Pseudomonas kitaguniensis
GCTCCCGATGGCGGTGGGTCAGTCAACTGATACTTGGCTGACTCACCACCATCGGGAGCAAGCCCCCTCCCACATTGACCCAGTCATCTCCAGATCTCGAGGCTCCCCATGACCTGGCAACCCCACATCACCGTCGCCACCGTCGTCGAAGACAATGGCCGCTTCCTGATGGTCGAAGAGCTCAAGGGCGGCCGCGCGGTGCTCAACCAGCCCGCCGGCCACTTGGACCCGAATGAAACCCTGACCGAGGCCGCCGTGCGCGAGACCCTCGAAGAAACCGGCTGGGACGTCGAAGCCACCGCCATTCTCGGGATTTACCTGTACACCGCGCCGAGCAATGGCGTGACCTATCAACGGGTGTGTTTCATCGCCAAGGCCCTGAAACACCACCCTGACTATCAGTTGGACGAGGGCATCATCCGCGCCCGCTGGCTGACGCGGGACGAACTGATGGCGGTGCGCGACGACTGGCGCAGCGAGCTGATCATCCGCTGTATCGATGATTATCTGGCGGGTCAGCGCCACAGTCTCGAATTGATCCGCCCTTCTCTTTAGCCTTGCGGGCGCGAGCCTGCTAGAATCGCGTCCTTTTTAAAGACACCCGTTGAAACCTTATGCGTGATCCAGCCCCTTCTGACACACAAAAGAAGCGCGTCATCGTCGGCATGTCCGGCGGCGTGGATTCTTCCGTTTCCGCCGTTCTGCTCATGGAGCAGGGTTATGAGGTGGAAGGCCTGTTCATGAAGAACTGGGAAGAAGACGATGGAACGGAATATTGCACCGCGATGGACGACCTGGCGGACGCTCAGGCCGTTTGCGACAAGATCGGCATCAAGCTGCACACCGCCAACTTTGCCGCTGAGTACTGGGACAACGTGTTCGAGCACTTCCTGGCCGAATACAAAGCCGGTCGTACGCCGAACCCGGACATCCTGTGTAACCGCGAGATCAAGTTCAAGGCGTTCCTCGACTACGCCATGATTTTGGGCGCAGACCTGATCGCCACTGGCCACTACGTGCGCCGCCGCGACATTGAGGGCCGCACCGAACTGCTCAAGGGCCTGGACGCGAACAAAGACCAGAGCTACTTCCTGCACGCCGTCGGCGGCGAACAGATCGCCAAGACCCTGTTCCCGGTGGGCGAGCTGGAAAAACCCGAAGTGCGCAAGATTGCCGAGAAACACGGCCTGGCCACGGCCAAGAAAAAGGATTCCACCGGTATCTGCTTTATCGGCGAGCGCCGCTTCAGCGATTTCCTCAAGCAATACCTGCCGGCACAACCGGGCGAAATCAAAACCACCGAAGGCGAGGTCATCGGCCGCCATCATGGCCTGATGTACCACACCATCGGCCAGCGTCAGGGGCTGGGCATCGGCGGGCTGAAAGATGCCGGTGAAGAGCCGTGGTACGTGCTGGTCAAGGACCTGGAACACAACGAGCTGATCGTTGGCCAGGGCAATGAACACCCTTGGCTGTTCTCCGGCGCCCTGCTCGCTTCGGACATCTACTGGGTCAACCCGGTCGATCTGAGCACACCACGCCGGCTGACCGCCAAAGTGCGCTATCGCCAGAGCGATCAGCCGTGCACCCTGGAAAAAACCGCCAGTGGTTATCGCGCGACCTTTGATGACCCGCAACGCGCGGTCACGCCGGGCCAATCCGTGGTGTTCTACGACGGCGAAATTTGCCTGGGCGGTGGCGTGATTGAAGTCGCCGAGCCCTGGAGCCGTCAGGCATGAGCCCGACCCAAGAGCAACTGACCGCACTCGGCGGGGTGTTCCTTGCCGCCGTGCTGGTGGACAAGATCGCCAAGACCGGCCAGGTCACCGAGGCAGGCCTGACCTGCATGCTCGGCAGCCTGTTGATACGCGACCCCAAGGACACCCTTGAGGTGTACGGCGGTGATGACTTGGCGCTGCGTGAGGGTTACCGCGCGCTGATCGGTGCGCTGGAGCGCGACCCAAGCACGTTGCAGCGTGAGCCGCTGCGCTACGCCCTGTCGATGCTCGGCCTTGAGCGCCAACTGGCCAAGCGCGAGGACATGCTCGACACTATCGGCAAACGCCTGCCGCAGATTCAGTCGCAGGTTGAACACTTCGGGCCGGCTCACGAAAACGTGATCGCCGCCACCGGCGCGCTGTACCAGGACACATTGAGCACCTTGCGCCAGCGCATTCAGGTGCACGGCGACATGCGCAACCTGCAGCAACCAAACAACGCCTCTAAAATCCGCGCGCTGCTCCTGGCCGGTATTCGTTCGGCGCGGTTGTGGCGGCAGTTGGGCGGCCATCGTTGGCAGTTGGTGATCAGCCGGCGCAAATTGCTCAAAGAGCTTTACCCGTTGATGCGCAACGAATAAGTCGCAGCAACAGGCCATTTTCAAGCCGTTACGCGTAATACGCCGGTCAGTTGGCAACGGGCCGGCGGATTTTTTCATGTATGATACGCGCCCCATTTCGTTGCCCGACTGTCCGAGAACACCCCATGCAGCTCTCTTCGCTCACTGCGGTTTCCCCTGTTGACGGCCGCTACGCCGGCAAAACCCAGGCCCTGCGCCCTATTTTCAGCGAATACGGCCTGATCCGTGCTCGTGTTCTGGTGGAAGTGCGCTGGCTCCAGCGCCTCGCCGCGCATTCCGCCATCAGCGAAGTGCCGGCGTTTTCCGCCGAAGCCAACGCTGTATTGAACACCCTGGCGGAAAACTTCTCGCTGGAGCACGCCGAGCGTGTGAAAGAGATCGAGCGCACCACCAACCACGACGTCAAAGCCATCGAGTACCTGCTCAAAGAGCAAGCGGCCAAGTTGCCGGAACTGGCCCAGGTCAGCGAGTTCATCCACTTTGCCTGCACCAGCGAGGACATCAACAACCTGTCCCACGCGCTGATGCTGCGTGAAGGCCGTGATGACGTAATGCTGCCGCTGATGCGCCAGACCGCCGAAGCCATCCGCGAGCTGGCGATCCGTTTCGCCGACGTGCCGATGCTGTCGCGCACCCACGGCCAACCGGCCTCGCCGACCACGCTGGGCAAAGAGCTGGCGAACGTGGTGTACCGCCTGGAGCGCCAAATCGCTCAAGTCGCCGCTGTGCCGCTGCTGGGCAAAATCAACGGCGCCGTGGGCAACTACAACGCACACCTCTCGGCCTACCCGGAAATCGACTGGGAAGAAAACGCCCGCGCCTTCATCGAAGACGAGCTGGGGCTGGGCTTCAACCCGTACACCACGCAGATCGAACCGCACGATTACATTGCCGAGCTGTTCGACGCGATTGCGCGCTTCAACACCATCCTGATCGACTTCGACCGCGACATCTGGGGCTACATCTCGCTGGGCTACTTCAAGCAGCGCACGATTGCCGGTGAAATCGGTTCGTCGACCATGCCGCACAAGGTCAACCCGATTGACTTCGAAAACTCCGAAGGCAACCTCGGCATCGCCAACGCGCTGTTCCAGCACCTGGCCAGCAAATTGCCGATCTCGCGCTGGCAGCGCGACCTGACCGACTCCACCGTGCTGCGCAACCTCGGCGTGGGCTTCGCTCACAGCGTGATCGCGTACGAAGCCAGCCTCAAAGGCATCAGCAAGCTTGAGCTCAACGCGCAAAAAATCGCCGCTGACCTGGATGCGTGCTGGGAAGTATTGGCTGAGCCGATCCAGACCGTCATGCGCCGCTACAACATCGAAAACCCGTACGAAAAGCTCAAAGAGTTGACGCGCGGCAAGGGCATCAGCCCCGAAGCGTTGCAAACTTTCATTGATGGGCTGGACATGCCAGCTGCTGCCAAGGCCGAGCTGAAACTGCTCACCCCGGCCAACTACATCGGCAACGCGGTGGCCCAAGCCAAGCGCATCTGATTAGCGTAAGCCCTCTTGAGACGCCCGGCCGCGCCGGGCGTTTTTATTCCAGTCTGAAAAGTGCTTTCTTTCAATAGGTTACACATGAATCCTGACATCCCTCTTCAACTTCTGGGCGGCATCACGGCACGGGAATTCCTGCGCGATTACTGGCAGAAAAAACCGCTGCTGATCCGTCAGGCCATTACTGATTTCGAAAGCCCGATCGACGCCGACGAATTGGCCGGCCTGGCCCTGGAAGAAGAAGTCGAATCGCGCCTGGTGATCGAGCACGGCGAGCGGCCTTGGGAACTGCGCCGCGGCCCGTTCGCCGAAGACGCCTTCAGCACCTTGCCCGAGCGCGAGTGGACGCTGCTGGTGCAGGCGGTCGACCAGTTTGTGCCGGAAGTTGCCGAGTTGCTCGAACACTTCCGCTTCCTGCCAAGCTGGCGCATCGACGACGTGATGATCAGCTTCGCCGCCCCCGGTGGCAGCGTCGGCCCGCACTTCGACAACTACGACGTGTTCCTGCTGCAAGCGCAAGGCAAGCGCACCTGGAAAATCGGCCAGATGTGCAGCTCCGAAAGCCCGCTGCTGCAACACGCCGACCTGCGCATCCTCGCTGAATTCGAACAAAGCGAAGAATGGGTACTGGAACCGGGCGACATGCTTTACCTGCCGCCGCGCCTGGCACACTTCGGTATCGCCGAAGATGACTGCATGACCTACTCGGTGGGTTTCCGTGCACCGAGCGCCGCCGAAGTGCTGACGCATTTCACTGACTTCCTCAGCCAATACCTGACGGACGAAGAGCGTTACACCGACGCCGACGCCCAGCCGGTCAGCGACCCGCACCAGATTCAGGCCGATGCGCTTGGCCGCTTGAAAAGCCTGCTGGCCGAGCACATGAGCGACGAGCGCATGCTGCTGACCTGGTTCGGCCAGTTCATGACCGAGCCGCGCTACCCGGAACTGGTAGCGGGCGAAGAACTGGGCGAAGAAGACTTCATCAACAGCCTGGAAGGCGGCGCGATCCTGGTACGCAACCCAAGCGCGCGCATGGCCTGGTCGGAAGTCGACGACGACGTGTTGCTGTTCGCCAGCGGCCAGAGCCGTTATCTGCCGGGCAAACTGCGCGAGTTGTTGAAACTGGTGTGTTCGGCCGATGCACTGCACAGCGATAACCTCGGCGAATGGCTCAAAGACGAAGATGGCTGCAACCTGCTGTGCGAACTGGTCAAGCAGGGCAGCCTGGGATTTGCCGATGAATAAAATTCACGTACGTGTCGCGGACTGGCATAAGGACATCGCTGAGATTCGGCGCATTCGTGAAGCGGTATTTATCGCTGAACAATCGGTGCCACCGGAGCTGGAGTGGGATGCGGACGACGCCGACGCGGTGCATTTTCTTGCATTCGAAGGCGACTTTCCGATTGGTACCGCTCGCCTGCTGCCCAGCGGCGAAATCGGCCGCGTGTCGGTGCTCAAGGACTGGCGCGGGCTGAAGGTCGGCGACAAGCTGATGGAAACCGTGATGGGCATGGCCGAGAAACGCGGCCAGACCAAGCAGTTCCTCAGCGCGCAGGTCTACGCTGCGCCGTTTTATGAGCGGCTGGGCTTCAAGATCGTCAGCGATGAGTTTCTTGAAGTCGGGATTCCGCATGTAGATATGGTGCGTGGGGGCTGATCCAAGACCTTGGCGCGGCCATCGCAGGCAAGCCAGCTCCCACAGGGGAATGCATTTCAACTGTGGGAGGGGGCTTGCTCCCGATGGCTATTTCAGCGACACCCAAAATGCCCTGCCCTGTCAGGGCATTTTGCCGTCTAAGATTCAACTTGCGACCTGCCAGGCCGACAAACTGGCACTATCACGCCTAAATGACTCGCAGAGATAACGGCCATGTCCCTACGCACCCTGCTCACCGCCCTCCTCCTGACCGCCAGTTGCTCGGCACTCGCCGACACACAAGTGCTGGACTTGAGTAACCGCACCAGCGCCGACCTGCTGCCGGTCGCGCAGAACTTCATCGGCAAGGACGGCACCGTCAGCGCCTACGGCAACCAACTGATCGTGAATGCCGACCCCGGCAAAATCCAGGGCTTGCGCGCCCTGCTCTCACAGTTGGACACGCCCGCCAAGCGCCTGCTGATAACCGTCGACACCAACGAAAATAATCAGCAAAGCAGCGGCGACAGCCAGAACCGCATCATCAGCTACGGCACCACCAGCCGCGACGGCGGCGTGCAACAGATCCAGGCCAGCGAAGGCGTGCCCGCGCTGATCCAGGTCGGCCAAAGCGTGCCATTGACCACCACCCAGCCAGACGCGTACGGCCGCCCGCAAAACCAGACGCAGTATCGCAACGTTACTCAGGGTTTTTACGTCACCGCCAGCGTCACCGGCGAGACCGTACACTTGGCTATCAGTACTAACCGTGACCGCATGAGCCAGGAACGTCCCGATGTAGTGAACGTTCAAAGTACCGACACAACTGTCAGTGGCCGCTTGGGCGAATGGATCCCGCTGGCCGGCATCAACCGCGACACCCAAGCCGACAAAACCTCTACAACCCGCAGCTACTCTACTCAGGGGCGTGATGACCTGACATTGCGGGTCAAGGTCGACAGCGTGAACTGAAGCGCCAAAAACTGACCGCCGAGTCGTATAAGACTAAAGATGTAGTGCTTTAAAAAAAGCACTACAAAACATTTGACGATCCAAAAAAGCCTGTGCATGATGGCCTCGCTCCCGCCAATCAGGGGCCCTGGCAAGGGCTCTCGGATCGTCGCTCTAAACTACCCACCTGAGCCGATTCGTGTCTGTACCGCCCACAAGGTGTGTTTGACGTTGGTTGCGACTGGAACGAAGTTGTCCCGAGGGACGGAAGCTAACCAGGTAACCCGGCCACACACTGATGGATCGTACAGAGGCCCACGACGCCCGAAGACCGTCCGCAGTTCGCCCTTACCTGCTCAAAGCCGCCCCTTGAGCCTATCGTTCATCCCGTCGCCACCCCCGCCAAACCCGACTTGACCGCCCAAGCTTCTGGTCAGCGAGCCGCCATTGCCACGCACTGAATACGTGGCCGGCAAACGGAATTTTCAACCCAGTAGTTTTTTCCACAAAAGACGCGACGAGGTTTTTCCCCATGGCACTGACACGCGAACAGCAAATTGCAGCCCTAGAAAAAGACTGGGCTGAAAACCCACGCTGGAAAGGCGTGACCCGCGCTTATTCCGCTGCTGACGTCGTCCGCCTGCGTGGCTCGGTTCAACCTGAGCACACCTTTGCAAAACTCGGCGCCGATAAGCTGTGGAACCTGGTGACCCAGGGTGCCAAGCCTTCCTTCCGCCCCGATAAAGATTTCGTCAACTGCATGGGCGCCTTGACCGGCGGCCAGGCAGTGCAACAGGTAAAAGCCGGTATCCAGGCGATTTACCTGTCCGGCTGGCAAGTGGCGGCGGACAACAACTCCGCCGAGTCCATGTACCCCGACCAATCGCTGTACCCGGTGGACTCCGTACCTACGGTGGTCAAGCGCATCAACAACGCGTTCCGGCGTGCCGACCAGATCCAGTGGAAAGCCGGTAAAGGCCCGGGCGACGAAGGCTACATCGACTACTTCGCGCCAATCGTGGCCGACGCCGAAGCCGGTTTTGGTGGCGTATTGAACGCCTATGAACTGATGAAAAGCATGATCGAGGCCGGTGCTGCCGGCGTTCACTTTGAAGACCAACTGGCCTCGGTGAAAAAATGCGGTCACATGGGCGGCAAAGTGCTCGTGCCGACTCAGGAAGCGGTGCAGAAGCTGACCGCTGCTCGCCTGGCCGCTGACGTGGCCGGCACGCCGACCATCATTCTGGCGCGTACCGATGCCAACGCGGCTGACTTGCTGACATCGGACTGCGACCCGTACGACCAGTCGTTTGTGACCGGCGAACGCACCAAAGAAGGCTTCTATAAAGTACGCGCAGGTCTCGACCAGGCCATCTCCCGCGGCCTGGCCTATGCGCCGTACGCCGACCTGATCTGGTGCGAAACCGCCAAACCGGACCTCGACGAAGCGCGTCGTTTTGCCGAAGCGATCAAAAAGGAATACCCGGACCAACTGCTGTCCTACAACTGCTCGCCGTCTTTCAACTGGAAGAAGAACCTCGACGACGCGACTATTGCCAAGTTCCAGCGCGAACTCTCGGCGATGGGCTACAAGCACCAGTTCATCACCTTGGCCGGCATCCACAACATGTGGCACAGCATGTTCAACTTGGCGCACGACTACGCCCGCAACGACATGACCGCCTACGTGAAGCTGCAAGAGCAGGAATTCGCCGATTCGGCCAAGGGTTACACCTTTGTGGCGCACCAGCAGGAAGTGGGCACCGGCTACTTCGACGACATGACCACCGTGATTCAGGGCGGCAGCTCGTCCGTTACCGCACTGACCGGTTCGACCGAAGAAGAACAGTTTCACTGAGTAACGCTTGAATACCTGCGAGTACGCAGATGAGTAAACGGCCATTGCGGGCCCGTTAAAGAGCTAACCGCAGTGCCGAACGATCTGACGCCCCAACTGGTTTGGGGCGTTTTTTTTTGCAACAGTTTTATCAGGCAGGCTGCTAACCCCGTCAAACCACAGCAGGCCGTGCAGATGGGCCGCGTTGTTGACCCTGCCGCACGGGCGGTGGGTAACAACTAAACATGCCCTATTACAAAGAAACGGGCAAAATTGGCGCCTGATAAAATGGAGTGCAGGTATGAAGTTGCTCAAAGGCGTAATTCTGGGTGCTGTGCTGCTTGTTGTCAGCGCTGGCGCGCTGGGGCTTTTCTACATCCTCCCGCAACACGAGGTGGTGCTGATCACCGGAGGTGAGGTTAAACGGGTCGATCAGGATGGCGTGATCAATGCCGAGAACCCGGCGGACGGTCCGACTCGCGACGTTTACTTCATCAACACCGAACACCCGGATTCCAAAGATGTGATGGTGTATCGCAATGAGGACACCGGCTGGTCGTTCCCTTGGTACTTCAAGTTCGATTCTGCCGACATCCAGGCCAAGGCCCAGGGTTACTCGCGTAATGCCGAGCAATTGGCGCTCGTGCGGTACTACGGGTGGCGCATCAAGATACTCTCGGTGTTCCCGAACATCACCGACATTGAGGCCACCAACAGCCGCGAAGAACCCTTCCCTTGGTTCAATACGCTGTTCCTCGGCGTCATCGCGCTGGTGGTTATTGTTGCGGTGGTGTTGGTCAAACGTCGCCTGAAGCGGCGGCATCAGACCGTCGCACATTGAGCCAAGCATGAGTTTATAAAACGCGCACATGAAAAAGCCCCGCTCGAAAGACGGGGCTTTTTTTAACCCGATGGGTTAGCCGATGCTGACGCCGTGCGCTTCAGCCAGCGGCTTCAAGCCACCTGCAAAGCCTTGGCCGATCGCCTTGAACTTGAACTCTTCGCCGCTGCGATACAGCTCACCGAACACCATCGCGGTTTCGGTGGAAGCGTCTTCGCTCAGGTCAAAACGTGCCAGCTCTTTGCCGTCAGCCTTGTTGACGACACGAATGAAGCTGTTGGAAACCTGACCGAAGGTCTGTTTACGCGCTTCGGCATCGTGAATGGTCACCGCAAATACCAGCTTTTTCACCTGCGGGGCCAGCGAAGTGAGCTTTACAGTCACTTGCTCATCGTCGCCTTCGCCGGCACCGGAGCGGTTATCGCCCATGTGCTCGACGGAGCCGTCAGCCGATTTTTTGTTGTTGTAGAAAATGAAGCTGTTGTCGTCGAGCACTTTGCCGTTTTCACCCACGATGAACACCGAGGCGTCGAGGTCAAACTCGGTGCCGTCGGTAACACGTGGGTCCCAGCCCAGGCCTACGACTACTTCAGTCAGCCCTGGAGCTTCTTTGGACAGTGAGACGTTGCCGCCTTTGGAAAGACTTACAGCCATGATCAGTTTCCTTGTTCTGGACGTAGGGGTTAGAAGTTCATGCCATACGAGTTGGCCAATGCCTTGAGGCCGCCGGCAAAACCCGAACCCACGGCACGGAATTTCCACTCGCCGTTGTTACGGTACAGTTCGGCGAAGATCATCGCGGTTTCGGTCGACGCATCTTCTGCGAGGTCGTAACGAACAATTTCAGCGCCGCTGACTTCGTTGACGACACGGATGAACGAACCACCCACTTGGCCGAAATTCTGCTTGCGTGCGTCAGCATCGTGAATGGTCACGGTGAAGGCGACGCGGTCGATGTCCGCAGGCACACGGCTCAGGTCGATTTTCAGCACTTCATCATCGCCATCGCCGGCACCGGTGCGGTTGTCGCCGGTGTGCTCGATGGAACCGTCAGCGCTTTTGAGCTGGTTGTAGAAAATAAAGTCGGCATCGCCACGCACTTTGCCGTTGGCACCCAGCAGGAACGCGCTGGCGTCCAAGTCAAACTCAGTACCGTCAGTCGCGCGAGGATCCCAGCCCAGACCGATAAGGATCTTGGTCAGTGTCGGGTCGGTCTTCGAAAGAGACAGGTTGCCGCCTTTTTGAAGGGTCAGTGCCATGAGTACAACTCCTTGTGAGTCACTATTTGAGGTTACGATTTATCGGTTTCGGCTTCTTCTTTTTGAGGGAAGAGCACGCTGGCAAAAATACCGATGGCCAGAACAACCATAACGATGATCAAACTGGTGTTCGGATCAATGTTGTAGCCGTGATGGAAGATATGGTCGGTCGCATTCAAGCCAAGTTTTACGGCAATGAAGAACAGCAGTGCGATGACGGCTTTTTCCAGGTGGACCAGATAGCGTTTCAAGGCTTCCAGCACAAAGTACATGGTCCGCAGACCCAGAATCGCGAAGAGCATTGCCGAGAACACGATCAATGGCTCGCGGCTGACTGCGATCACGGCCGGAACAGAGTCAAACGCAAACAGCACGTCGGAAACTTCCATCACCACCAGGCAGAGGAACAGCGGGGTCGCGAACAAACCACCTTTGGCGGCCAGCGACATGCCTGCGTTTTCTGGCTTGGTCAGCTCGGCTTCCAGGGTCTTGCGACGCACGAAGAAGTCATGGCCGTGCAATTTCGGCCACACCGGGAACAGTTTCTTGGCGAAACGGTAGGCCATGTGTTGGGAGTAATCTTCTTCTTCCTCGTCGTCGCCACCGCTTCTAAGCATCATCACAGCGGTCCAGGCAACCACCAACGCAAACACCACTTCGACCCAAGGCCCCAGTGCCAACAGGCCGGTACCAATGGCAACGAAGATCAGGCGGAATACGATGGCGCCGATGATGCCCCAGTACAGCACGCGGTGACGCAGGCCATTAGGCACCTTGAACCAGGCGAAGATCGCCATGAACACGAACAGGTTGTCCACGCTCAGCACTTTTTCAAGGGCGTAACCGGTGATGAACAGCGTCGCAACTTCAGAACCGTGCTCGACGTACAGGAACCCTGCAAAGCCGAACGAGATGAGGATCCAGAACACCGACCAGGCCGAGGCACGCGCCAGGCTGATGGGCTGGTCACCACGGTGGGTAAACATGTCGAGAACCATTGCACCAATCGCCAGTGCTACAAACACGGCGATGGTCAGCGGGGGGAAACCCAGGTGGCTAACTTCCACAGTAATGTTCCTTAGAGTTCAAAGTCAGCTGGGGGAAGGCCCAGCTCGAGACAAATCAAACGGCAAACGGCTTTTTCTTTGTCGTCGAAATTACCGTCCGACGCGCCAATGGCGCAGGCGACACGCACGAGCAAACGCCCGGCGCCGTCCTTGCCTTTAATTTTGTTGATGTTTTTCAGGGCTTCGGCCTGACCGATCTGAAAGTCGAACTCGAACTTGGCACACGCGTCATTGAACACGTTGATGACGTCGGTCAAGTTGAACACTTTCAGTTCGGGCGAGTTGCTGATGAAACCTGCCATCTTGGTTTTTTCGGCCGAAGAGACTTCACCATCGGCCGCTGCGACCATTGCACAACTGTTGGCGACGGCCTCCATGAACTCTCTGCTTTTGAACTTGGCCACCTCGGTGGTCAATTTCTCGCGGGCCAGCGCCGCATTCGTTTTCAGCCATGACAACATGTCGTTCACCTCAAGGGCGGGCCGGTGTGGCCCGCCATATTCAACCGCACGTTTAAAATAGGTTTATTTGGAACCTGCCGCCCAGCGCATGCCCCAGCCGTAGGCCTTGTCCATCGGTGAATGGCCTTTGTGGAAGTCGACACGTCGGCTGACCTTGACGCTGCCACCGACGTTTTCCAGCAAAGCAATTGCACACATGCCCAAGCGACCGCCCTCTTCATTCAAGCGAACTTCAATCGGCGGCTGACCGGGAATGTGGATGGTCACAACGCCATCGGTCTCGCGCCAGTTCGGCGCGCCTTCGTAAATGAAGGCGAATACCAGTACCCGGCGAATTTCACCCCAGTGTTTACCGTTGATATGCAGCCATTCGCCATCGCTGACGGCACCGGTACGGTCGTCACCTTTGAGTTGAATGTAAGGGTCGTAATCCAGTTCGCCAAAGCAGTTGCCCAGCGCCTGCACGACGCCCTTGGAGCCGTCCTGCAACTCGTAAAGGCAGCCGACATCCAGGTCGATCGAGGTGTTGCGCGAGAAGAAACCGCCGCCGCCTTTGCCTTTGTTCCAGTTCAGGTTGACTTTGATTTCGCCAAAGCCCTCTGACGTTTTTTCCAGGCTGATCGACGAGCGAGTCTTGTCGAGGGTGATTTTGCTCAGGCTGACCGAAGATTTCGGCGCCACTACAGGTGCGGGCACAGGCGCTGCTACCGGTGCAGGCGTTGCGACCGGTGCAGGCGCCGCCACTTCAACACCAAAGTGCTTGGCCAGCGGCTCCAGGCCACCGGCAAACCCTTGGGCCACACAGCGGAATTTCCACTCGCCCTGGCGACGATAAAACTCGCCGAGGATCAGCGCGGTTTCCTGCATGCCAGCGGTGGGTATCTGCGCCTCGATGCCGCCGGTGATGGTCAGCGCAAGCTGAGACACACGCTCGAAACGGGCCTTGTTCTCGTAAATGGTCGCGGTCAACGCGACTTTTTCCACCACCGCCTCAAGGCGTGACAGGTCAAGCGTGAACACCGCACGGCCCGCCGAGGACTCGGTCATTTGCACCGCACCGGCGAGTACATTGGTCTGCCCGTAGAAACACATGTCGGTGTCGCCACGCACTTTACCGGAAGCCCCCAGCACAAACGCCGACACGTCGATGTCAGCGTCGGCAATCGCCGAGTAGCTGATTGTGACCTGCACCTGAGCGCTGGTGACGGGCGCGTTTGCACCTGGCCCCAGGGTCGTCATGAGCGCACGGCCTGAACGGCGAGGTTGACCAGGTCATCAGCGGTACGCCCCTTGGTCACCTGACCGATCGCCTTGAACTCCCAGCCGTCATTGCCGCGCACCAGGCTCGCCATGACCACACCGGTGTGGCTGCCCTTTTCGGAAAGATTGAATCGCGCCAGTTCGGTTTTAGTGCTCGAATTGACGATGCGGCAATAGGCGTTGGCAATTTTTTCGAAGTTTTGCCCGGTGAAACTGTTCACCGTAAACACCAGCGATTTAACCGTGGCCGGCAGGCGTTGCAGGTCAACGTTGATGGTTTCGTCGTCGCCATCGCCTTCGCCGGTGCGGTTGTCGCCGGAGTGCTTGATCGAACCGTCGCGCGATTCCAATTGGCGAAACCACACCAGGTCGATCGGTTGCAGATCTGCATCAAACAGGATGCAGGAAGCGTCCAGGTCGATTTCACCGCTGTTGCCCATCAATCGCCCCAGGAACCCGGCTTTCTCCGGGTCCCAGCCCAAGCCAAGGCTGATCTTGGTCAGGCCACCACCGCCCGCGGTTTTTTCCAGCGAGATTGTTTGGTTTTTAGTCAGAGTCAGGGCCATTGGTACACTCCTTGTTGATCGTGGTTTTCGGGTAGGACCGACACGCGCAGTTGCGCGGTCATCCGGCCGCCTCAGCGAGGCGAATCGATTGATCGGTATGGCTGGTCTCGGCGTGCCGGACACCGTGCCACTTGGCACGCTCGAGAATATTGGTTGCCCACTTAAGGTGGGTCGCTGGTTCGCACATTGCGTCATTGTGTTTGAAAACAGCGGGCGCAATCTCATTCAGCATTAATTTGGCACAATTTAAATCCTCAAGACTGACGCGCAAGCTGTCCTGAATGGCGTTGATCTGGCTTGGATGAATCGCGGTTTTACCCACCAGACCGTGGGCAATATCCAGGCCCAACTCTTCCAGCAACAGGTGCGGTGTTGCCAACTGCTCGAATACCGGTGCAGTCAGTGCAAACCCCTGCGAACCCATGACGCCGGCCAGCATCGGGATCACATACCCCATGGGCGTGTTGTACAGCGTCATGGCCGGGTTACGCCGTAAACCCAGGCAACCGAGCAAGTCATTGCCGCCGATGCGCAGCGCGAGGATGCGCGAAAACAGGTTCTGGTGCAGCGCCTGGCCCAGTTCGACCATCGCCTGAGGGTTGAAGACTTCGCGGGTTTCCAGGGTCGGCATCAACAGAATCTGCGGGTTGGTAACCGCCGACTCCCAGGCACGCAGGTTGGACAGGCTCAATTTGGGCACGACAAAACCGTCGACATGCGCCATCAGCGGCCAGTCGTTCAGCACGGCGGCCATCTGCGAGTCACGCGGTCGCACGAACAGCATCGGGCCGTCTTCCGCCCGCCCGCCCTGCTGCTCGATGGCGCTCAGTAAGCGGTGCAGGTTGCGCAACGCGGTGTCGACATCGATTTCAGCCACCGCGTCCTCAAGGCACACCACCATCGAGCGCAGTTGCGGCAGTTTTTTACCCAACACCACGTCGAGGATGTCCTCGCGGGTGGCGGGCATGTAGAGCGTGGCGCCGAGGGCGTAGGGCGATATTTCAGGCATCAGCTCAAACTCCGGATGACCGTCACTGCACGGTAAGGGCCAAGCGCTGCGCCCACCGCCTCAACCGTCACGCCTGCGCGTTCGGTCAAGTGCATCAGCAACTGCACGTCCGGGTCACTCAGGTCGCGCACCAGTACGTGGTCCGGCACACGGCGCAATACGGCCCGTGTGGCCTCGGCGATACCGGGCTTAACCCGGTTCAAATTGGTAATCTCAAAACGCGCGGCAATCACCTCGATCACCTGCAGGGCCGCCGCCTGCAACTCAGCGCGTTGTGCCGGCGTCCATGGCGTGGCCGCGGCTACCGCCGGCAAGGCCTGGCGGATGGCGTCGATCTGGCTGACAAAATCGCGGGTTACGTCGTGTTCCTGCAGGTGGTCGTAGACCACGCAACCATGCAACCCGCCCTCGGCAGGCCAGATGGAACGAGAGACCAAACCAGACACCGTGGCGCCAAGAATGCCCGACGGAATAACCCAGTCTTCGGCCGACGCCGCCAGCCAGGCGCGCCCGCACGGGTCCGCCAGTACGACCAAACGCGGCTGCTCGGGAAACCGCGCGTCGCCCTTGAGGCTGCGCTGGATCTCGCCGGCGATGGCGCCCTTGCCGGTCCAGCCGTCCACAAACACAATATTTTCGGCACCGTGGGCAGCGATGACCGCCTGCAGCGCAATCATGTCGATGCCGCGATCACGCACGATACTGATGCCGTAATGATGGGCATCACGCCCCAGGTCAACCAACGCACGGCGCAACAGCACACCGAGCGGCAAGCCCGCACGCACAAAAGACACCAGCGCAATCGAAGGGCCGCTGCAGGCCTGGTCCAAAGCAAGCGCCAGGCACTGAACGTCGCGGGCCATTCTGGCCGCGTTCTGCTGCATGGCTTGCGCGTAAAGGGTTTTGTGAACCTGGGTAGGTGCCGACTCCTGGCTGATCATCTCCGAGTAATGTTTTTGTCGGGTCTGGATCAGGCGCTCTTTCTCATGCACCTCCGTCACTTCGATCTCGACGGGTTGCAACAGAAAAAGTACGTCGTCGGCCTGGTAGCTACCGCTACCGACGGTGTTCAAATGGGCGAAGGCTTCACGCATGGATCATCGCCTCCACCACTTTAGCCAACTGGCTATGGGCCGGGGTCGCCCAAAAGTTGCACTCATTCATAAAGCCAAGGTCGGTGACACTGTCGCCAAAGCCCAACACCGGGCGTTCGCCATTAACGTCGCGGTCTCGACGCAGTAGCGCCTGCACCGCGTGGCGCTTGGCCAGGCCGTCGGGCAGAAACGCCAGGTTGTTGCCGTTGCCATGAATATGAAAACCTTCCAACAGGCCCCGCGCCTGAACTTCTGCGAGTACTTTTTGCAGCACCGAGTCGTCAGACTCGTTGTGCTTGGTCACCACATAGTTGAGCAAGCCCTGCTCTTCGACCACCCAACCACGCAGCGAAACACCGAGCTCTTCGCCGATGGCCAAGGTGGCTGCGCTGAGCGCGGGCAGACGCGCCTGGTAGGCGGCGAGCACGTCGGTCATCTGCGCGTGCCAAGCGGGATCCAGCGTGCCGTCGGGCTGCAGAATCACGCCGCCGTGGGAACACACCGCGCCCGCCACAAACGGCAGTTTCACGCGGCTGTAGGCTTCAACGCTGCGCGCGGTCACCGGCACGACATCGGCCGACGCCAGCAGCCATTCCACGAAGGTTTTTTGCACCGCACTCATGTAGCCGTTGGGTTGCCCGTCGACATCCACCGTCGCCGTATGCCGGGCGCTGCCTTCAGGCATTTTGCGCGCGGTCTGGAACAAGGTGTCATCCAGATCGATGAGTATCAGGGGGCGCTTACTGCTCATCGACGATGACCTCTGCGTGCAATGCATCTATTAACGTGTGCGCAACCGCTTCGGCAGGTGTTTCGCTACAGATCAACACCCGCTCGAACTGGCCTGGCCGCACGTTGTAAAGAAAATTGGGAATACCCAGGCCATAGTTGTCGGAAAACGACAGTGCGTGGCCGATCTCGTGGCCCAAGGCGATTGGCGAGCGCGTGGTGGAGCTGAAATGCACGTCTGCCCCGGCCCGCTCCAGGCGCTCGGCCAACAGGAACGGGCGCCACACGAACTCGCCAGTGCCGACCACCAGAATCCGCTCGCCCGGCTTGACCTGAATATCCGGCGCAAGCGTGTCAGCCACATGACGCACGCCCAAACGGCCCCAGTCGTTACGCGGATCAATCGGCCAGTCGCCGACCGCAACGGCCGCCACATCGGGCATGTGCGGCAGCGGTGCATTCACGTCTTCAAGGAAGCGGTAGCTGCCCTGCAGCAGCGACACCTCGTCGGCCGTCTCGCCAAGCACCTTGCGCACGGCGCCTTGCGACCAATCGGTGAGCACGCACGTGACCACCCGTTCTACCTTGCTCAGCCCGGCGTCTATCAGCGCGCGGTGCAGGTTGATGAACGTCTTGCCGGTTGACGCTTCATCGTCCACCAGCACCAGCGAGCGCGCGTGTTGCATCATTTCGCGGACAGCCGGGTCGGTTGGCTGATGAATCAGGTGCGCACTGGCGTGGCTGTGTTCTTCTTCAAAACGCGCAAACATCTCGGTGCCCACCGGGTGCCGCGTGCTCACCAGATACACCGTGTCACTGCGGGTTTGGCTATACACCCGGTGCACGCCGGCGCCGAGGCCCACAGCGGTTTCGGCCATGCCGATCACCAGCACCGGCCCGGGCAAGTCTGCGGGGATCTTGGCCGCAAGGCTTGCGTAGCTCGCCTGCATGGCCGAGGGGCGCACAGGAATATGCTTGCCCAACACCCGCGAGACAAACAGGAACGCGCGCTTGGGATTACGCCGCTCGGCGAACCCGAATAATGACTCGGGTGCGAAGGTGGATGGGTCTACATCAACTTCCATCAACCCGCGCGCAAGCTGCGCGCTGAGTCGATGGGCGGAGGGTTTGATGACTACAGATTCCATGTACGATTTTCCTAAAAGAGGCGGTTAAGTGAGCGCAACGCCTCTCACTACTTCTTCAAACTGGGTGCCTCTACGGATTTCTGGCTTCGATCCGCCAGAGCGAGGATTGAGCTTCACGGGCCATGTCCGAGGTCGAATACGTTCGACCCGCTGGTGATTTGGCCGGGGTAACGTGGCAGCCATCAAGGAAGGCCAACAGCAGGCCCGCCTTGACCGCAAAATTCATGTTTTGCGCGTCCGGCAAGGTCGACGTGACCATCGCGATAACCCCGCCGCTACTGTCAAACAACGGGCTGCCACTTGAACCTGGCTGAATGGCGGCGGTGAATTGCAGCAAACTGGCGTCGTTGTGTAACCCGAACAAACTTGACACACCGCCCTGGGTTACGTGAACACCGCCACCGGCGAGGCCCGCCATGGGAAACCCCAAGGCAATCACTGATTCGCCCAACGCGCATCCCGCGCCGTCCTTGAAGCGCACTGGCGACAGCGGCGGGCACTCTTGAATACGTAACAGGGCAATATCGTTGCGTTGATCAACCACCACCACTTCAGCGCGGTAGCGGCCGGCAAAAGAGGCGATGTGCAGTTCCTGCATGCCTTCGATGACATGCGCGCAGGTCAAGACGTGACTGGGTGAAACGGCAAAACCGGTGCCCGTGGCAGAATCCCGGTTTCTTGCAGAATCACTTGAATGCGGGCGACGATCAGGGTGTGCGTCGTTGATGCTGATGCCCATGCGCCGGCCCATAGCAGCCAGACCGTAGGCCGAACCTTCGGCGAGCGCGCGGAACTTCCACTGATCGTTACGTTTATAAAACTCCCCGATGACAATGGCCGATTCGCCGTTGTTGCGCAAATCCAGGTGCAGTTCGACGTGGTTGTCGACCTGTAGCTGCAATGACTTGAGTTCGCTGACGGGGGCTGCTGCGGCAAACGTATACACCACCAGCAACAGCCCTTCACTGCCGCCAGGCAGCGCCGACAAATCCAGGGAGCAGCCAACGCAGGCTGGGTCGCCGCTCCACTCCATCCACTTCTGAGTGATTTGGAACAGCGCAGCATCGCCCGTCGGCAGACGCTTGTCGGTGACCGGGATTAACGCAACGGCAGCGTATTCACCGAAGGCGCTGGCGTGCCCGGATTTGAGTGTCCATACAGTGTTTACACCTGAAATAGCGGTGTTTGCTCCGGGTGTAAGCACCTTCATCCTAACCTTCCCTGTTCGATGTGGCGGCGATTATGCCAATACATCCACAATCATTCACCCTTTGCATAGCACCGTCATATCAGGAAGGCGCAAGCACAGCAACCGTGATCGGCTTGACGCGTACGCCCTCGACCCAGCGGCTAATCGGCTCGGGCAGGCCCAAGCGACGAGTGGCAAATATGCCCGGCAGGTTTACCCCGGTCGCGCGCGTGTAGCCGATGCCACCGGAATAGCGCGGGTTGATCTCCAGCAAGTGCGGCACACCTGCATTATCGTCGCGCGTTTGCACGTTGACCAAGCCGTCGCACTGAAAATGCGCCGCGGCCTTGAGCGCCAGCGCCACGGCGGCGGACTCGCGTTCGAAGGTCTGATGCACGCCCTGTTTTCGCCTGCCCACAAATGCGACCGGCTTGCCCGCCTCACACACCATGTCCACCGAACACTCGCTGCCGGCCAGGTACGGCATGACCAGCATGGGCACGCGCTCTGCCGCAGCCGCGTACAGGCTCAGGTAGGTTTGAAAGTCGACTTCGCGCGCGTCCGGGTTTTCCAGACAGCGGAACGGGTCGGCGGCCGATTTGAACCGCCAGAAACCCTGGCCATAAATGCCGACCACAGGCTTGATGCAGACCTCGCCCTGACTCGACAGCAGCGCATGGGCCGCCGCCAGTTCCTGGGCATTGGTCACGGTGATAGCCGGCGTGCAGGCCAGGCCAGCGCGTTCTGCTTCGGCCGTGAACAGGCTTTTATCGTCAACCTTGTTAAAGGTATCCATGCTCAGGCCGCCGGTTACCAGGCACACACCTGCGGCCTCGAATCGGCTGCGTGCGGCTTCGTATTGACTGCCGGTGCGCCCCGCGAGGACGACTTTAATACGCTGCTCTACGGCCGTTTCAAGCACCCAGTCGATACGCTCGTCGGGGTCCAGCGGTTCTTGAAAAGCGACGTCGGCTTGCCCGGTGATCTCGGGCCGATCCTGACGGTGAGACGCGAACACCTTCACACTCGCCGGTAACGCCTCGCGCGCGCCGATAATAATCTCGCGTTGGCTGGATTGACCTTCAAGAAACCAGATCACGTGGGTGCTCCTCAATGAACATCGGCGAAACCTGCGGCACCGTATGGGCAGCAGTTCTGAATGGCAGGTAATTTTTCCCACACCTTAACGGACATGATGCAAAAGGCTACTTAATTCCTGTTTCGCCGTGTCACCGAGTACCCAATGCCGCGAACGTGCAACGGGCACGCGGCGCAAGGCCTTTTTTCGCCAAACATTGATCCAGCGCAGCCCCCCGCTGCGCAAAATCACTTAAAAGATGGTTTTTACCAACTTGCACCATGCGCGCAAGTAACGACAACTTTCCCCGCTAAACACCGCCCTGCTGTTTAAAACCCACGCAAACAATATTCATTATCATTTAGAACATGAAAACTGCGCTGTCGAACAAACAAAAGTTAATTACTCAAAAACCCGCTAACGCCCGCCCCGCATGGGCCAAAGCCCCAAGAAGGTGCACTATGTGCTTATTCCATCGAATAATTTCGCTCTCGGAATTTTACTTGCCCGGTGTTTAGCCATAAAATCACCGCGATTGATTGCAGTGCGACATATCGTCACTGCCTCGTTACTTTTTCGAGCTCAGAGGCTTTTGCTCTCTGTTAAGGATTTCCAGCATGACCGAAGCGACAGGACTCATCGCCCACAACTGGGGCTTTGCCATTTTCCTCCTCGGTGTTGTAGGCCTTTGCGCCTTCATGCTCGGTGTCTCCAGCCTTCTTGGGTCAAAAGCCTGGGGCCGCAGCAAAAATGAACCGTTCGAGTCCGGCATGCTGCCCACAGGTGGCGCCCGCTTGCGGCTCTCAGCCAAATTCTATCTGGTCGCGATGCTCTTCGTGATCTTCGACATCGAAGCCCTTTTTCTCTTTGCCTGGTCTGTGTCTGTCCGCGAAAGCGGCTGGACCGGATTCGTCGAAGCCCTCGTTTTCATAGCAATTCTGTTGGCAGGCCTTGTCTACCTATTTCGAGTGGGCGCCCTTGATTGGGCTCCGGAAGCTCGTCGCAAGCGGCAAGCGAAGCTGAAACAATGAGGCTTTGGCGATGCAATACAATCTCACCAGGATCGACCCGGATGCTCCTAACGAGCAGTACCCCATCGGCGAACGGGAAACCGTTTCCGACCCGTTAGAAGACCAAGTCCACAAAAACATCTACATGGGCAAGCTCGAAGACGTGCTGAGTGGCGCGGTTAACTGGGGGCGTAAAAACTCCTTGTGGCCGTACAACTTTGGCCTGTCGTGCTGCTACGTGGAAATGACCACTGCCTTCACGGCGCCCCACGACATCGCGCGCTTTGGCGCCGAAGTTATCCGGGCATCACCGCGTCAGGCCGACTTCATGGTTATCGCCGGCACCTGCTTTATCAAGATGGCGCCGATCATTCAGCGCCTCTACGAGCAAATGCTTGAACCGAAGTGGGTTATCTCCATGGGTTCGTGCGCCAACTCCGGCGGCATGTATGACATCTACTCGGTGGTTCAGGGCGTGGACAAGTTCCTGCCCGTGGACGTCTACGTGCCTGGCTGCCCGCCCCGCCCTGAAGCATTTTTGCAAGGCTTGATGCTGTTGCAGGAATCGATTGGCAAGGAGCGTCGCCCGTTGTCCTGGGTTGTCGGCGATCAAGGCGTGTACCGCGCCGAGATGCCGTCGCAAAAGGAACAGCGCCGCGAACAGCGTATCGCAGTCACCAACCTGCGCAGCCCCGACGAAGTCTGATCCAGCACCGCTTCTTATATAGAACGAACACCTGGCTTCATTCTTTACGTTGACCCAAAGCGATAAAAAACCATGACTACAGGCAGTGCTCGACGCATCCCGCCTTATAAGGCAGACGACCAGGATGTGGTCGTCGAACTCAATCACCGTTTTGGCCCTGAGGCCTTCACCGCCCAGGCCACGCGCACCGGTATGCCGGTGCTGTGGGTGGCGCGCGCCAAGCTCGTCGAAGTACTGAGCTTCCTGCGCAACCTGCCCAAGCCGTACGTCATGCTCTATGACCTGCATGGCGTGGACGAGCGCTTGCGCACCAAGCGCCAAGGGCTGCCGAGCGGCGCCGATTTCACCGTGTTCTACCACCTGATGTCGCTGGAACGTAACAGCGACGTGATGATCAAGGTTGCGCTGAGCGAAAGCGACCTGAGCGTGCCGACCGTGACCGGCATCTGGCCCAACGCCAACTGGTACGAGCGCGAAGTCTGGGACATGTTCGGCATCGACTTCCCGGGCCACCCGCACCTGTCGCGCATCATGATGCCGCCGACTTGGGAAGGTCACCCGCTGCGCAAGGACTTCCCTGCCCGCGCGACTGAATTCGACCCGTTCAGCCTGACCCTGGCCAAACAGCAGTTGGAAGAGGAAGCCGCGCGCTTTCGCCCTGAAGACTGGGGCATGAAGCGTTCAGGGACCAACGAGGACTACATGTTCCTCAACCTTGGCCCGAACCACCCTTCGGCGCACGGTGCGTTCCGTATCATCCTGCAACTGGACGGCGAAGAAATCGTCGACTGCGTGCCGGACGTCGGTTACCACCACCGTGGTGCCGAAAAAATGGCTGAGCGTCAGTCCTGGCACAGTTTCATCCCGTACACCGACCGTATCGACTACCTCGGCGGCGTGATGAACAACCTGCCGTACGTGCTCTCGGTCGAGAAGCTGGCCGGTATCAAAGTGCCGGACCGCGTCGACACTATCCGCATTATGATGGCCGAGTTCTTCCGCATCACCAGCCACCTGCTGTTCCTGGGTACGTATATTCAGGACGTCGGCGCCATGACCCCGGTGTTCTTTACCTTCACCGACCGTCAGCGCGCCTACAAGGTCATCGAAGCGGTGACCGGTTTCCGCCTGCACCCTGCCTGGTATCGCATCGGCGGCGTGGCCCACGACCTGCCGAACGGTTGGGAGCGGCTGGTCAAGGAATTCATCGACTGGATGCCCAAGCGTCTGGACGAGTACCAGAAAGCCGCGTTGGACAACAGCATTCTCAAGGGGCGTACCATCGGCGTCGCGGCCTACAACACCAAAGAGGCCCTGGAATGGGGCGTCACCGGTGCTGGCTTGCGTTCCACCGGTTGCGATTTCGACCTGCGTAAAGCGCGCCCGTACTCCGGCTACGAAAACTTCGAATTCGAAGTACCGCTGGCGGCCAACGGCGATGCCTATGACCGTTGCATCGTGCGCGTTGAAGAAATGCGCCAGAGCCTGAAGATCATCGAGCAGTGCATGCGCAACATGCCGGCCGGCCCGTACAAGGCGGATCACCCGCTGACCACGCCGCCGCCGAAAGAGCGCACGCTGCAGCACATCGAAACCCTGATCACGCACTTCCTGCAAGTTTCGTGGGGCCCGGTAATGCCGGCCAACGAATCCTTCCAGATGATTGAAGCGACCAAGGGTATCAACAGTTATTACCTGACGAGCGATGGCGGCACCATGAGCTACCGCACCCGGATTCGTACCCCAAGCTTCCCGCACCTGCAGCAGATCCCTTCGGTGATCAAAGGTGAAATGGTCGCGGACTTGATTGCGTACCTGGGTAGTATCGATTTCGTTATGGCCGACGTGGACCGCTAAGCATGAATAGCACGCTTATCCAGACAGACCGTTTCACCTTGAGTGAAACCGAGCGCTCGGCCATCGAGCACGAGCTGCATCACTACGAAGACCCGCGCGCGGCGTCGATCGAAGCCTTGAAGATCGTCCAGAAGGAACGTGGCTGGGTGCCGGACGGCGCCCTCTACGCCATCGGCGATATGCTCGGCATTCCGGCCAGCGACGTGGAAGGCGTGGCGACGTTCTATAGCCAGATCTTCCGCCAGCCGGTGGGCCGCCACATTATTCGCGTATGCGACAGCATGGTTTGCTACATCGGTGGCCACGAGTCGGTGGTCAGCGAAATCCAGGCCAAACTGGGCATTGGCCTCGGCCAAACCACCGCCGACGGCCGCTTCACGCTGCTGCCGGTGTGCTGCCTGGGCAACTGCGACAAGGCGCCGGCGTTGATGATCGACGACGACACATTCGGTGACGTGCAGCCTGCTGGCGTGACCCAATTGCTCGAGGGCTACCCATGACCCTGACTTCCTTCGGCCCGGCCAACCTGATCAAGCGTTCGGCCGAGACCCACCCGCTGACCTGGCGCCTGCGTGACGACGGCGAGGCGGTATGGCTCGACGAATACCAGGCCAAGAACGGTTACGCGGCGGCGCGCAAAGCCTTCGCCGAGATGGCCCAGGACGACATCGTCCAGACCGTGAAAGACGCAGGCCTTAAAGGTCGCGGCGGTGCTGGCTTCCCCACCGGGGTGAAGTGGGGCCTGATGCCCAAAGACGAATCCATCAACATCCGCTACCTGCTGTGCAACGCGGATGAAATGGAGCCGAACACCTGGAAAGACCGCATGCTGATGGAGCAACTGCCCCATCTGCTGATCGAAGGCATGCTGATCAGCGCCCGTGCGTTGAAAACCTACCGTGGCTACATCTTCCTGCGCGGCGAATACACCACCGCCGCCAAGCACCTCAACCGTGCCGTGCAAGAAGCCAAAGCCGCTGGCCTGCTGGGCAAGAACATCCTCGGTTCGGGTTTTGACTTCGAACTGTTCGTGCACACCGGCGCCGGGCGTTACATCTGCGGTGAAGAAACCGCACTGATCAACTCCCTCGAAGGCCGCCGCGCCAACCCGCGTTCCAAGCCGCCCTTCCCTGCCGCCGTTGGCGTGTGGGGCAAGCCGACGTGCGTGAACAACGTTGAAACCCTGTGCAACGTGCCGGCGATCATCGGCGATGGCGTGGAGTGGTACAAATCGTTGGCCCGCGAAGGCAGTGAAGACATGGGCACCAAACTCATGGGCTTCTCCGGCAAGGTCAAGAACCCTGGCCTGTGGGAGCTGCCATTCGGCGTGACCGCGCGCGAGTTGTTCGAGGACTACGCCGGCGGCATGCGCGACGGCTACACCTTGAAAGCCTGGCAGCCAGGCGGCGCCGGCACCGGCTTCCTGCTGCCCGAGCACCTCGACGCACAAATGTATGCCGGCGGCATCGGCAAGGTTGGCACCCGGATGGGTACTGGCCTGGCGATGGCGGTGGACAACACCGTGAACATGGTGTCGTTGCTGCGCAACATGGAGCAGTTCTTCTCCCGCGAATCCTGCGGGTTCTGCACCCCATGCCGCGACGGTTTGCCATGGAGCGTGAAGCTGCTGATGGCCCTGGAAAACGGCGAAGGCCGCGAAGGTGACATCGAAACCTTGCTCGGTCTGGTCGGTTTTCTCGGCCCTGGCAAGACCTTCTGTGCTCACGCACCGGGCGCCGTGGAGCCATTGGGCAGCGCAATCAAATACTTCCGTTCGGAGTTCGAAGCCGGCATCGCGCCTACCAGCGCCGCCGTCCCGCCTCTGGCGAGGCCGATCGTAGTCGGCGCGTAACGCATAACCTGGCGTAGGGTCCGTGCCCTGCGCCTGCTCATGTGCTGACGCCGTAAAGGCTGTGTAGATGCACATGAATAACAAGATTCCATTAGCCACGCCCGCTGACAACGGGCCAACGAAGAACTTTGAACCATGGCCACTATCCACGTAGACGGCAAAGCGCTCGAAGTCGATGGGGCGGACAACCTGTTACAGGCATGTCTGTCACTAGGCCTCGACATCCCGTATTTCTGCTGGCACCCAGCGCTTGGTAGCGTCGGTGCCTGTCGCCAGTGTGCGGTCAAGCAATACACCGACGAGAACGACACCCGTGGTCGTATCGTCATGTCCTGCATGACGCCAGCCACCGACAACACCTGGATCTCCATCGAAGATGAAGAATCCAAGGCGTTCCGCGCCAGTGTGGTCGAATGGCTGATGACCAACCACCCTCACGACTGCCCGGTCTGTGAGGAAGGCGGTCACTGCCACCTGCAAGACATGACGGTGATGACCGGCCACAACGAGCGGCGTTATCGCTTCACCAAGCGTACTCACCAAAACCAGCAACTCGGCCCGTTCATTTCCCACGAAATGAACCGCTGCATCGCCTGTTACCGTTGCGTACGCTTCTATAAAGACTACGCCGGCGGCACCGACCTCGGCGTCTTCGGCGCCCACGACAACGTGTACTTCGGTCGTGTTGAAGACGGCGTGCTCGAAAGCGAGTTCTCCGGCAACCTCACCGAGGTCTGCCCGACCGGTGTGTTCACCGACAAAACCCACTCCGAGCGCTACAACCGCAAGTGGGACATGCAGTTCTCGCCGAGCATCTGCCATGGCTGCTCCAGCGGCTGCAACATCTCGCCGGGCGAACGTTACGGCGAACTGCGCCGCATCGAAAACCGCTTCAACGGTTCGGTCAACCAGTACTTCCTGTGCGACCGTGGCCGCTTCGGTTATGGCTACGTCAACCGCGAAGACCGCCCGCGCCAGCCGCTGCTGGCCGATGGCGCCAAGCTGAGCCTCGACGCTGCGCTGGATAAAGCCGCCGAGCTGCTGCGCGGTCGCAACATCGTCGGTATCGGTTCGCCGCGCGCCAGCCTCGAAAGCAACTACGCGTTGCGCGAGCTGGTCGGCGCCGAGCACTTCTACTCGGGTATCGAAGCCGGTGAACTGGAGCGCATCCGCCTGGTGCTGCAAGTGCTGAACGACAGCCCGCTGCCGGTGCCGAACATGCGCGACATCGAAGACCACGATGCGATTTTCGTGCTCGGTGAAGACCTCACACAAACCGCCGCGCGTATCGCCCTGTCGCTGCGCCAGTCGGTCAAAGGCAAGGCCGAAGACATGGCCGACGCCATGCGCGTACAGCCGTGGCTCGACGCCGCGGTTAAAAACATCGGCCAGCACGCGCTGAACCCGCTGTTTATCGCAAGCCTGGCGGAAACCAAGCTCGACGACATCGCCGAAGAATGCGTGCACGCAGCGCCGGACGACTTGGCCCGCATCGGTTTTGCCGTGGCCCACGCCCTCGACGCCAGCGCGCCGGCCGTTGAAGGCCTCGACACTGAAGCCGTGGAACTGGCCCAGCGCATCGCCGACGCCTTGCTCGCGGCCAAGCGCCCATTGATCATCGCCGGCACCTCGCTGGGTTCCAAGGCGCTGATCGAAGCGGCTGCCAACATCGCCAAAGCCTTGAAGCTGCGTGACAAGAACGGCTCGATCAGCCTGGTTGTGCCGGAAGCCAACAGCCTTGGCCTGGCCATGCTCGGTGGCGAGTCGCTGGACGCCGCCCTGCAAAGCGTGATCGACGGCACGGCCGACGCTATCGTGGTGCTGGAAAACGACCTGTACACCCGCACGGATTCGGCCAAGGTCGACGCCGCGCTGGATGCTGCCAAAGTACTGATCGTCGCCGACCACCAGAAGACCGCCACCAGCGAACGTGCCGACCTGGTGCTGCCAGCCGCCTCTTTCGCCGAAGGCGACGGTACGCTGGTCAGCCAGGAAGGCCGCGCCCAGCGCTTCTTCCAGGTGTTCGATCCGAAATACATGGACGCCAGCATTCTGGTTCACGAAGGCTGGCGCTGGCTGCATGCCCTGCGCGCGACCTTGCTGAACCAGCCGATTGACTGGACCCAGCTCGACCACGTCACCGCAGCCGTCGCCGCAAGCGCGCCGCAGCTTACGCGTATCGTCGACGCCGCACCGTCCGCCGCGTTCCGCATCAAGGGCCTGAAACTGGCGCGTGAACCGCTGCGTTACTCCGGCCGTACCGCGATGCGCGCCGACATCAGCGTGCACGAACCGCGTACGCCACAAGACAACGACACCGCGTTCGCCTTCTCCATGGAAGGCTATTCGGGTTCGGTCGAACCGCGTCAACAGGTGCCGTTTGCCTGGTCGCCAGGTTGGAACTCGCCGCAAGCCTGGAACAAGTTCCAGGACGAAGTCGGTGGTCACATCCGCGCGGGCGACCCAGGCACTCGCCTGATCGAAAGCACTGGCGACGCGCTGAACTGGTTTGCCGCTGTACCGCGCCCGTTCAACCCGGCGCAAGGCACGTGGCAGGTTGTGCCGTTCTTCCACTTGTTCGGCAGCGAAGAGACCTCTTCCAAAGCCGCGCCGGTGCAAGAGCGCATTCCAGAAGCGTACGTGTCGGTGGCCAAGTCCGAAGCTGATCGCCTGGGCGTCAACGACGGTGCCCTGCTCAGCCTGAGCGTGGCGGGCCAGACCCTGCGTCTGCCGCTGCGCATCAACGAGGAGTTGGGTGCTGGCCTGGTTGCATTGCCAAAAGGCCTGGCCGGTATTCCGTCGGCGATCTTTGGCAAAACCGTTGACGGTCTGCAGGAGGCAGCGCAATGACCTGGTTCACCCCTGAAGTGATCGACGCGATCATCTCGGTCGTCAAGGCCATCGTGATCCTGTTGGCCGTGGTGGTTGCGGGCGCTTTGCTCAGCTTCGTCGAACGACGCTTGCTGGGCTGGTGGCAGGACCGTTACGGCCCGAACCGCGTTGGCCCGTTTGGTATGTTCCAGATCGCCGCCGACATGCTCAAAATGTTCTTCAAGGAAGACTGGACGCCGCCGTTTGCCGACAAGGTGATCTTCACCCTGGCACCGGTGGTGGCCATGAGCGCCTTGCTGATTGCCTTCGCAGTCATCCCGATCACCCCGACCTGGGGCGTCGCGGACCTGAACATCGGCTTGCTGTTCTTCTTCGCCATGGCCGGTTTGTCGGTCTATGCGGTGCTGTTCGCCGGTTGGGCCAGTAACAACAAGTTCGCCCTGCTGGGCAGCTTGCGGGCGTCGGCGCAAACCGTGTCTTACGAAGTGTTCATGGGCCTGGCGCTGATGGGCATCGTGGTGCAGGTTGGCTCGTTCAACATGCGCGACATCGTTGAGTACCAGGCGCAGAACCTGTGGTTCATCATTCCGCAGTTCTTCGGCTTCTGTACCTTCTTCATCGCTGGCGTCGCGGTGACTCACCGTCACCCGTTCGACCAGCCGGAAGCGGAACAGGAACTGGCTGACGGTTACCACATTGAATACGCCGGCATGAAGTGGGGCATGTTCTTCGTTGGCGAATACATCGGCATCATTTTGATCTCGGCCCTGCTGGTCACGCTGTTCTTCGGCGGCTGGCACGGACCGTTTGGCATCCTGCCGCAACTGGCATTCCTGTGGTTCTTCTTGAAGACCGCGTTCTTCATCATGCTGTTCATCCTGCTGCGCGCCTCTATTCCGCGCCCGCGCTATGACCAGGTGATGGATTTCAGCTGGAGATTCTGCCTGCCGCTGACCCTGATCAATTTGCTGGTGACGGCTGCTGTGGTGTTGTTGAACACGCCAGCGGCTGCGGTTCAGTGAGGATTTGACCCATGTTCAAATATATTGGCGACATCGTTAAGGGTACTGGTACCCAATTGCGCAGCCTGGTGATGGTGTTCGGTCACGGCTTTCGCAAACGCGACACCCTGCAATACCCGGAAGAAGCGGTGTACCTGCCGCCGCGCTATCGCGGCCGCATCGTACTGACCCGCGACCCCGATGGCGAAGAGCGTTGCGTTGCCTGCAACCTGTGCGCCGTGGCGTGCCCGGTGGGTTGCATCTCCCTGCAGAAAGCTGAAACCGAAGACGGTCGCTGGTACCCGGACTTCTTCCGCATCAACTTCTCGCGCTGCATTTTCTGCGGCCTCTGCGAGGAAGCTTGCCCGACCACCGCGATCCAGCTGACACCGGATTTCGAGATGGCCGAGTTCAAACGTCAGGACCTGGTGTACGAGAAAGAAGATCTGCTGATCTCTGGTCCCGGTAAAAACCCTGATTACAACTTCTATCGTGTTGCAGGTATGGCCGTTGCCGGTAAGCCGAAAGGCGCCGCACAAAACGAAGCCGAGCCGATCAACGTGAAGAGCTTGCTGCCTTAAGGAAGAAAGATGGAATTCGCTTTCTATTTCGCATCGAGTATTGCAGTGGTGTCCACGCTTCGCGTGATCACCAACACTAACCCTGTGCACGCCCTGCTCTACCTGATCATTTCGCTGATCGCCGTGGCCATGACCTTCTTCAGCCTCGGCGCACCGTTCGCCGGTGTGCTGGAAGTGATCGCCTACGCCGGCGCCATCATGGTGCTGTTCGTGTTTGTGGTGATGATGCTTAACCTCGGCCCGGCGTCGGTCGCCCAGGAACGCGTCTGGCTCAAGCCCGGCATCTGGCTCGGCCCGGTAATCCTGGCAGCGCTGCTGCTGGCTGAACTGCTGTATGTGCTGTTCGCTCACCAGAGCGGCCAGGCCATCGGCCACACCACCGTGGACGCAAAAGCCGTGGGCATCAGCCTGTTCGGCCCGTACCTGCTGGTGGTCGAACTGGCTTCGATGCTGCTGCTGGCTGCAGTCATCACCGCCTTCCACTTGGGCCGCAACGAAGCCAAGGAGCAATGACGATGCCTGCTATCCCTTTGGAGCATGGTCTGGCGGTCGCCGGCATCCTGTTCTGCCTTGGCCTGGTCGGCCTGATGGTTCGCCGTAACATTCTGTTCGTGTTGATGAGCCTGGAAATCATGATGAACGCCGCCGCACTCGCGTTCATCGTAGCGGGCGCACGTTGGGGCCAGCCGGATGGGCAAGTCATGTTCATCCTGGTGATCAGCCTGGCAGCCGCCGAGGCCAGTATTGGTCTGGCGATCCTGCTGCAGCTGTATCGTCGCTTCCACACGCTTGATATCGACGCTGCCAGTGAGATGCGCGGATGAACATGATCTTTCTGACTTTCGTATTTCCCCTGATCGGTTTCCTGCTGCTGTCGTTCTCTCGCGGGCGCTGGTCGGAAAACCTGTCTGCCTTGATTGGCGTAGGCTCCATTGGCTTGTCGGCGATTGTTGCCGCCTATGTCATCTGGCAATTCAATGTAGCGCCGCCCGAAGGCGGTCACTACACCCTGGTGCTGTGGCAGTGGATGTCGGTTGAGGGCTTCAAGCCCAACTTCGCCCTCTACGTCGACGGCCTGTCGATCACCATGCTTGGCGTGGTCGTCGGTGTGGGCTTTTTGATCCACCTGTTCGCGTCCTGGTACATGCGCGGTGAAGCCGGTTACTCGCGCTTCTTCGCCTACACCAACCTGTTTATCGCGAGCATGCTGTTCCTGGTGCTCGGCGATAACCTGTTGTTCCTGTACTTCGGCTGGGAAGGCGTGGGCCTGTGCTCGTACCTGTTGATCGGTTTCTACTACAGCAACCGCAACAACGGTAACGCGGCGCTCAAGGCGTTTATCGTCACGCGCATCGGCGACGTGTTCATGGCCATCGGCCTGTTCATTCTGTTCCAACAAGTGGGCACGCTGAACATCCAGGAACTGCTGGTGCTGGCACCGCAGAAATTCCAGGTCGGTGACTTCTGGATCACCCTCGCCACCCTGATGCTGCTGGGCGGCGCCGTGGGTAAATCCGCGCAACTGCCGCTGCAAACCTGGCTGGCGGATGCGATGGCCGGCCCTACCCCGGTTTCTGCACTGATTCACGCGGCAACCATGGTAACGGCGGGTGTTTACCTGATCGCGCGTACTCATGGCCTGTTTACCCTGGCGCCGGACATCCTGCACCTTGTCGGCATTGTCGGCGGCGTGACGCTGGTACTGGCAGGTTTCGCCGCGCTGGTACAAACCGACATCAAGCGCATCCTCGCCTACTCGACCATGAGCCAGATCGGCTATATGTTCCTGGCCCTCGGCGTTGGCGCCTGGGACGCGGCGATTTTCCACCTGATGACGCACGCGTTCTTCAAGGCGCTGTTGTTCCTTGCATCGGGTGCGGTGATTGTTGCCTGCCACCACGAGCAGAACATCTTCAAGATGGGCGGCCTGTGGAAGAAACTGCCGCTGGCCTACGCCAGCTTCATCGTCGGTGGCGCCGCACTGGCTGCCCTGCCGTTGGTGACCGCAGGTTTCTACTCGAAAGATGAAATCCTCTGGGAAGCGTTTGCCAGCGGTAACCAGAACCTGCTGTACGCAGGCCTGGTGGGTGCATTCATGACCTCGCTGTACACCTTCCGCCTGATCTTCATCACCTTCCACGGTGAAGCCAAGACCGAAGCGCACGCAGGCCACGGCATCTCCCACTGGTTGCCATTGTCGGTGCTGATCGTTCTGTCGACGTTCATCGGCGCCCTGATCACCCCGCCACTCGCCGGTGTACTGCCGGAAAGCGCCGGGCACGCCGGTGGCGCTGCCAAGCACAGCCTGGAAATCGCCTCGGGCGCCATCGCCCTGGCCGGTATCCTGCTGGCGGCGCTGTTGTTCCTCGGCAAGCAGCGCTTCGTCACCGGCGTTGCCAACAGTGGCATCGGCCGCTTCCTGTCGGCCTGGTGGTTCGCTGCCTGGGGCTTCGATTGGCTCTACGACAAACTGTTCGTCAAGCCGTACCTTGCAATCAGCCATGTACTGCGCAAAGACCCGCTCGACCAGACCATTGGTTTGATCCCGCGCGCCGCCAAGGCCGGTCATACCGCCCTGAGCCGCAGCGAAACCGGCCAGTTGCGTTGGTATGCAGCGTCCATGGCGATCGGTGCCGTGCTGGTGATCGGCGCCATCGTAGTGGTAGCGGTCTGATATGAACCTTGCGAACTGTAAGAACCTGCGAAAGGAAACGAGCCCGTCATGATTCTGCCCTGGCTAATCCTGATCCCCTTTATCGGCGGCCTGCTCTGCTGGATGGGTGAACGCTTCGGCGCCACCCTGCCCCGCTGGATCGCGTTGCTGACCATGTCCCTGGAACTCGCGCTCGGCCTTTGGCTGTGGGCCCATGGCGACTATTCATTTGCTCCGGCACCGGGTGTCGATCCAACCTTCGCGCTTGAATTCAAGCACGTCTGGATCGAGCGCTTCGGCATCAACGTGCACTTGGCCCTCGACGGCCTGTCGCTGTTGATGATTTTGCTGACCGGCCTGCTGGGTATCCTCTCGGTACTTTGCTCCTGGAAAGAAATTCAGCGCCACGTGGGCTTCTTCCACCTGAACCTGATGTGGATTCTGGGCGGTGTTGTCGGCGTGTTCCTCGCGCTGGACCTGTTCATGTTCTTCTTCTTCTGGGAAATGATGCTGGTGCCGATGTACTTCCTCATCGCGCTCTGGGGTCACAGTTCTTCGGACGGCAAGAAAACCCGGATTTACGCGGCGACCAAGTTCTTCATCTTCACTCAGGCTTCCGGCCTGATCATGTTGGTGGCGATCCTCGGTCTGGTACTGGTCAACTTCAACAGCACGGGCGTGATTACGTTTAACTACGCCGACCTGTTGAAAACCAAGATGTCGCTGACCACCGAGTACATCCTCATGCTGGGCTTCTTCATCGCCTTTGCGGTGAAGCTGCCGGTGGTGCCGTTCCACTCCTGGCTGCCGGACGCGCACGCGCAGGCACCGACTGCCGGTTCGGTCGATCTGGCCGGTATCCTGTTGAAGACTGCGGCGTATGGCCTGCTGCGTTTCGCCTTGCCGCTGTTCCCGAATGCGTCGGCCGAGTTCGCGCCGATCGCCATGACCCTGGGCCTGATCGGGATCTTCTACGGTGCGTTCCTCGCCTTCGCCCAAACCGACATCAAGCGTCTGATCGCCTTCTCGTCCGTGTCCCACATGGGCTTCGTACTGATCGGCATCTACTCCGGCAGCCAATTGGCGTTGCAAGGCGCCGTAATCCAGATGTTGGCGCACGGTGTGTCGGCCGCCGCGTTGTTTATCCTCAGCGGCCAGTTGTACGAGCGCCTGCACACGCGTGACATGCGTGAAATGGGTGGCGTGTGGTCGCGCATCGCGTACCTGCCAGCCATCAGTCTGTTCTTTGCCGCCGCGTCACTCGGCTTGCCGGGCACCGGTAACTTTATCGGCGAGTTCCTGATCCTGATGGGTGCCTTTGTGCAAACGCCGTGGATCAGCGCGATCGCCACGTCCGGCCTGGTGTTTGGTTCGGTTTACTCGCTGATCATGATCCACCGCGCCTACTTCGGCCCGGCCAAGTCCGACACCGTCCTTAAGGGGATGGACGCTCGCGAACTGATCATGGTGCTCGGCCTTGCGGTGCTGCTGATCTACATCGGCGTGTACCCGCAACCGTTCCTGGACACTTCTGCCGCGACGATGCATGGCGTGCAGCAGTGGTTCGGCACCGCCTTCTCTCAACTCGCTTCGGCCCGGTAAGAGCGCTATGGAATTCACGATCCAACACTTTATCGCGCTTGCGCCGCTGCTGATTACCAGCCTCACCGTTGTGGTGGTGATGCTGGCAATCGCCTGGCGCCGCAATCATTCACAAACATTCCTGCTGTCCTGTGCCGGTTTGAACCTGGCCTTGCTGTCGATTATCCCGGCACTCAAGGTCGCGCCACTGGCGGTCACGCCGTTGATGATGGTCGATGACTTCGCGCTGCTGTACATCGCGTTGATCCTCGTGGCCACCCTGGCCTGCGTGACGCTCGCCCACGCCTACCTCGGCGAAGGCGGCAGCGGTTATCCGGGCAACAAAGAAGAGCTGTACTTGCTGATTCTGCTGGCTGCGGCCGGTGGCATCGTGTTGGTCAGCGCGCAACACCTGGCCGGTTTGTTCATCGGCCTGGAACTGCTGTCGATTCCGACCTACGGCCTGGTGGCGTATGCCTTCTTCAACAAGCGTTCGCTGGAAGCCGGTATCAAGTACATGGTGCTGTCGGCCGCCGGTTCCGCGTTCCTGTTGTTCGGTATGGCCTTGCTTTACGCCGAAGCCGGCAGCCTGAGCTTCACCGGCATCGGTCACGCCCTGGCCGCGACCAGCATGCCTGCGCCGCTTGCCCAACTGGGCCTGGCGATGATGCTGATCGGCCTGGCGTTCAAGCTCTCCCTGGTGCCGTTCCATTTGTGGACCCCGGACGTGTACGAAGGCGCCCCGGCGCCGGTGGCTGCGTTCCTGGCTACTGCGTCGAAAGTTGCGGTGTTTGCGGTGATGGTGCGTCTGTTCCAGATCTCGCCTGCGGCCAACACCGGCGTGCTGAGCGACGTGCTGACAGTGATCGCGATTGCCTCGATTCTGTTCGGCAACCTGCTGGCACTGACCCAGAACAACCTCAAGCGCCTGCTCGGTTACTCCTCCATCGCGCACTTCGGCTACCTGCTGATCGCTTTGGTGGCGAGCAAAGGCCTGGCGGTGGAAGCGATTGGCGTGTACCTGGTCACTTACGTGGTCACCAGCCTCGGCGCGTTCGGCGTGATCACGCTGATGTCGTCGCCGTTCAAAGGCCGTGACGCCGACGCCCTGTACGAGTATCGCGGCCTGTTCTGGCGCCGTCCGTACCTGACCGCCGTACTCACCGTGATGATGTTGTCGCTGGCGGGTATCCCGCTGACGGCGGGCTTTATCGGCAAGTTCTACATCGTCGCTACCGGTGTTCAAGCCCACGAATGGTGGCTGGTCGCGTCCCTGGTGCTGGGCAGCGCCATCGGCGTGTTCTACTACCTGCGCGTGATGGTCACCTTGTACCTGATCGAGCCAAACCTGCGCCGTGTGGACGCCGAACTGCACTGGGAACAGAAAGCCGGCGGCGTGATGCTGCTGGCCATCGCCCTGCTCGCGTTCTTCCTGGGTGTGTACCCACAACCGTTGCTCACCCTGGTGCAGCACGCGGTACTCGGCGTTTGATCGCTTAGCGGCAACTCAGTCAACAGAACGGCGCCTTTAGGCGCCGTTTTGCGTTTAGGCGGCGGGGTGCTTTTACCCTCGCATACTTACGGAAATTTCCTCACCCGGCTGACGCCTCGTCTGGCATCTATCAACTGAATGCGGCCTTATGTTGATTGCGTTTTAGGAAAGTTCCCACAGCCAGGTCACTTGACCCTCGGCGAGTGGGCCACCAAACTATACGCAGGCTACGTACAGAACATGGACGCTCTATTTATCGAACTGCCGGCCTTCGAGCGGCACCGCCAAGACTATCTAAGTGACGAGCTGTTCCACGGCTTTCAACAGGAACTGATGAAGAACCCGCAAGCGGGAGAAGTGATCGAGGGCACAGGCGGGCTGCGCAAAGTGCGCTTTGTGGATGAACGACGCAACAAAGGCAAACGCGGTGGCCTGCGGGTCATTTACTACTGGTGGTCGGGCGGCACGCAATTCTGGTTATTCACCCTGTACGGCAAACACGAACAGGACGACCTGACTCCCCACCACAAGAAAGCCCTGAAACACATGCTGGACAGGGAAATCAAAGCGAGAACACATGATGAAACGTGAAATTTTTTCCGAATTGGTCGAAGGCTTTGACGCACTGGCGGGCGAGCGCGAAGGCAAAGTCACCCTGCGCACCCACAAGGTTCACCTCAACAACCTGGCGCCGTTGACCGCCGAAGAGGTGGTTGCGGTGCGCCAGCAACTCAACCTCTCGCGCTCGGTGTTCGCCATGTACCTGCGCACTAACGTGCGCACCCTGGAGAACTGGGAGCAAGGCCGGGCGAAACCAAACGCTCAGGCAACCACCTTGATTCGCCTGGTGGCGCGGTTTCCAGAAACCGTGGCGCAGTTGGCCGCACTCGGTTGAAAAGCAGGCAAACTCGCTCGCCACCGGTGCGACTTGTCATTTTGAGTGAACCTTTTTGAACGCTCGCCTATCCATCTATAACAAGACAGGGAGGCAACATGAGTACCGCAAAAATCTACACTATTAACTACCAGCTGCACGGTCAACCCAAGTCCTTTGTGGTGCGTGCCGAAGTGATGAACAACGCCGAGGCCTGGCACTGGGCGGCGGTCGATGCCGACATCGCCCACGTCAGCCGTATTGGGCGCGTAGGTCACGAACAGGTGAAAAAAACCACCCGGCCCTGGGCGGAGAAGTTCGGTATTACCGACGTCGCCTGGGTAGCCCCCAAATAAGCACAAGCCCCGCTTATAGCGGGGCTTGCTTTACTTCTTCAAACCGCCCAACGGATCGTAGGGCGGTTTTTTTTCGGTGGTATCTTTCTTTTCTTTGTCCAGGGGCGCAATGGCCGGGCCGATGGGGTCGACTTGCGGGTCGGCGACATCCGGCGAATCCGGGTCGAAACCCAGTTCGTCCTTGCCGCTGGCATGCTCGCTTGAACGCGGGCCTTTTGGGGGATTAGTCACAGTGATCTCCTTGCTTATGCTTAAAGCGGGCGCGCTTTGTCATGCAGGTTTTCGAGGTCTTCCTCGACCTGCTCTACGTCGTCGTCCTGGCGATCCGCCGGGTCATTGGGGCGCAACGCATCGTTGTCACGCTCCTCTTCGCCAGGCATGCGGTCAGGGTTTGGCGTACCCGGTGGTGGCTGCTTGTATTCAGGCATGGTGGTTCACCTCATGGGAGTTGGTGGCCTACACAAATTTAGAGAAAGCTGCCTGACGCATCGTTCAACTTGATTGCTCAAGCGTGAGAAGATGCAGCCCCGCCCCCTCTGAGACCTGACCCGGATGTTTGAGCTCAAACCCTGCGACGCTGTCACCTATCGCCAACACACACGCCGTAGCACTTTGATCATCGCCGGGCTGTTCGTGGCCTTGGCGATGCTGCTGTCGAGCCTGGCGGTGAGGCTGTTCGGCGAACCCGGTGAAGACAACCTGCGCTTCAATGTCGGCGGCGTGTTTGCCGGCGTGCTGGTCACGCTCGCGCTGGTGCGCGGGCCTTTTTGGCGTCAACCCTGGCTTGCGCCTGCGGCGTATGGCTGGCAGCTCAAGCGCAGCCTGATGAGCGTGACCAACGTGATGCACAAGGTTACCGAGCGGGTACAGGGCAACGACCCGACGGCGCTCAAAGTGCTGCGGTTCTATCACCTTGGGCTGATGCAGATGCATGAACTGGATGCCAATTCGAGTGCACATGCGCAATTACAGGCCGAGGTGCAAGCGCACGCGGCGAAGATGCAGGCGCTGGGAATCGACACCGGGCAAACGCGCCTGGACCCCGCTTGGCTGGAAGGCCTTAAAACCCCTTAAACACTCTGACGTGACGGCAACAGCCGCAGGCCACTGGCGACGCTGCCCACCAACGCAAACGCACACCCCAGCCACAGCGCGTAGTGCGCGCCGCTGCCCAGCGATAAGTGAAAACAAAAAGCCACCAACGACGCGCCGAGCGTTTGCCCCAGCAAGCGTGAAATCGCCACGATGCCACTCGCCCCGCCACTGCGCGCGAGCGGTGCACTGGTCATCAACGCCTTGAGGTTGGGCGACTGGAAGAAGCCGAAACCGGCGCCGCACAATGCCATGCGCCAGCCAATATCCAGCGCTGACGCGTCATTGCCCAAGGTCGCCAGTGCGGCCATGCCCACGCTGAGCATCAGCAAACCGATGCCGCACAACAGGCCCAGCGACACGCGGTCCGCCAGGCGCCCCGCGACCAAGGCCATCACCGCCACCACAGCTGGCCACGGCGTCATCAGAAAGCCGGTTTCCACTTGGCTATGGCCAAGCGCGGCCTGCAACAGGAACGGCAACGACACAAAGGCCAGGCCCTGCGCGCTGAAGGCACAGATCGCAGTCAGCGAAGACAACGCAAACACTGGGCGCTTGAACAGGTCCAGCGCCAGCATCGGCGCCGGGTGACCGGCCTGACGCCGCAACAGCAGTGCGCCGCACACCAGCGCCAACCCGATCAACCCCAGCGTCACGCCACTTTGGGCGCCGTGTACCGCCGTGCCCAGGCCCAGCACCAGCAAGGCAAATAACCCCGCACACAGCAGCGCTGCGAGGCGATCAAAGGCGTGCCCGGTGATCGGCATCCTCGGCAATGAACGCAGGCCCAAGGCCAGTGCCAGCACGCCCAGCGGCACATTGATCAGGTACAGCCAGTGCCAGCTTGCCACCGACAGAATCGCCGACGCAGCGGTCGGCCCGAGGGTAAACGCCAGCCCCACCACCAGCGAGTTATAGCCCAAGCCGCGGCCAAGCATTTTTGACGGGTAGATATGCCGCAGCAACGCGGTGTTAACACTCATCACAGCCGCCGCGCCGAGCCCCTGCATCACCCGCGCCGCCGTGAGGGCCACCAGCGACCCGGCCAGCCCGCAGAACAGCGACGACACAATAAACACCAGCAACCCGCCGAGGTAGACCCGGCGGTGGCCGAGCACATCACTCAATGACGCAAACGGCAGCACCGTGGCGATAATCGCCAACTGGTAAGCGTTGACCACCCAAATGACCGAGGCAGCATCGGTGCCGATGCCTTGGGCCAGGGTCGGCAAGGCGGTGTTGACGATCGCCGTGTCGAGGGTTGCCATGCCGATTCCCAAAGAGAGGGCGATGACCGCCGGCAGGCGTTTATTGAGGGGCAATCCATCGGCAACAGAGGGCATGAACAATCCGTACAAGTGGGCAGGCCCACTAGATTAAGGCCAGCAATGATTTTTTTCAGTGAGTGGTTGCGTAGCTGTCGCAATATTCATGTAGCGCGCAGGCAGCGCTGCGAACAACAAAACGCGTAAGCCTTGCCATTGGACTGCGTGTTGGGCGACTCTCTCGTCATGTTTTGCAACTATTACAGGGGTAGCGACATGACCACCAATAACCTGCTCGCCCAGCTGTTTCCCGCCCACGCAGCGGATATTCCCGAGCAATTTCGCCTCGCGGCCCCGATTGAACAGCGTGATTACCTGGTCGACGGCCAGTTACACGTATGGAACGGCGCGCTGGCTCAGGTGCTCAGCCCGGTGCAATTGGGTGATGAGCGTGTGCACATCGGCAGTACGCCGCTGCTCGACGCCGACACCGCCCTGACTGCCCTCGACGCCGCGGTGCGCGCTTACGATCGAGGCCAGGGTGAATGGCCGACGATGCGTGTGGTAGACCGCATCCAGCATGTGGAAGCGTTTTTGCGACGCATGCGTGAACAGCGCGATGCGGTGGTCAAGCTGTTGATGTGGGAAATTGGCAAGAACCTCAAAGACTCGCAAAAGGAATTCGACCGCACCTGCGACTACATCACCGACACCATCAATGCGCTCAAGGAACTCGACCGCCGCAGCAGCCGTTTTGAGCTGGAACAGGACACGCTCGGCCAAATCCGCCGCGTGCCGTTGGGCGTGGCGCTGTGCATGGGCCCCTACAATTACCCACTCAACGAGACGTTCACCACGCTGATTCCGGCGCTGATCATGGGCAACACCGTGGTGTTCAAACCGGCCAAGCTCGGCGTGTTGCTGATTCGCCCGTTGCTGGAGGCGTTTCGCGACAGCTTCCCGGCCGGGGTGATCAACGTGATCTACGGCAGTGGCCGCGAAACCGTCAGCGCGCTGATGGCCAGCGGCAAAATCGACATCTTCGCGTTTATCGGCACCAACAAGGCCGCCAGCGACCTGAAGAAGCTGCACCCCAAACCGCACCGCTTGCGTGCGGCATTGGGCCTGGATGCGAAAAACCCCGGCATCGTGCTGCCCGAGGTCGACCTGGACAACGCGGTCAGCGAAGCGCTGACCGGTTCGTTGTCATTCAATGGCCAGCGCTGCACCGCGTTGAAAATCCTGTTTGTGCACGAAGACGTCGTCGACCGTTTTATCGAGAAGTTCAACTCCAAACTCGCCACCCTCAAACCCGGCATGCCGTGGGAAGACGGCGTCTCGCTGACACCGTTGCCCGAGGCCGGCAAGGTCGACTACCTCAATGGCCTGGTGGCAGACGCGGCGCAGCACGGCGCCAAGGTGGTCAATGAGAATGGCGGCAGCAGCAACGGCGCGTTCTTCTACCCGGCGGTGCTGTACCCGGTGAACCCGCAAATGCGCGTGTACCACGAAGAACAGTTCGGCCCTGTGGTGCCCATCGTGCCTTACCGTGACCTGGAGACGGTGATCGATTACGTGCTGGAATCGGACTTCGGCCAGCAACTGAGCCTCTTTGGCACCAACCCGGTGGAGATCGGGCGCCTGGTCGACACATTCGCCAACCAGGTCGGCCGTATCAATATCAACGCCCAGTGCCAGCGCGGGCCGGACACCTTTCCTTTCAACGGGCGCAAGAACTCGGCCGAGGGCACGCTGTCGGTACATGACGCGTTACGCGTGTTCTCGATCCGCACCCTGGTGGCGACCAAGTTCCAGGAGAGCAACAAAGCGCTGGTCAGCGACATTTTGCGCAACCGTGACTCGAGCTTCCTGACCACCGACTACATCTTCTGAAGACACTGCAGATCAACAATGTGCGAGCGGGCTTGCCCGCTCGCACATTTAGAACCCGTTCAACCTGTGTACCGAGGCCACTTTACTAGCGATGAACCTGCCCTTTTTTGCCCGACGCCTGTTGCGCCCTTTGCTCGACCCCTACCGCCGTTATCGCAATGCCAAGCTGATCCACGCCGTGCGCGTGTCCATCGGCTTGCTGGCGACGATCCTGCTCACCACCGGCATCAACCTGCCCCACGGCGAGTGGGCCTCGGTGACCATGCTGATCGTGATCGGCGGCTTGCAGCACCACGGCAACATCGGCAAAAAAGCCGTAGAGCGCGCGTACGGCACCTTGATCGGTGCCAGCGTCGGTTTACTGCTGGTGGTGCAACAGGCGTATTTCGGCCAAACGTTTTTGACCTATTTGCTGATGTCGGTGGTGTGCGGGTTCTTTTCCTATCACGCCATCGGCAAGGGCGGTTATATCGCGCTGCTGTCGGCGATCACCGTGTTCATCGTCGCCGGCCACGGTGACAACCCGATCTCGGATGGCTTGTGGCGCACAGTCGATATTCTGATCGGCATTGTGCTGGCGCTGGCGTTTTCTTTCGCCCTGCCGCTGTATGCGGTGTATTCGTGGCGCTACAACCTGGCCAGTGCGTTGCGCGATTGTGCCGAGATTTACAGCCGAATCATCACTGGCCAGTCGGTCACCGACGATGAGCACCTGAAATTGCTCAACCGTTTGAATGCGGCAATGGTGCAATTGCGCTCCTTGATGCCGTCGGTGTCCAAGGAAGTGCGCATTTCCATGACCGAACTGGACGCGGTACAGCGCCATTTGCGCCTGTGCATCAGCACCCTGGAGATTCTCGGCAATACCCGGCCCGACCCACGCGATACGCAGGCAATGGCGCGCATGCAGGTGATGCTCAAAGCCGAGCATCGGCAAATTCGGGTGCAGTTAGTCGGTATGGCGCGGGCCTTGAAGTCAGGCTTTACCGATCGGCTGGAACGGCCTGCCGCGCAAGTACCGGAAGACGGAGCGCTGGAAGCGCCGCTGCAAAATGCGTTGGACGGGTATCGGTTGTTGACGTTGCAACTGGCCGGGAATGTGGATGCGATGCGTCAGCGCTTGGCGAAAACGTCGAGCCATTGGAAGATTTGACTGGCCGATAAAAGTCCACAGAAGAGGCTCCACTCATCGCCTCAATTTTTCTCACATATTTTTCACGATTTATTCACATGCAGAGACGTAGGGTGAAGCCTCATCCGTTACAAACGTTGCATATCAAGCCCGCCGCCCCAGCGGGCTTTTTTTTGCCCATGATTTACAGGCTAGCGTGCGGCCTTGGTGGCAGGCGCTGCCGCTTGCTCACGAATCGCGCGCTGGGTGTCCAATACCCTGGCTAACGCCGTTTCAGCTTCGGGACTTTGTTGCGGCACGCGAATCGCTGCCGAAACCAAAGTGATCAATTTGGCCATCACTTCGGCATCAGTGGCTGGGCGGCCCAGGCTCATGGAGTTCATCAGCAGGCGCAGTTCGGTCCCCGCCATCACCCCGGAAATCGCCTTGAGCGCAAATTGCAGGCGTACGCCCAGTTCATTGCGTGGCAGCTCCGGCAAGGCCAGGGCGAAGGCTTCAAAGAAGCGCTGGAATACCGGCTGATAATGCACTTTGAGGTATTCCTGGATAAACGGCGACGTATCGCTGTAGACCCGGCCCAGAAAGCGAATAAACGAGCGCCCTTCGCCGCTGGCCGGGTCGCTGCGTTCCAGGCCCATGGCCGGCGCGAACAGCACGCCGAGCAAGGTATCGCAATCGAGCGGGCCGTCGGATTGCGCTTCGCAGCGCGCGAGCAGTTCCAGGCGCTGCTCGTTGAGCGGCTCCAGGCGCTGCATCAGCAGGGTTTTCATCAGGGAGTCCTTGTCCCCGAAGTGGTAGTTGACGGCGGCCAGGTTGACTTGCGCGCGCTCGGTAATCTGCCGCAGCAGCACGGCGTCATAGCCGTATTTGATGAAGAGAGCCTCTGTCGCATCCAGCAGTCGAGTCTTGGTAACGTTTGGAGCGCTGAGTTTCTTCGCGACCATAGGTGATGAGTTCCACGCGGGAAATATTGTTTTAAAAAATAATTTGATTTTTTATACCGGTGCAGCCCTGCGAAAGCAAGCAGTGGCGAAGCGGATTCAACGCGGCTACTATTCAAACAATATTTTAAAAACAAGAAACGAAACCAGTCCGTGACGCGCATCAAACAGCTCCCGAGCTCGTTACAAGGCTTTACCGGGAGCGTGACGGCAGCGTCGGGATTGCAGGCGTAGTCACGATGACAGTAACCCCCACGCACCCTGGCCTGATTTGCCTGCGAGGCATCGGCAAAAGCTATCAGCTCGCCGGCCAGCACCTGCCCATCCTTAATGATGTGTGCCTGTCCATCGCCAGCGGTGAGAGTTGCGGCATTCTTGGCGCTTCCGGTTCCGGCAAAAGCACCCTGCTCAATATCCTCGGCCTGCTCGACCTGCCGGACTGCGGCGAGTACCAGTTTGCCGGCCACGACATTTTCAACGCGACGCCGGATGAACTGGCAGCGATCCGCAATCAACAGATCGGCTTTGTGTTCCAGAGCTTCAACCTGCTGCCGCGCCTCAGCGCGTTGGAGAATGTCGCCCTGCCCTTGAGTTATCGCGGCGTGTCGCGGCATGAATCAGTCGCACAGGCGTTGAGCATGCTTGAGCAAGTCGGCCTGGCCGAACGTGCGCAGCACCGCCCGGCCGACCTCTCCGGTGGCCAGCGCCAACGCGTGGCGATTGCGCGTGCGCTGGTCGGCAAACCCTCGGTGATCCTCGCCGACGAACCTACCGGCAACCTCGACAGCAGCACCGCCCAAGAGATCATGGACATACTGCTGGCCCTCAACCGCGAGCAACAGGTGACGCTGATCATCGTCACCCACGACGCGCAAATCGCCGAGCGCCTGAACCGCAAAATTCTGGTGCGCAATGGCGTGGTGCATGAGGCGGAGCGCCCATGAATGCGCGCGTCGACCAAAGCCTGAGCCAGTTGCTGCACGAAGCATCTGTAAGCCTGCGCACCCTCGGCAAACGCTCGGTCCTTGCCTTGCTGGGCATCGTCATCGGCAGTTCATCGGTGGTGGCGCTGATCAATATCGGCCATAACGCGGCGGTGGATGCCGCGATGATTTTCAAGGACCTGGGCACCGACACGCTGCTCGTTCAGTTCCCGCCCAAAGGCAACAGCACTGCACCGATGCGCGCCAGCCTCGACCTTGAGGCGCTGCGCCAAGCGGTGCCCGGCATTGCGCATATCGGCGCACTCAGCGTGTTCAGCGGGCCGATCGTGTTCCATGGCCGCAGCACCAACGCCAACTTTGTCGGCGCCACCCCGGGCCTCAAGGACGCCATGCGCCTGGCCTTGCGCAGCGGGCGCTTTTTGTCCGCCTTCGACGCCAACGAGACCTACGCCGTGATCGGCGATCAACTCGCGCAGGCCTTGGGCGCACCGGGCGCGCCGTTGAAGCTCGGCGACCGCATCCGCATCAATGATTACCTGTTCCTGACCGTCGGCATCCTGCACAACCAACCCCGCGCCATGCTGCTGCCGGTGCAAGCCAACGAATCGTTATTCATCCCCGCCGAGGGTATGCGGCGTATCTACCCCACGCCGCAAATCGGCAATGTGATCATCCGCGCTGCGCCGGGCCAAGACATGGAGCGCATCGCCCGTGACGCCGCCAACGCATTGAAAAGCCAGCTCAGCGAACACGACGTCGATATTCAGGTGCCCCAGCAAATGATCGACGGCATGACCCGGCAAAGCCGCACGTTCGCTTATTTGTTGCTGGCGTTGGGCGCTATTTCTCTGGTGGGCGGCGGTGTCGGCGTGATGAACGTGATGCTGATGAATGTCGCGGAGCGCCGCCGTGAAATCGGCATTCGCATGGCCCTCGGCGCGCGTCGGCGAGACATCCGCAACTTGTTTTTGCTGGAGGCGGTGAGCCTGACCGCCGTCGGCGCGCTGTGCGGCGCAGTGCTCGGCATGACAGCCGCCTGGCTCTATGCCTGGCTGTCGGGCTGGCAGTTTTCGCTGGCGGCCGCGGCCCTGCCGCTGGGGGTTGGCAGTACGCTGCTGGTGGGCCTGTTCTTCGGCCTCTACCCGGCGATCGCGGCCTCGCGGCTGCAGCCGGTGGAGGCCTTGCGCGATGAGTAAATGGCTGCTGCTCCTGGCACTGACAAGCCTGCCGGGCATGGCCGCCGACGTGCTGATCAACCCGTCCGCGCCCAGCACCACCCGCAGCGGTTATGACCGCAGCGTGTCGCTGAACGCCCAAGTCACCACCCTGACGCTGGGCGATGCGGTGTACCTGGGTTTGCGCAATAACCCGGCGATCCGCAGCGCGTACCTGCAACGGGTGGCGCAGAAGTTCGACCTGCGCGTGGCCGAAGACACCTTCAACCCCAAGCTCAGCCTCAACAGTTATTACCGCCAAAGTCGCGGTTCGGCCGACACCTCGCGCAATGCCAACCTGGCACCGAATGCGAGCTTGCTTGGCGAATATGGCACGCGGCTGAGCATGGCCTGGACCCAACAACTGAACAACGCCGACCGCGCCGGCCGCTACCGCAGCGACGGCCTCGACCTGGCGCTGATTCAACCGCTGATGCGCGGCGCCGGCTGGGACGCCACCACCGCGCCGCTGCGCCTGTCGCGCCTGTCGGAGCAGGCCAACCGTTTGAACCTCAAGGCCACCGTGGCGCAGACCATCAGCCAGATCATCGCCACCTACCGTGAGCTGCTGCGTGCCCAAGAGCAGTTGAGCATCGTGCAGGATGCGCTTGAACGCGCCACTGCCTTGCTGGAGGTGAACAGGGCCTTGATCAGCGCGGGGCGCATGGCCGAGTTCGACATCGTGCAGACCGAAGCCGATATTGCCACCCAGCAATTGGGCGTGGAAGAGGCCCGCAACCAACTGGACACCAGCCGCCTGGCGCTGCTGCGCCTGCTGGCCCTCGACTTGTCTACGCCGATCCGCGCCAGTGAGGCGCTGGAGGCCAAGCCGATGAGCATCGACAAACGCCAGGCCTTTAACCTGGCGCAAAGCCAACAGCCGGAATACCTCGCCGCCCTGCTCGGCAGCCAACAGGCCGACCTCAACCTGGTGATCGCCAAAGACTCCGGGCGCTGGCAGGTTGACCTGGTGGCCGGCGCCAACCAACTGCGCGATGCCTACAGCAACAACGACGACGGCAACCACACTAACCGCACGTGGAACAGCTACGCCGGGGTGCAGGTGCAGATCCCTATCGGCGACATCAGCACACGCCAGGCCGAGGTGCGCGCACGGGTCAACGTGGAAGATCAAGCGCTGCGCATCAGCGATGCGCGCCAGGCACTGGAACGCAACGTCAACGACGTGGTGCGCGACCTCGGCACGCGCTGGCGCCAGTATGAAATTTCGCAGCGCGCCGTGGAGTTGTCGCGGCGCAAGATCGACATCGAGCGGGAAAAACTCAGCGCCGGGCGCTCCACCAACTTCCAGGTGCTGAGTTTCGAGACCGACCTGCGCAACGCCGAAAACGCGCGGCTGAATGCGTTGATCGCGTATTTGAACGCCCAGACCCAGCTCGATTTGACGCTGGGCATGACGCTGGAAAGTTGGGAAATCAGCCTCAATGACTACTAATAAGAAATATTTGCTGGGTGCCGTGATCGTCGTGCTGTTGGCGGGCGCTGGTAGTGCGCTGCGCAGCCCGGCCAGCCGCCAGCCTGCCGCGACAGAACAATGGCTGGCGGTGAAACCCGACCCGCTGGTGCACCAGATCGGCCTGGTGGGCAAGATCGAACCCGACACCACCCTCACCCTCACCGCGCCGTTCGATGGCAACGTATTGGCCAATCGGGTGGAACAAGGCCAGCGCGTCGAGGCGGGCGAGGTGCTGTTGCAAATGGACCCGACCACCCTCGACGTGCAACTGCGCGATGCCCTGTCCGCCCAACTCAAGGCCCGCCGTGCCGTGCAAGAGCTGCAAGACTGGGACAGCGGCCCCGCCGTCAGCCGCGCCCGCCGCAGCCTGCGCACAGCCGAAATGACCGCCGGCAACACCCAACGCAAACTGACTGAAAGCGAAAACCTGTTCAAGCGCGGGATCATCCCACGCAACGAGCTGGACGATCTCAAGCAGCAGGCCCAACAGCAACAGCTCGACCTCGCCGCTGCACGCAGCGAACTGCAGCAGGCGCAGGATCAGGGCAAAGGCGAGTACAAACAGATCGCCGAAATGGAGCTGACCAACGCCACGGTGAAGTACGACGCTCTGCACACGTTGCTCGATGGCCAAGCCGTCAAGGCGCCGTTCTCCGGCATCGTGGTGCCCGCCCCCGGCAGCAATAACTCAGCGCAAAGTGGCGGCAATAACAACGCACCGGTGCAGGCCGGCAGCAAGGTCAGCCAGGGGCAAGTGTTGTTTGGCCTGGCGAATATCGAGCGGCTTAAAATAGTCGCAAAGGTCTCGGAATTGGACATCAACCAACTGCACCCCGGCCAGACGGTAGAGGTGCTGGGTGATGGGTTCGATGGCGAACGGCTGACCGGCTCGGTGAGTGTGGTGAGTGGTTTGGCGATTGCCGGCGACGGCCAGGGCAGCGCGCAATTTGCAGTGACGCTGTCGATTCCCAAGCTGACGCCGCAACAGGTGCAGCGGGTGCGATTGGGCATGAGTGCGCGGCTGAGCATTGTGACTTACAACAATGCGCAGGCGATTGTGATTCCGAGCCAGGCTATCCAGCAGGACCTGACGGTTGAGTATCGGCCCGCGATGGATCAGCCGGTGGAGCGGGTGAAAGTCACCACCGGACAGTCGACCCCGCAAGGTGTTGAGGTATTCGGTCTCAAGCCCGGGTTTGTGAGGGTCGGGAGCTAAGGAGTGGTTAGATCAAAAGCGCTCCTGTCAAACGACAAATAACCAATTTTTTACTATTGAACTTTATGCTGACTTGACCAGTTCCAGGTGGCAGCGCTCAGGTTTATGGCTGGGGTTTTGAGTGTATATCGGTATTTGGGTAACGGCTTATATCGGTTCCGCTCTTACAGCGGGTCATCCGAAAGCCGACCCAATCTCCCAAGCAGAAATGCAGTCAACTGTGGGAGCGGGCTTGCTCGCGATTACGGTGTGTCAGATAAATATTTTTCAACTGTCACACTGCAATCGCGAGCAAGCCCGCTCCCACAAAAAGCGCTTTTGAGCTGCTTTAATACATCAGACTCAAACGCTGGCATGGCAGGCAAGCCTGGTGGCCAGCGCCTTGGCTTGCAGTGCGACGTCGGTGACCGCCGTGCTTTCCCACCACATCCCGCGTAACGGTGGGCCCAGCGCGAACAATCGCTGGCTGACCCGGCCTTGCGCATCCAGCACCGCGCCAGACGCATCCGCCGCAATCCCCAGCGCCAGCGGCCCCGGCTGAATCAACCCGCGCTTGAGCAACTGCTGCGGCAACGGCCGGGCCACACGGCGCCAGTCGTATTCGATGCCGCTGGAGTTAATCAGCGCCGCCCCCGACACCTGGCTAACCACGTGCTCGCCGCGGCGCCGCAGACGCAGGGTCACGCCCTCACCCGAAGGCACCACACCCTTGAACGACGCCGCCTGAACCCGCAACCGCCCTTGCGCATGCAACCGCGCCACCAACTGCGCACTCAACGGCGGCGAGCGATGGTGATGGCTTTCCCACCAGGGCCGTACATGCCGCACAAACTGGCGCTTCTCGCGCTCGCTGGCCTGGCTCCACAAGCGCGGGATGTGCGCACGCACGGTGTCCAGCGGCGCTTGCCAATCGATGCCTTGGGCCAGCGCCAGGCGGCATTGGCGGCGCAGCTCGCGCAGCAATTGCCGCGGGCTGCGCAGGCGGTGATCGTCGGCCAGAAAATCCGCCCAGCTCGGCGGTTGCCGACGCACATGCGGCAGCAGGCCGTGACGTGAAAAAACCTCAATCGGGCCGCGATGGCCCGCCTGCTCCAGCGAAACCACCGCATCCACCATGGTCAGCCCGGAGCCGATAATCAGCACGCTCGCCTGCGGGTCGAGTTGGCGCATGGCCTGCACATCCCACGGGTCCACCGCCGCTGCGTTCAAACCGCTGGACTCGGTTTGTGGCGTGCGCGCCGCCGGGAACATGCCGGTGGCCAATACCGCGCAGGTGCCGCGCAGTTGCTGGCCGTTGTCCAGCGTCAGCAGGGTTGACGTTGCGTCCACTTGCAGGTCAACCACCTCGGCACGCACGTGTTCAACGCTGGCTGCCGACAAGGCCTTGGCCTCGGCCAAGCGCTGTTGCGCGTACACACCAAAAATACCGCGTGGCGGGAACAGTTCGCTGACCGGCACCGGCTGCTCGTGCGCCTGCGGCCAACCGCCGCCGTCGAGGTAGTGGGTAAGCCACTGCGTCAGGTCATCGGCGTTGTCCGGGTCGACGCTCATGCGCGCGGCGTTGCCATTCAACGTATGGCCCAGCTCGACGGCACTGTAGGCCTCACCACGCCCCAGTTCGGCGCGCGGTTCGATCAGCAGAATCCGCCGCCGCCCCGGCAGGCGCAGCAGTTGCATGGCTAACAGGGTGCCGCTCAGGCCGCCGCCGATGATCAGCACATCAGCGTTGCGGGTAGGTTCAGTCATGCACATTCGCCCTTACTGTTTACCCAGATAAATATCATGCAAATCACCCCGCGCCAGCAACTCAGCGGCGCCGCCACTCAACACCACCCGCCCAGTATCCAGCACGTAAGCCTGCGACGCATAGTTGAGCGCGACGTTGATGTTCTGCTCGGCGATCAAAAAACTCACCTGCTGTTCGCGGTTGAGCTGCGCAATGATCTCGAAAATCTCCTGCACGATCATCGGCGCCAAGCCCATCGACGGTTCATCGAGCAGCACCAACGTCGGCCGCGTCATCAAGGCTCGGCCGATGGCGACCATTTGCTGTTCGCCACCCGAGGTCAGCCCCGCGCGGGTGTGGCGCTTGGTCTTGAGCCGTGGGAACCAGGCGTAGATGCGCTCCAGGTCGTGTTCCATGTCTTTACGGCTCAGGCGCCGCACAAAACCGCCGCTGCGCAGGTTGTCCTGCACCGTCAGTTGGCCGAACACATGGCGGCCTTCCAGCACGTGGACCATGCCCTGACGCACGCGCTGGCTCGGGTCGACACCGGCCAAGTCGCGGCCGGCATACTCAATCACGCCGCGGCTGACCTCGGCGCGCTCGGCACGCACCAAACCCGAGATGGCTTTGAGGGTGGTGCTTTTGCCCGCGCCGTTCGCGCCGAGCAAGGCCACGATCGCGCCCTTGGGCACGCTTAACGAGACCCCGGCCACCGCGAGAATCGCGCCGTCGTAGATCACTTCAATGTCGTTGACGCTCAGCAGCGCTTGGCTGGCGGACTCGGCTGCAGGCTCGCGCATGGTTTATTCATCCCCGGTGCAGGTGCGTGGCGTCAGGCCTTTTTCCTTGGCGAAGGCGGCGGATTTTTCATCGATCAATGGGCGCAATAGCGCACGGTCGGCGGCGATCCAGTCGCTGATCAGCGTCCAATTGGCGCCATCCCATTGCTGCACGCGCGCCGAACCGCCGCCTTCGTGGTCGCGGCACGACAGTTTGAGGTTTTGCATCAAGCCCAAGTAGCCCATCGCCTTGAGGCGCGCGTCATCAATATTCAGGTGCTCCAGGCCCCAACGGCCTTCCTCGCCATTCAGTGGGCGCTGGCCGAACCTGGCCTGGCCGGTGCGGATCGCTTCCACCGCCACGGCGGCGTTCACCAGGCCGGAGTTGTAGTAAACGCTGCCGAAGTTTTTCAGGTCCTTAAGGTCGCTGTGGCCCTTGTCGAGGACGAATTGCTTGAGGCGTTTGTGAATCTCGAAATCGGCACCGGCGGGGTACGGCGTGAGTGCCAGGTAGCCTTTGGCGGCGGCGCCTGCGGGCAATACGTCTTCGCTGGAACTGGCCCAAATATCGCCGATGATATGGTCCACCGGGAAGCCGAAGCGCGCGGCCGTCTTCACCGCCACCGGGGTGGACACGCCCCAGGTGCGCAGGAACACCCAATCCGGGTTGGCCTGGCGCACCTGGCGCCATTGCGCAGATTGTTCGTTGCCAGGGTCGGCGACCGGGATCTGGATATTTTCAAAGCCGTACTTCTCCGCCAGCAACTTCAGCGGGCCGAGGGTTTCACGCCCGTAAGCCGAGTCGTGGTAAACCGTGGCGATCTTCTTGCCCTTGAGTTTGTCGAAACCGCCTTCGCGCTGGGCGATGTAATTCACCAGGGTCGACGCCTCGCTGTAAAACGTCAGCATCACCGGAAAGTTGTACGGGAACACCGTGCCGTCGGTGGCTTCGGTGCGCCCGTAACCCAAGGTGATCAGCGGGATTTTGTCGACCTCGGCGCGCTCGCTCAACGCGTAGGCTGCCGGTGCGCCGTTGGGCTGATACACCGCGACCGGCGCGCCATCCAGGCCATTCTTGAAGCGCTCGTAGCACTCGATGCCCTTCTCCGCCGTCCATTCGGTCTCGCATTCCTGCCAGACCAATTTAACCCCATTGATGCCGCCTTCGACCTCGTTGATGTAACGCAGGTAGTCGATCATCCCGGCCCACACTTGCACGCCGCTCGACGCATAAGCGCCCACACGGTAGGTGGCCAACGGAATGAATTGCTGGTCGGGCGAAGCCATCGCCGGGGGCACAGCGCCGGCCAATGCAGCCAGCGCGAAGGCAGCGCCGGCGAGGGAACGTTTCAAGGATGCACGCATGGGAATTCTCTTGATGGAATGTTTTAGAAGCGCAACGGCCACTGCCGCAGCCGATCACGCAGGTTGTGCAACAGGCGAATCAAGCCCTCGGGTTCCTTGATCAGGAACACGATGATCAACACGCCGAAGATGATTTTTTGCAGGTTCTGCAACTGCCCCGCATCCACCGAACCGCCAAACAAAGCTTGCCCGGCGTGGCTGAGAAAGATCGGCAACAAGCTGATAAACGCTGCGCCGACGAAGTTGCCGGCGATGCTGCCCATGCCACCGATAATGATGATGAAGAGGATCTGGAACGAACGATTAATATCAAAGCTACTGGCGCTGGCGGTGCCCAGGTAAGCGAACGCCCACAGCGCACCGGCGATGCCCAAGTAGAACGAACTGACGGCGAACGCCAGGCGCTTGTAGCGCACCACCGGAATGCCGACCACTGCGGCGGCGGTGTCCATGTCGCGGATCGCCATCCAGTTGCGCCCCACTTGGCTGCGCACCAGGTTGATCGCGGTCCAGGTCAGCAGCAGCACCGTGACCAGCGTCAGCAGGTAGCGGCCCAGCGGCGTGTTGAGGTCATGCCCGAACAGCGCCAGCTTGGGCGCAGAAATCGTGCCCGATGAGCCGTAGTTGTAGAACCAGGGGAATTTTACGAACAGCCATTCGAGAAAAAACTGCGCGGCCAGCGTGGTGACCATCAAGTAAAAGCCCTTGATCCGCGAGCTGGGCAAGCCGAATAACAAGCCGACCGATGCGCTGATAACCCCGCCACCGAGCAGCGCCACCGGCAAGCCCAGCTCCGGCAGGCGCAGCAGAAAGCCATAGGTGGCAAACGCGCCCACGGCCATGAACCCGGCTGCGCCGACCGAGGTTTGCCCGGTGTAGCCAGTCAACAGGTTCAGGCCGAGCCCGGCCAGCGACAGCACCAGAAACGGGATCAAAATTGCGTTCAGCCAGTAGTCGTTGCCCCACAGCGGCACGGCCAAAAACGCCACCAGCAACAGGCCCGGCAGGCCCCAGGGCACGCGCCGCTGCGTCAGCAGCAAAGGCGCGGTGTGTTGAGCAATAGGTATCGACATGGTTTCACACTCGCTCGATGGCACGCTCGCCGAACAGGCCGGCGGGGCGGATATACAGGAAGGCCAGGGCCAATACGTAGGCGAACCACGGGGTGATGCCGCCGCCGATCAGCGGGCCGATATACACCTCGGCGAGGTTCTCCGCCGCGCCGACAATCAAGCCGCCGACAATCGCTCCGCCAATCGAGGTGAAGCCGCCGATGATCAACACCGGCAAGGCCTTGAGCACCACCAGCGACAATGAAAACTGCACGCCCTGGCGCGCGCCCCAGAGCAAACCGGCGACCAGCCCGACCACGCCGGCGACCGCCCACACGATCTGCCAGATGCGGTTGAGGTTGATGCCGATCGACAGCGCCGCCGTGGTGTCGTCGGCCACTGCGCGCAGCGACACGCCGATGCGCGTCTTGTTGAACAACAGCGCGAGCACCGTCACCAGCACCACGGCGGCAGCAGCAGCGATCAGGTCGAACTGGCTGAGCATCAGCGGCCCGACAAACAGCGGCACGTCATCAATGCCCACGTCCAGCGCGCGCACTTGCGAGCCCATCAAGCCTTGGGCCAGGCCTTCGATGATGAATGACAGGCCCAGCGTGGCCATGAACAAGGTGATTTGCGAACGGTTGACCAAGGGTCGCAACACCAGCCGCTCGATCAGCAAGGCGCCGACGATCATCACGATCACCGTCAGCAACAACGCCAGCGCAAACGGCACGCCTTGGTCATGCAGGCTGACGAAGGTCAGGGCGGCAAACAGCAGCATCGAGCCTTGGGCAAAATTGAACACGCCGCTGGCCTTGTAGATCAGCACAAAGCCGATGGCGACCAGCGAGTACATGGTGCCGGCGAGCAGGCCGCCGAGCAGGGTTTCGAAGAAGAAGGTCATCAGTGGGCAACTCCCAGGTAGGCGGCAATCACCTCGGGGTTGGCTTGCACCTCGGCGGGTGTGCCATCGCCGACCTTGCGCCCGTAATCGAGCACCACCACATGGTCGGACAAGCCCATCACCACGCCCATGTCGTGTTCGATCAACACCACGGTGGTGCCGAGGTCGCGGTTGACGTCGGCGACGAAGCGCGCCATTTCTTGTTTTTCTTCAGCGTTCATCCCGGCCATCGGTTCATCCAGCAGCAACAGGCTTGGCCCGGCGATCAATGCGCGGCCTAGCTCCACGCGCTTTTGCAGGCCATACGAGAGGTTGCCAACCAGCACATCGCGATGCGCTTGCAGCTCAAGGAACTCAAGAATGCCTTGGGCGCGCAGACGGAACGCGCGCGCTTCACGCCGTGCACGCGGCAGGCCAAGGGCTTGCTCGATGAAGGTGCTGCGCAGATGCCGCGACAAGCCAGTGAGCAGGTTGTCGAGCACGCTCATCTTTTTGAACAGCGCGTTATTCTGGAACGTGCGGCCAATGCCTCGGCGCGCGGCGCCCAGCGGGTCGATGCGATGGAAATCTTGTTGTTCGAAGACGATCTCACCGGCGTCGAAGCGATACACGCCGTTGAGCACGTTGAGCAACGAACTTTTGCCGGCGCCGTTGGGGCCGATCAGTGCGCAGATTTCGCCGCGCTGCACCTCGAACGACAAGCCATTGATGGCCTTGACCCCTTTGAACGACAGCGAAATATCGCGCACCTCTAAAATGGCTTGGCTCATGCGGTATCCCGTTTGAATTCAGCCAGCCAGGCAGGCTCGGCAGTTGATTTAAGCGGTTGCCAGATATAAGCCAACCGCTGGAAGCCAAGCAGTTTGCGCACGCGGTTTTTGAGCAACCGGCGCAGGCCGCTTTGCGGGTGGGCAATCGCCCAATCGCACAACCGTCGTCGCCAACTGCCGAGGGGCGCCAGGCGACGTTCGATGTCATCGGCCACGTGCTGTAAACGCGCAGGTGACAGCAGCAAACCGGTAGGCTCGACTTCGCTGCGGTCACGGCGGGCCGAGGCCAGGCTCTCGGGGAAAGCCAGGCTGTGGCCGCGGCTCAGCCATTGCTCCAGCAGCACCGCCAGCCCACCCTGCCAATGCGTGCCCTCCTCGCTCCACAACGCAGTTTCGCCCGCAGGTTGCCACCAGCGCGAAAGGTGCTGCGCGGGGTCGACCGGGCCGAGCAGTTGCGCGTAATCCAACGGGTTGGCCGACTGCCAGTGCGGCCGTTGCCGGCGAGCTTGCACGTAAGCGTGGGTGGGGCGGATACGCCACAGGTGTTGCTGCACGACCTGCGGCTCAAGGTCATCGGCCAGGGTCAGCACCTGCCCGCCGACCGACTCGGCCGCCAAGGCGAGTAACAGCAGGTTCGGCTCAAATGGCCCGCTTAAAGCCAGGCGCGATTGTTCGCTGAAACCCTCTTGGCGCAAACCATCAGCCAGCCGCTCAACATCGCGCAGGGCATCAATCCAGCGCCACGCATACCACTGGCCCTGGCGCTTGTGGCGCAACGCCGTTTGCAGCGGCGTGGTCTGCGCCCAATGCCGCAGTTGCTCCAGCGCCTTGGGTAAATTGCCGAGCTGTTCGGCGGGCCATTCCAGAACCAGCGGGCGTTTGAGTTCGTGCACGCTCATAGCGGTGATGCTCCTGGTGAGGATGTGGGAGGGGGCTTGCTCCCGAT
>NZ_JBLZPT010000001.1:467564-593213 GCF_049199985.1 Pseudomonas kitaguniensis
ACGTGGGCTAGCTGACCCTGCGCTATCGGGAGCAAGCCCCCTCCCACAGTGGCCGTGTGTAGCGCCGCCAAATCGCGGTAGCCGGCGCCCGGGTAAATTGCCGAGCTGTTCGGCGGGCCATTCCAGAACCAGCGGGCGTTTGAGTGGGTGCACGCTCATAGCGGTGATGCTCCTGGTGAGGATGTGGGAAGGGGCTTGCTCCCGATCGCGGTTTTTCAGTTAACGCTGGGCTAGCTGACCCTGCGCTATCGGGAGCAAGCCCCCTCCCACAGTGGCCGTGTGTAGCGCCGCCAAACCGCGGTAGCCGGCGCCCGGGTAAATTGCCGAGCTGTTCGGCGGGCCATTCCAGAACCAGCGGGCGTTTGAGTTCGTGCACGCTCATAGCGGTGATGCTCCTGGTGAGGATGTGGGAGGGGGCTTGCTCCCGATCGCGGTTTTTCAGTTAACGCTGGGCTAGCTGACCCTGCGCTATCGGGAGCAAGCCCCCTCCCACAGTGGCCGTGTGTAGCGCCGCCAAATCGCGGTAGCCGGCGCCCGGGTGATTCGGTGCCAGGCGCGCGCCATCGCCAAACAGCTTCTCGCGCAAGGTGCCCTGGGCGTACTCGGTCTTGTACACACCGCGCTTTTGCAACTCCGGCACCAGCAAATCCACGGCGTCGATAAAGGTCTCGTGAGTCAACGCGTAGGCGAGGTTGAAGCCGTCCACATCGGTCTCTTCGACCCATTCCTGCAACAGGTCGGCGACGGTCTGCGGGCCACCGACGAACAGCGGGCCAAAGCCACCGATGCCGACCCAGTCGGCGAGTTCGTTCGGCGTCCAGACCTTGTTCGGGTCAGCGGTCGAGAAGGCTTCCACCGCCGATTGAATCGCGTTGGTGTGCACGTGTTTGAGCGGTTCATCCGGTTTGAATTGGCTGAAGTCGATGCCGGTCCAGCCGGAGATCAGCGCCATCGCGCCTTCGTAGCTGACATAGGCTTTGTATTCGTCGAACTTGGCCTTGGCTTTCGCGTCGGTCTCGCCAACGATCACCGTCTGCAAATTGAAGATGAGGATCTTTTTCGGATCGCGCCCGGCCTCGGCGGCGCGGCGGCGTATATCCGCAACGGTCTTCTTCAGCAGCACCTTGGACGGCGCCGCCACGAACACGCACTCGGCCTGCTCGGCGGCGAATTGCTTGCCACGGCTGGACGCGCCGGCCTGGTAGAGCACCGGTGTGCGCTGCGGCGAGGGTTCGCACAGGTGAATGCCGGGCACCTGGAAGTGTTTGCCGACGTGGCGAATCTCATGGATTTTGCTCGGGTCGCTGAAAATCCGGCGTTCGCGGTCACGCAGGACGGCGCCCTCCTCCCAACTGCCTTCCCAGAGTTTGTAGCAAACCTGCAGGTATTCCTCGGCATAGTCGTAGCGCGCGTCGTGTTCGGTCTGGGCTTTTTGGCCGAGGTTCTTGGCGCCGCTTTCCAGGTACGACGTGACGATGTTCCAGCCGACGCGGCCCTTGGTCAGGTGGTCGAGGGTCGAAAGCCTGCGCGCAAACGGGTACGGATGCTCAAACGACAGCGATGCGGTCAGGCCAAAACCCAGGTGCTGGGTGACCATCGCCATCGGCGCAATCAGCGACAGTGGGTCGTTGACCGGCACTTGCGTGGCTTGGCGAATCGCCGCGTCACCGTTGCCGTTGTACACGTCGTAAATGCCCAGCACGTCGGCGATAAACAGGCCGTCGAACTTGCCGCGCTCAAGAATTTTCGCCAGGTCGGTCCAGTATTCGAGGTCTTTGTATTGCCACGAACGATCACGCGGGTGCGCCCACAGCCCAGGGGATTGGTGACCGACGCAGTTCATGTCGAAGGCGTTCAAGCGAATTTCACGGGACATTAAACAGTGCTCCCTGGTGGGACGCCGTTGAGGTGGTAGTTACCGACAAGCTGGTATTTCAAGCGCAATGGGTCATCCAGGCTTGGCGGCAGTGCGCTGCGTTGGCCGGTGAGTTCGAACTCGGCGTTGCTGGCGAAAATCAGCGCTTCAGCGGCGGCAATTTGCGCTTCGGTCAGCGCCACAGGGCTGGGGTGGCGTTCGGCGCGTTCAAGCAACGCAGCCGCCACGTCGACGCGGATTTGCCAGTCGCCGAAGCGGCTGATCACGTAAGGGTCATCGCTGGTCTGCACCCAGCGTCGAGTGCTTTCGAGCAGTTGGCGCGCGTGGTTCAGTGCGGTCATGGTCAAGGGTCCTCAGTTCCAGGCGTGGCGCGCAGGCTTCACGCCGTTGAGCACGAAGTTGCCGATCAGGTGGTATTTCCAGCGGGCCGGGTCATGCAGGGTGTGGGTGCGCGCGTTGCGCCAGAAGCGGTCGAGGTTGTGTTTGCCGGTCACCGAGCGGGTGCCGGCCAGTTCGAAGAGTTTGCTGGCAGCGAGCAATGCGGTTTCAGCCGACAGCACTTTGGCTTGGGCGACCACCAGTGAGGCGTTGGCTACGCTGTCTTCACTGGGTTCGGCAAGCGCTTGGTCGACCGCCAAACCGGCTTTGGCGAGGATCGCTTCGGTGCCGTGCACGCGCCATTCGAGGTCGCCGATGGCGGCGATGGTGAACGGGTCTTGCCAGCCATGATCGAGCTGGCTGTCGATCCATGGCCGCGCCTGACGCGCGTAGATTTTTGCCTGCTCCAGCGCGCCCACGGCAATGCCGGTGTCGACCGCGGCCTGAATAATCTGCGAGATCGGGCCATTGGCGGTGGGTTGATCGAAGGCCAGGTGCGCGGGGATCACCGCACTGCGCGGCACCGTGACACCGTCGAGGGTTACGCCGCCGCTGGCCGTGGTGCGCTGGCCGAAGCCGTCCCAACTGTCGATGACGCTGAGGCCTTCGGCATCGCGCTCGACGAAGGCGATAAAGGCCTGTTGGTCCTGGTTATTGCCGACGGTGGGCACGATGTGCGCGAACAGTGCGCCGGTGCAGTAAAACTTTTCACCGTTGATTTGCGCAGTGTCGTCGTGGAAGCGGATCTGGGTGTCAAAGGTGCCGGCGTTTTTGCTGTTGGCTTCCGAGAACGCATTGCCGAAGCGGTAGCCGGCCAAGACCTTGCCGAAGTAGTAACGCTTTTGTTCTTCGGTCGCGGTTTGCAGCAGGATGTCGACCACGCCGAGGTGGTTCTGCGGGATTTGCCCCAGGCTGGGATCGGCGGCCGAGATTAACTTGATCACCTCGGCCACGGTCACATATGACACACCTGCGCCGCCGTAAACCTTGGGAATGGTGATACCCCACAAACCGCTGGCGGAAAACTCGTCCAGTTCGGCAACCGGCAGGCGCCGCTCGCGGTCGCGCACGCTGGCGTCGACGGCAAAGCGCTCGGCCAACCGAGCAGCCACCTCGATGGCTTCGGCGTCCGAACGGATGATATGGGCAGGGTGTTGAGGGTGGGCTGACATGGGCCGACTCCAGGCTCCGATGAGATACCTGGGTGATTGCAGGAGTCGTGCCTGAATTTAATCGTCAAAAAAATCAGCAGGTTGCCGCTAAAACATCGAAAACGGCGCGCCTGCAGGCAGGCAAAGTGTGCATCCACTGTTGCCGGGTAAACAGTTAGATCACGACGTTACGCACAAAGCGCACCGCCACCTCGCCATCATTGCGATAGGCGTGGGGCTGGCGACTGGCAAACATGAAGAACTCACCGGCCGCGAGAGGGTGTTCTTCGGTGTCGAGGATCAGCGTCAGGCGGCCCTCGAATACAAACACCTGCACGCTCCAGCCTTCCGGGTCAGGCTCGGAACTGTAGCGGTCCCCCGGTTCCAGGCGCATCTCCCACAATTCGACTTCACGCCGGGCGACTGCCTTGGCCAACAACACGGCCTTGCTGCCGGAAATATCACCGGCCCAGGCCAGCTCGTTGATGCGGCTGTGATCGCCCGCGTCCGGGGCCTGGATCAAGTCGCTGAAGGCCACGCCGAGTGCTTCGGCCACGCGGTCCAGGGTCGACAGGCTGACGTTTTTCTCGCCCGCCTCGATGGCCACCAACATACGCCGGCTGACCCCGGACTTTTCCGATAGCGCGGTCTGGCTCATGTCGGCAGCATGGCGCAAGCGCCTAACGTTCTGGCTGACGTGCTGTAGCACAGACGCCCGGTGTGGATTTTCTTTGTGCACTATATTGCTCATAGGGTAGGTGTGCGCAGTATACTGCCCAGCATGCGGCGCATTGTGCGGTCCGCGCCCTTCCCTTGCAAGACCGAGCCACCATGACCTCTGCGAACTCCTCCGCGCGTTTCAAGCGTTTCAGCAAAGCCGAATGCATCCTGGTGGTGATCACCATGATTTGGGGCGGCACCTTTTTGCTGGTGCAGCACGCCCTGACCGTCAGCGGGCCAATGTTTTTCGTAGGCCTGCGTTTTGCGGCGGCGGCGATTGTGGTCGGTTGCTTTTCGTTGCGCACGCTGCACCACCTGAGCCTGTTTGAACTGAAAGCCGGCGCCTTCATTGGCGCCTCGATCATGTTCGGCTACGGCATGCAGACCATTGGCCTGCAAACGATACCGAGCAGCCAATCGGCCTTTATCACCGCACTCTACGTGCCATGCGTACCGCTGTTGCAGTGGCTGGTACTCGGCCGTCGCCCAGCGTTAATGCCCAGTATCGGCATCATGCTGGCGTTTACCGGGTTGATGCTGCTCACCGGCCCTGCTGGCGCCTCGCTGAACTTCAGCCCCGGCGAAATCGCCACGCTGATCTGTGCGATAGCAGTGGCCGCCGAAATTATTCTGATCAGCGCGTTTGCCGGGCAGGTCGATGTACGCCGGGTGACCGTGGTGCAACTGGCCACCGCGTCGCTGTTATCGTTTCTGATGGTGGTGCCGATGGACGAAGCGCTGCCGGATTTTTCGTGGTTGCTGCTGTTCAGCGCAGTCGGGCTGGGCTTGACCAGCGCGATCATCCAAGTCGCAATGAACTGGGCACAGCGCAGTGTTTCGCCCACCCGCGCAACCTTGATTTACGCCGGTGAACCGATATGGGCCGGCGTGATTGGGCGGATTGCCGGGGAGCGTTTCGCGCCGCTGGCGATAGTCGGGGCGGCATTGATTGTGGTGGCGGTAATCGTGAGTGAGCTGAAGACACGCAGCTCAAAGGCAGAAGACGATGCTGAAAGCGCCATCGAACGCGAAAGCCGGGGTTGAGCTGCAAGCTATAAGCGGCAAGCTGCAAGCGGTAAGCGGTAAGCGGTAAGCGGCAAGCGGTAAGCTGCAAGCTGCAACGAATACTCGCCCTGCTACTCTCTTGTAGCTTATAACTTGTAGCTTACAGCTGCTCTTAAGCGCTTTTGTAGGATCCTGCCACATCTTGCCGTTTGGTGATCGAGAAAGCGGCACGTATGATGCATCCCAAACTCCCGCAGATTAGAAGCCTATGTCCCTGATAGTTCTACTGCTTCTGCCTTTTATCGGCAGCTGTCTGGCGGCCTTGCTGCCGCACAATGCACGCAACACCGAATCCCTGCTGGCCGGCCTTGTGGCCCTGGTCGGTACCATTCAAGTCGCCCTGCTCTACCCGCAAATCGCCCACGGTGGCGTGATCCGCGAAGAATTCATGTGGTTGCCCAGCCTTGGGCTGAACTTCGTGTTGCGCATGGACGGGTTCGCCTGGCTGTTCTCGATGCTGGTGCTGGGCATCGGCACGCTGGTGGCGCTGTATGCGCGTTACTACATGTCGCCCGACGACCCGGTGCCGCGTTTCTTTGCGTTTTTCCTGGCCTTCATGGGCGCAATGCTCGGCCTGGTGATCTCCGGCAACCTGATTCAGATCGTGTTCTTTTGGGAACTGACCAGCCTGTTCTCGTTCCTGTTGATCGGCTATTGGCACCACCGCGCCGATGCGCGCCGGGGTGCGTACATGGCGCTGATGGTCACCGGCGCGGGCGGTTTGTGCCTGCTGGCCGGGGTGATGTTGCTGGGGCATATCGTCGGCAGCTACGACCTCGACCAGGTGCTGGCGGCAGGCGAGCAGATTCGCGCGCACTCACTGTACCCGGTGATGCTGGCGCTGGTGCTGATCGGCGCGTTGAGCAAAAGCGCGCAATTCCCCTTCCACTTCTGGCTGCCCCACGCGATGGCGGCACCGACCCCGGTTTCAGCCTATTTGCATTCGGCCACGATGGTGAAGGCCGGCGTGTTCCTGCTCGCCCGCCTGTGGCCGTCGCTGTCCGGCAGCGAAGAATGGTTCTGGATCGTCGGCGGTGCCGGCGCCATTACCCTGCTCCTCGGCGCGTACTGCGCGATGTTCCAGAATGATCTCAAGGGCCTGCTGGCCTACTCCACCATCAGCCACCTCGGGCTGATCACCTTGTTGCTGGGCCTCAACAGCCCGTTGGCCGCGGTCGCTGCGGTGTTCCATATTCTCAACCACGCCACCTTCAAGGCCTCGCTGTTCATGGCCGCGGGGATCATCGACCACGAAAGCGGCACGCGGGACATTCGCAAGCTCAGTGGGCTGGTCAAGCTGATCCCGTTTACCGCGACGCTGGCGATGGTCGCCAGTGCGTCGATGGCTGGCGTGCCGTTGCTCAATGGCTTCCTGTCCAAAGAAATGTTCTTCGCCGAAACCGTGTTTATCTCCGCCACCGCCTGGCTCGAAATCGCCCTGCCGGTGATCGCCACGGTGGCCGGTACGTTCAGCGTCGCCTACGCGTTGCGCTTCACAGTGGATGTGTTCTTCGGCCCGCCCGCGACCAACTTGCCGCATACCCCGCACGAGCCGCCGCGCTGGATGCGTGCGCCGGTGGAGTTGCTGGTATTCACCTGCCTGCTGGTGGGGATTTTTCCGGCGCAAGTAGTCGGTTCGATCCTCGCCGCTGCGGCATTGCCGGTGGTCGGCGGCGTGCTGCCCGAATACAGCCTGGCGATCTGGCACGGCTGGAACGCGCCGATGATCATGAGCCTGGTGGCCATGTCCGGTGGCGTGGTGCTCTACCTGATGTTGCGCAAGCAGCTCAAGCGGGGCCGCTTTAAATACCCGCCCATCATCAGCTACTTAAACGGCAAGCGCATGTTCGAGCGCAGCCTGGTGGTAATGATGCGTGGCGTGCGCAAGATCGAGAAGCGCATCAGCACCAAGCGCCTGCAAACGCAGTTGTTCCTGCTGGTGCTGGCGGCGGTGATCGCCGGCTTGATCCCGATGCTCAACAGCGGCATCAGTTGGGGCGATCGGCCGAAAATACCCGGCTCGATTGTGTTCGTGACCCTGTGGCTGCTGGCAATTGCCTGCGCCCTCGGCGCCGCCTGGCAAGCCAAATATCACCGGCTGGCGGCCCTGACCATGGTCAGCGTGTGCGGGCTGATGACCTGCATCACCTTTGTATGGTTCTCGGCGCCGGACCTCGCGCTCACGCAACTGGTGGTCGAAGTGGTCACCACCGTGCTGATCCTGCTGGGCCTGCGCTGGCTGCCACGGCGCATCGAAGAAGTCTCGCCACTGCCCAGCTCGCTGCGCAAGGCGCGCACTCGGCGCCTGCGTGACTTGCTGCTGTCGACCGTGGTGGGTGGCGGCATGGCGCTGCTGTCTTACGCGATGCTGACCCGCCAGACGCCCAACCACATCTCCTCGTTCTACCTCAGCCGCGCCCTGCCCGAAGGCGGCGGCAGCAATGTGGTGAACGTGATGCTGGTGGACTTCCGTGGCTTCGACACCCTCGGCGAAATCACCGTGCTCGGCGCCGTGGCGCTGACGGTGTATGCCCTGCTGCGGCGCTTCCGCCCCTCCAGGGAAAGCATGCAACTGCCGGCACAACAGCGCCAACTGGCGCCGGACGTGTCTACCGACCTGATCAACCCGCGCCAGGCCAGCGACACGGCACTGGGCTTTATGATGGTGCCGGCAGTGCTGGTGCGCCTGCTGCTGCCGATTGCGCTGGTGGTGTCGTTCTACCTGTTCATGCGCGGCCACAACCAACCGGGCGGCGGCTTTGTGGCCGGGCTGGTGATGTCGGTGGCGTTCATTTTGCAATACATGGTGGCCGGCACGCAGTGGGTGGAAGCCCAGATGAGCCTGCGGCCAATGCGCTGGATGGGCTTCGGCCTGTTCTCGGCAACCCTCACCGGGCTCGGCGCGTTGTTTGCCGGTTACCCGTTCCTGACCACGCACACCTGGCATTTCAGCCTGCCGGTGCTCGGCGACATTCATATCGCCAGCGCGCTGTTTTTCGACGTCGGCGTTTACGCCATGGTCGTCGGCTCGACGCTGTTGATGCTCACTGCCCTCGGTCACCAATCCGTGCGGGCCCACAAACCGAGCAATCAGGCCAAAGCCGTTGCCGCATCGCAAGGAGCCGCCTGATGGAAGAAGTCATCGCAATCGCCATTGGGGTGCTGGCGGCGTCCGGCGTCTGGCTGATCCTGCGGCCACGAACGTTCCAGGTAGTAATGGGCCTGTGCCTGCTGTCGTACGGGGTCAACCTGTTCATTTTCAGCATGGGCAGCCTGTTTATCGGCAAGGAACCGATCATCAAGGACGGCGTGCCGCAAGACTTGCTCAACTACACCGATCCACTGCCGCAGGCCCTGGTGCTGACGGCCATCGTGATCAGCTTCGCCATGACCGCGTTGTTTCTGGTGGTGCTGCTCGCATCCCGCGGCTTGACCGGCACTGACCATGTAGACGGCCGGGAGCCCAAGGAATGAATTGGGTTAACCAACTGATCGTTGCACCGATCCTGCTGCCTTTGCTCACGGCTGCATTGATGCTGATGCTGGGCGAAAAACGCCGACCGCTGAAAGCCCAGATCAACCTGTGTTCCAGCATCCTCGGTTTGGGCTTCTCTATCCTGTTGCTGTATTGGACGCAAAAAGGTGGCCCCGGCTCAATCGGCGTGTACCTGCCGGGCAACTGGCAGGTGCCCTTCGGCATCGTGCTGGTGGTGGACCAACTGTCGGCGCTGATGCTGGTGCTCACCGGGGTTATCGGCGTCAGTGCGCTGCTGTTCGCCATGGCCCGCTGGGACCGCGCAGGCACCAGCTTCCACGCGCTGTTCCAGATCCAGATGATGGGCTTGTACGGCGCCTTCCTCACGGCGGACCTGTTCAACCTGTTCGTGTTTTTTGAAGTGCTGCTGGCGGCGTCCTACGGTCTGATGCTGCATGGCTCGGGCCGCGCACGCGTGTCGTCGGGGCTGCATTACATCGCGATCAACCTGCTCGCGTCGTCGCTGTTCCTGATCGGCGCGGCGATGATCTACGGCGTCACCGGCACGCTTAACTTTGCCGACCTGGCGCTGAAAATCCCACTGGTGCCGGAGGCTGATCGCGGCCTGCTGCATGCCGGTGCGGCGATTCTGGCGACGGCGTTCCTGGCCAAAGCCGGTATGTGGCCGTTGAACTTCTGGTTGGCGCCCGCCTACTCCTCGGCCAGCGCGCCGGTGGCGGCGATGTTTGCGATCATGACCAAAGTCGGCGTGTACACCGTGCTGCGCCTGTGGACCCTGCTGTTCTCCGGCCAAGCCGGTGCGTCGGCGTTGTTTGGCGGCGACTGGCTGGTGTACGGCGGCATGGCGACGATTATTTGCGCGGCACTGGCGATGGTCGCGGCGCAACGACTGGAGCGCATGGCCAGCTTGAGCATTCTGGTGTCGGCCGGGATTCTGCTGTCGGCAGTCGGTTTTGCCCAGCCAAGCCTGACCGCCGGGGCGCTGTTCTATCTGGTCAGCTCAACGCTGGCCTTGAGCGCGCTGTTCCTGTTGGCAGAACTGATCGAGCGCTCGCGCTCGGCCAATGACCTGCCGCTGGATGAAGAAATCGATGCGCTGCCCAAAGCCATGGAATCGTTGCACCCACGCCCTGGCGTCAACCTGGACGATGAGCAAAAAGCCGTGGTTGGCCAAGTCATTCCATGGACCATGGCCTTCCTCGGTTTGAGTTTTGTCGCCTGCGCGCTGCTGATTATCGGCATGCCGCCGTTGTCCGGGTTTATCGGCAAGCTCAGCCTGTTGAGCGCGCTGGTCAACCCGACGGGCCTGGGTAACGCGCTGGAAGAACCGATTCGCCCAGCCGCCTGGGGCCTGGTGGCGCTGCTGATTCTGTCTGGCCTGGCCTCGCTGATTGCCTTTGCCCGCCTGGGCATCCAGCGCTTCTGGACGCCCGAGGAGCGCCCCTCGCCGCTGCTGCGCCGCTACGAGTGCGTGCCGATCTTCTTCCTGCTGGGCCTGAGCATCGTCTTGACCTTCAAGGCCGAACCGTTGATGCGCTACACCCAAGCCACCGCCGAAAGCCTGAACAACCCGGAAGGCTATGTGATGGCGGTGATGGCGACGCGCCCAATTCCGAGCCCTGAAGCCCAGGCTGCGGCAATGGAGGTGCAGCCATGAAACGTCTGTTCCCTGCGCCGTGGTTGTCGCTGGCATTGTGGCTGCTGTGGTTGGCACTCAACCTCTCGGTGAGCCCCGGCAACCTGCTGCTGGGCGCGTTGATGGGCTTTCTGGCGCCGCTGCTGATGGCGCCGTTGCGCCCGTTGCCGATTCGCATCCGTCGCCCTGGTGTGATCATCCGCCTGTTCTTGCGGGTGGGCCGCGACGTGATTATCTCCAACCTGCAAGTGGCTTGGGGCGTGCTGACGTGCGGTTCACGCCCGCCGCACTCGCGGTTTATCAAAGTTCCCCTGGACCTGCGCGACGCCAACGGCCTGGCGGTGCTGTCGATGATCACCAGCGTAACGCCTGGCACGGTTTGGTCAGAGCTGGCGCTGGACCGCAGCGTGCTGTTGCTGCATGTGTTCGACCTGGATGACGAAGCGCTCTTTATCCAGCACTTCAAACACGCCTATGAACGGCCCCTGATGGAGATCTTCGAATGAGCGCACTGCTCTCCAATGCGATCTTGCTCAGCCTGTTTCTGTTCTCGCTGGCCATGGTGCTGACCCTGGTGCGCCTGTTCAAAGGCCCATCGGCGCAAGACCGGGTGCTCGCGCTGGACTACCTGTACATGCTGGCGATGCTAATGATGCTGGTGCTCGGCATCCGCTACGCCAGTGACACCTACTTTGAAGCGGCGTTGCTGATTGCGCTGTTTGGCTTCGTCGGGTCGTTTGCCCTGGCGAAATTCCTGCTGCGTGGGGAGGTCATTGAATGATGCCGTTATGGGTTGAAGTGATCGTGGCGGTGCTGCTGGTGCTGAGCAGCCTGTTCGCACTGATCGGCGCGATTGGATTGCTGCGCATGAAAGACTTCTTTCAGCGCATGCACCCACCGGCATTGGCCTCGACGCTGGGCGCATGGTGTGTGGCGCTGGCCTCGATTGTGTACTTTTCGGTGCTCAAATCCGCACCGGTGCTGCACGGCTGGTTGATCCCGATTTTGTTGTCGATCACTGTGCCGGTGACCACCCTGCTGTTGGCCCGCACCGCGCTGTTCCGCAAGCGCATGGCCGGTGACGAGGTGCCCGCCGAAGTCAGCAGCCGCCGCTGATTCATGGTGGCAGGGGGCGCGCACGCCGCCCCCTCCAAAACATCAAATCAAGGCCAATGCGTTAGCGTAAATATTGGTCGGAGGATACCCGCCTTGAGTCCCCCACACCTCTTCCCGCCCATTGATCACTGCAAGGGAATGCCCGACCCTCTGACCGTCGATTAGCATGTTGTGAGTCACCACACCCAACTGCCCACGCGCCAGGTGTGCAACGCTGGTGACTTGAATGTGAGCACTCAGGCCCAGGCGCTGCAAACCATCCCAGCGATTCGCGTCACCATCATTGATGCTGCTCAATGCATGGCCGAAACTCTGACTGGCGTAACCGTCGTTGTTTTCCATCTGCGCGCGTTTGGCACTCGCGGCATACAGAAAATGAGCATCAGCCAGTATCGCCTGATTATTTCCCTTGAAGTCAGATCTGCGGGCAGCCACCTCCAACTCGCCCTTGGACAGGTGGAGCGTGAAGCCATCACGCATCTCTACGTTATAGCCATCGCCCGCCAACTTTACCTGTTTGAAAATATCAGTGGGCTTCTGGCCAAACCTCATCATTGCAACCTTCGTGGCTGCAACCGTGATGCAGTTTCCGTCCTTCCCTTGACTGAAACCACTCCAGATATTGCCGGGTGCGTTGCCCACGCCGGGCTTCCTTCCCGGTGTGCGTGTATCGGTGTAGTAGTCAAATTCAACCCCGCGCTGAGCATCTGCCCTGTTACTCATGAACGCTGGATTGCGCAGTGCAGGCCTGTCGAAAGCAGGGGCACGGCCGCTATCACGCGGCGCTGCGGAGGCAGGCAAATCACCTGCGTCCGGGAACATTTGCTGCACGGACTGACGAATTGCCGCCTCGGACGCGAGGAAGATGTCCAGTGTATTAAGCAGCTTATCAATATCGTGCTTGAAAGCACCGCCGCCTACCTGTTCTCGAAGCACCTTCAAGCTGTCAGACAAACGTTGCGCCGTTTGCGACTTCGCGCTGGGCGCCGCATTAAACAATTCATTGCCCAGCCGTCTCATCGCTGCCATGTCAGGCGCAATGGACACCGACTTCGACTGCCCTACCGTCGGCGCATACCTGGCGCCCACATCTCCCGTCCCTGCTACCCCTGAATTCCACATCTGCAACGCTCCTGGCCAGTTGAAGAGCCCGCAGGGCCCTCACTTGCTCAGTGGTGTGCTGGCCGTTGAGGGTTCCATACGTGTGTCAGCGTGCAGCCTGTGCATCGTGGGTGTGTTCGCGACAAGTCGAGCACACGCCGGCTCGTTCCTACCTTATGTCCAGCGCTAAACATCAAGCGCATGGCCCAGTCCTCTCGCAGAAATTTCCGACAGCGTTTTAAGGTTGTCCCTCGGAAGATGGCAGCCTAGTCTTCAGTGGTCGCTGGAAATTCAGCGACCGGGTTTCGCAGCCCGGTTAAACTCTAGACGCACGGCGTCCACCACAAGATAACGGGCGCTTTTTTATGCCTGATGTAATGGCGGCTGTGCGCGGGATACCTTCGGGTATGCCGGGTGCCTAGAGTCCCGGTCTGCGAACCTGCGTACAGCTGCCACCCAAATATTGCTTCGCAGCGATGGGTGGTGACTCCAATACTCTAGGAGCTTCGCCATGATTAAAGACAGTCCCAATCCGCCGTCGGATTCAACCGCGTTTCACACTGCTGCTCATCGAGCAATTAACCATTACCTGAACCCTTCTCAGAAGCCAGAGCCATCTGCTGAGAGCCTTGGTGTATTTGCCGTGCGTAAAGGAGTAGACATCGAAACGCTGCTAGCAAACGCTGCGGAGGATTTAGCCTCGGTTCAAGCGCTGGCAAGCCATTTGGCTTTTGAGATCGACGGCAATCCTCGCAGCGTGGCGCTAGGAATTTGCCGGATGCTGGCGGGGACTCAGCTATTGGTGGAGCAAACTGCGTGTCAGATTGAGATAGCCGTTCCGAAATAATGCTGTTATGAGGGCGCATCTCTGACAGATCCGCCCTCGATTGCTCATCTAGCATATGCATAAAAACTTTCGGTCTGAGGGAATGGTCGAGCTATTTGCTGGCGATTCCGTGAGCTTTGATGTTACTAAAGACGGAAAAGGGCCCCAGGCAGTTAATATAATCAAAGTCTGAACTAGAAAAAAACGCCTGCAAGCGAACATTACACCCAAATTCCCAGTGCAAAAAAAGCCCCGAACCAGTCGGGGCTTTTTTCATTCAGCGTTTACCCATCAGGCTTGATCAGCCAAGCGCCACGTGGTTCCACCTTTGCCGTCTTCCAACACCACCCCCATCGCGGTCAGTTGGTCACGGATACGGTCGGATTCCGCCCAGTCCTTGTTGGCACGCGCAGCCAGACGCGCTTGAATCAGCGCATCCACCTGGGCCGCATCTACACGCCCTTCGGCGCCGGCCTGCAGGAAGTCGTCGGCTTGCATCTGCAGCACGCCGAGTACGCTGGCCAGCTCTTTCAGGCGCGCAGCAAGCCCGGCCGCTGCATCGATGTCAGTCTCACGCAGGCGGTTGATCTCACGCACCATTTCGAACAGTACGGCGCACGCTTCCGGTGTGCCGAAGTCGTCGTTCATCACTTCGGTAAACCGCGCGACAAACCCCTCGCCACCGGCAGGTGCCACGGCGGGCAAGCCTTTCAACGCATGGTAGAACCGCTCCAGGGCGCCTTTGGCGTCCTTGAGGTTGTCTTCCGAGTAGTTGATCGCGCTGCGGTAGTGGCTCGACACCAACAGGTAACGCACCACTTCCGGGTGGTACTTTTCGAGCACGTCGCGAATGGTGAAGAAGTTGTTCAAGGACTTGGACATCTTCTCGCCATTGATGCGGATCATGCCGCAGTGCATCCAGGCATTGGCGTAGGTCTTGCCGGTGGCGGCTTCGCTTTGCGCGATTTCGTTTTCGTGGTGCGGGAACTCAAGGTCGCTGCCGCCGCCATGAATGTCGAAGGTCTCGCCCAGGCAGCAGGTGGACATCACCGAGCATTCGATGTGCCAGCCCGGACGCCCGGCGCCCCATGGCGACGCCCAGCTCGGCTCGCCGGGCTTGGTGGCTTTCCACAGCACGAAGTCGAGCGGGTCTTGCTTGGCTTCGTCAACTTCGATGCGCGCGCCGATGCGCAGGTCTTCGATTTTCTTGCGCGACAGCTTGCCGTACCCCATGAACTTGGCGACGCGGTAGTACACGTCACCATTGCCCGGCGCGTAGGCGTAACCCTTGTCGATCAGGGTTTGAATCATCGCGTGCATGCCGGGAATGTGGTCCGTGGCGCGCGGTTCCATGTCCGGCTTGAGGATATTAAGGCGCGCCTCGTCCTCATGCATGGCGGCGATCATGCGCTCGGTCAGCACGTCGAACGACTCGCCGTTTTCATTGGCGCGGTTGATGATCTTGTCGTCGATGTCGGTGATGTTGCGCACGTACGTCAAGTCATAGCCGCTGAAACGCAACCAGCGGGTCACCAGATCGAAGGCAACCATGCTGCGGCCGTGGCCGATGTGGCAATAGTCGTACACGGTCATGCCGCACACGTACATGCGCACCTTGTTGCCATCCAGCGGCTTGAAGACTTCTTTGGTCTTGCTGAGTGTGTTGTAGATCGTTAGCACAACGGCTTCCTTAGAGAATCACTGGCCCCACGAATCACGCAAGGTCACGGTACGGTTGAATACCGGAGCACCAGGTTTGGAGTCCTTGATATCTGCGCAGAAGTAACCTTCGCGCTCGAACTGAAAACGGTCTTCCGGCTGTGCGTCGGCCAACGATGGCTCGGCGCGACAACCCGTGAGTACTTGCAGGGAGTCAGGGTTGATGTTGTCGAGGAAACTGGCGCTGTCTTCGGCCTTCTCCGGGTTCGGCGAACGGAACAGGCGATCGTACAAGCGCACTTCGCATTCGATGCTGGCAGCGGCCGGCACCCAGTGGACCACGCCCTTGACCTTGCGGCCTTCCGGGTTCTTGCCCAGGGTGTCCGGGTCGTACGAGCAGCGCAGCTCGACGATGTTGCCGTCGGCGTCCTTGATGGCTTCGTCGGCACGGATCACGTAACTGCCGCGCAGGCGCACTTCGCCGTTCGGCTCCAGGCGCTTGTAGCCCTTTGGCGGTTCTTCCATGAAGTCATCGCGGTCGATGTAGATTTCACGGGCGAACGGCAGCTTGCGCACGCCGAGTTCTTCTTTCTGCGGATGACGCGGCAGTTCGAGGTTCTCGACCTGGTCTTCCGGATAATTGGTGATCACCACCTTCAACGGGCGCAGCACGCACATGGCGCGCGGAGCGTTCGCGTCGAGGTCCTGGCGGATGCTGAATTCGAGCATGCCGAAGTCAACCACGCCGTCGGAACGGTTGGTGCCGACCATGTCGCAGAAGTTGCGGATCGACGCCGGGGTGTAGCCACGACGGCGGAAGCCCGACAGCGTCGACATGCGCGGGTCGTCCCAGCCATGCACGTGTTTTTCATCAACCAGTTGCTTGAGCTTGCGCTTGCTGGTGATGGTGTAGTTCAGGTTGAGGCGGCTGAACTCGTACTGGCGCGGGTGCGCCGGTACCGGCAGGCTGTCGAGGAACCATTCATACAGCGGGCGATGGCTTTCGAACTCCAGGGTGCAGATCGAGTGGGTGATGCCTTCAATGGCGTCCGACTGACCGTGGGTGAAATCGTAGTTCGGGTAAATGCACCACTTGTCACCGGTCTGGTGGTGGTGAGCATGGCGGATGCGGTACATGATCGGGTCGCGCAGGTTCATGTTCGGCGAGGCCATGTCGATCTTGGCACGCAGCACACGGGCGCCATCGGCGAACTCACCGGCGCGCATGCGGGCGAACCAGTCGAGGTTCTCTTCAACCGAACGGTCGCGGAACGGGCTGTTTTTACCTGGCTCGGTCAGCGTGCCACGGTATTCCTTGGCTTGCTCCGGGCTCAGGTCGTCGACGTAGGCCTTGCCGGCCTTGATCAGCTCGACGGCCCAGTCGAACAACTGGTCAAAATATTTGGACGCATAGCGCACTTCACCGGACCATTCAAAACCCAGCCACTTGATGTCGCTTTCGATGGCGTCGATGTATTCCTGGTCTTCCTTGGCCGGGTTGGTGTCGTCGAAACGCAGGTGCGTAACGCCACCGAACTCCTGGGCCAGGCCGAAGTTCACACAGATCGACTTGGCGTGACCGATGTGCAGGTAGCCGTTAGGCTCTGGCGGGAAACGGGTGACGATCTGCGTGTGCTTGCCCGAATCCAGGTCCGCCTGGATGATCGGGCGCAGGAAATTGACCGGGACGGCAGGTCCGGCCTTGGCATTCGAGGTAGGGTCGACAGTGGGCTTGCTCATAGGATCCTTGAACAGACGAAGTACTTGGCCAGACCAGAGGTGGGGGCCGATAAAACAAAGGGCTTATCATAGCCGAAGCGGTCAAGCCGCTGACAGAGCGAGGCCAAAAACTGCTGCATTTAATGCATCGGCGGTAAAAAACCACCTCGAAATTCCTGTCGGGCACGCTAAACTGCGCGACTTGGCCTACGTTTAGCCAAACAGGTGCGGCGCCCTGGCGTCCAAACCCACGAATTCCCTGAAAAGAGTAGTGAACATGACTCAAGTCAAACTGACCACCAACCACGGTGACATCGTCATCGAGCTGAACGCCGAGAAAGCGCCGATCACCGTCGCCAACTTCATCGAATACGTGAATGCCGGCCACTACGAAAACACTGTTTTCCACCGCGTCATTCCTAACTTCATGGTCCAGGGCGGCGGTTTTGAGCCAGGCATGAAAGAAAAGAAAGACAAGCGCCCAAGCATTCAGAACGAAGCGGACAACGGCCTTTCCAACGAGAAATACACCGTCGCCATGGCCCGTACCATGGAGCCGCATTCGGCCTCCGCACAGTTCTTCATCAACGTGGCCGACAACGCTTTCCTCAACCACAGCGGCAAGAACGTGCAGGGTTGGGGTTATGCCGTGTTCGGTAAAGTGACCGAAGGCACAGACGTTGTCGACAAAATCAAAGGCGTGTCCACCACGTCCAAGTCCGGCCACCAGGATGTCCCGGCAGAAGACGTAATCATCGAGAAAGCCGAGATCGTTGGGTGATATTGCTGATTTCAGATTTGCATCTGGAAGAGGAGCGCCCGGACATCACCCGGGCGTTTCTGGATCTACTCCACGGCCGCGCCCGAGGCGCCCAGGCGTTGTACATTCTGGGGGACTTCTTTGAAGCCTGGATCGGCGACGATGGGATGACGCCTTTCCAGCGTTCCATCAGCCAGGCGTTGCGCGAGCTGAGCGACAGCGGCACCCCGATTTTTATCATGCATGGCAACCGGGATTTCCTGATCGGCAAGGCGTTCTGCAAAGCTGCAGGTGCTACCTTGCTCAAGGACCCGAGTGTCGTGCAGTTATACGGCGAGCCTGTGCTGTTGATGCACGGCGACAGCCTCTGCACCCGCGATGTGGGTTATATGAAACTGCGGCGCATCCTGCGTAACCCGCTGCTGCTGTTTATCCTGCGTCACTTGCCGCTGCGTACCCGGCACAGACTGGCGCGCAAGCTCCGCAGTGAAAGCCGCGCGCAGGTGCGCATGAAAGCCAACGACATTGTTGATGTAACGCCCGAGGAAGTACCGCGGGTGATGCAGCAATTTGGCGTGCGCACGCTGGTGCACGGCCATACGCACCGCCCGGCCATTCATAAGTTGCAGATTGGCGAGCAGGCGGCCAAGCGCATTGTGCTGGGTGACTGGGACAAGCAGGGCTGGGCGCTGCAAGTGGATGAGCAAGGGTTTCAGCTGGCGGCGTTTGAGTTTGTGAACCCGCAGTTGGCGCTGCCTGGCGCTGTGTAGTGCCGACCCGATCTGCCAAGCCCGCGCTTATCAAACTACAAATAACCTTTTGTTTTTGCTATTAAAATTTATTTAGGTTTAATGAGGTCAAACTGTGGGAGGGGGCTTGCTCCCGATAGCGGTGTGTCAGTCAACTCATGTATCAACTGTAAAACTGCTATCGGGAGCAAGCCCCATCCCACACAAAGCAAAAAAAGCATGTCTGCTGTGCCTGCAAACCCGCCTTTGATCGGCTTCAACCACCCATCGAGTAAAGCCGTTAGTGCCCGGAAGCCTCCGGCCCTGCCTTGGCCCCAAATGGCGGCTTCGCCAGCCACACCAACAGCATCAAGCCCATAAACATCCACCCCAGCAACGTGAAGTAATCCACGGTAGACATCATGTACGCCTGGCTGCTGAGAATCTGGTCCAGTTGCGCATACGCCGTGTGCCCTGCCCCGCCCAACGCATTCAGCGCGTCGCGGGTCGCCGAGTCATAGGTGGTGATGTTCTCGCTCATGTACGCATGGTGCTGGTTTGCTCGGCGAATCCAGATCCAGGTCGTCAGCGACGCCGCGAAGCTACCGCCCAGCGTACGCAAGAAGGTCGCAAGACCTGCGCCATCGGCAATCTGGCTGGGCGGCAAGTCGGACATCAGGATGGTCAGGGTCGGCATAAAGAACAGCGCCACACCGATGCCCATGAACAGCTGCACCATGGCGATGTGCTGGAAGTCCACTTCATTGGTGAACCCAGCCCGCATAAAGCAGCTCAAGCCAATCGCCAGAAACGCCAGGCCCGCCAGCAGACGCAGGTCGAACTTGTGCGCATATTTGCCCACAAACGGCGACATCAACACCGGCAGAATCCCGATCGGTGCGACCGCCAGGCCCGCCCACGTCGCGGTGTAACCCATCTGCGTTTGCAGCCATTGCGGCAGGATCAGGTTGATACCGAAAAAGCCCGCATACCCCAGCACCAGCACCACGGTGCCGATGCGAAAGTTACGGTAAGCGAATAGCCGCAGGTTAACCACCGGGTGTTTATCGGTCATTTCCCAGATCACAAACACCGCCAGGGCAATCGCCGAGATTGCCGCGCCGATGATGATGAAGTTGGACTCGAACCAGTCCAGGTCGTTGCCCTTGTCGAGGATAATCTGCAAGGCGCCGACGCCGACGATCAGGCTGAGCAGACCGACATAGTCCATCGGCTGGTAACTGGTGACCACGGGGCGTTTCTTCAATTGCGAACGCACCACCATTACCGCGAAGACGCCGATCGGCACGTTGATAAAGAAGATCCACGGCCAGCTATAGCTGTCGGTGATCCAGCCGCCGAGGATGGGGCCGGCAATCGGCGCCACCACCGTGACCATCGCCAATAACGCCAGGGCCATGCCGCGCCTCGCTGGCGGGTACACCGCGATCAGCAAGGTCTGGCTCATCGGGTACAACGGCCCCGCGACCAAGCCTTGCAGCACCCGAAAACCGATCAGCTCCGGCATCGAGGTGGAAATACCACAGAGAAACGAGGCCACCACAAACAGCAGGGTCGCCCACAAAAACAGCTTCACTTCGCCAAAACGCCGGGCTAACCAGCCGGTCAGTGGCAAGGCAATGGCGTTGCTCACCGCAAATGAGGTGATCACCCAAGTGCCTTGCTCCGAACTCACGCCCAGGTTGCCGGAAATAGTCGGCAACGCCACGTTGGCGATGGTGGTGTCGAGCACCTGCATGAAAGTCGCCAGCGACAGGCCAATAGTGGCCATCAGCAGGCTCGGCGGCGTGAAAGAGGCCTTACTGTCCATTAGCGTTGCGCAGCCTTGGGCGCGGCGAGGCTGTTGTCATGGATCAACTGATTGATCATGGCGTCGGCTTCGCCCAATTGGCGCTCATACACATTGGTGGTGAACGTGGCTTTTTGCGGCGGCTGTTGCGCCAGTACCGGGCCGCTCTGGTCGTGCAGGTCGACGCTGACCAAGGTGCTCAAGCCCACACGCAGCGGGTGTTTGGCCAGTTCTTCTGGGTTGATATGGATGCGCACCGGTACGCGTTGCACAATCTTGATCCAGTTACCCGTGGCGTTCTGCGCCGGCAGCAGCGCAAAGGCACTGCCGGTACCGGCGCCAAGGCTGTCGACGGTGCCGCTGAACTTAACGTCGCTGCCGTAGATATCCGACTCGATGTCCACGGGCTGGCCGATCCGCATGTCGCGCAGCTGGGTTTCCTTGAAGTTGGCGTCGATCCACAGCTGGTTCAGCGGGATCACCGCCATCAGCGCCGTGCCCGGCTGCACACGCTGGCCCAGTTGCACGGTACGCTTGGCCACGTAGCCGGTGACCGGCGCGATCAAGGTGCTACGCGCATTGGCGAGGTACGCCTGGCGCAATTGCGCGGCGGCGGTTTGCACATCCGGGTGGGACGAAATCACCGTGTCGTCGACCAACGCATTGCTGGTTTTCAGCTGTTGCTCAAGGTTGGTCAATGCGTTCTTGGCCGCCGTCAGGCTGTCGCGTGCATGCGACAATTCTTCTTGGGAAATTGCGCCGCCCTGAGCCAGGGTTTTACGCCGATTGAAGTTGTCCTGGGCGGTTTGCACGTCGGCTTTCTGGGCGTTGACCTGGGCTTTCATGCCATCGACGTTGCTGTACAAGCCGCGCACCTGGCGCACGGTGCGAGCCAGGTTGGCCTGGGCACTTTGCAGGCCAACAGCGGCATCATTCGGGTCGAACTTGATCAGCACCTGGCCTTCGTGGACCAGGTCGCCATCGTCAGCGCCAATGCTGACCACGGTGCCGGTGACCAGCGGGGTGATTTCCACCACGTTGCCATTCACGTAGGCATCGTCGGTGCTTTCGTAGAAGCGCCCGTAAAGCTCATACCAGCCCCACACGGCGGCAGCGGCGAGCATCACGACCAGCGCCAGGCCAATCAGCATAATTTTGCGTTTGCGTGGGTTGCTGTCTGTTTTGGGTTGCTCTTCAGGTTGCTCTGTTGCGTTATTGCTGTCGGCAGTGGCCATTACAAATACCTCAAATTATTCCGTGCGGGTGGCGGGGCTGGTCGTGGTCGCGGCCACGTTATCGGCGTTAAATCCGCCACCCAGGGCTTGCATGAGTTGAATCGAAAGATCTATCTGCGCGGCATTCAGACTCGCGAGTTGGCGCTGGGCCTGCAGCAATTGCTGCTCAATGCTGAGCACGTCCAGGTAATTGCCGATGCCAGAGCTGTAACGCTGAACACCGGTGTCGTAGGACTGCTGGGCAATGTCTGCAGCATGTTGTTGCGCCTGGATCTGCCGACCGGTTTCGCGCAACTGCACCAGGCCGTTACCAATATCGCCCAAGGCTTGCACCAGGGTTTTGTTGTACTGCGCCACGGCCAAGTCGTAGTCCGCGTCGCGCGCATCAAGGTCGGCGCGCAGGCGGCCACCATCGAAGATCGGCAACGAGATCGTCGGCGCAATGCTGAAGAAACGGCTGGCCGAACCAAACATTGCATCCCCCAACAACGACTCGGCCCCGGCGCTCGCGCTCAGGTTGAGGTTAGGGTAGAAGCGGGTTTTGCTCGCGGCGATGTTCTTGCTCGCCGCCTCGACACGCCAGCGCGCGGCGATCAGGTCCGGGCGTCGGCCCAGCAGCTCGGCGGGCAGTACCGAAGGCACCGCAACCGCGCTGGGCTGCAGCACATTTGGACGCTTCAGTTCACCGCCGCGGTCGGGGCCTTTACCGAGCAATACCGCCAGCGCGATCTTGGCGCTTTGCAGTTGTTTTTCCGCGTCGATCAGTTGCGACTGGGAGCTGGCTTCGAGGCTTTCGGTTTGCTGGTACTGGTACTGGCTGTCGATGCCGGAGCTGAGGCGGCGCTTGCTCAGGTCAAGCATCTGACGCGTGCGTTTAAGGTCGTCATTGGCCAGGTCACGCACGATATGCGCCTCGCCCAAATCGCTGTAAGCCTTGGCCACGTTGGCGGCCAGGGTCAGCCGCGCGGTTTGCTGATCGACCTCGGCGGCGCGCGCCTGGCCCAAGGCAGCTTCCCACGCGGCCCGCTGGCCACCCCACAGGTCGAAGTTGTAATTGAAACTGGCGCCGATGTTACGCACGGTCGCGTAGGCATCGCCCTGCCCTCGCGGGTCCTGGTCCTTGGCCAAGCGCGAACGGCTGACGCCGCCGCTGGCGTCCAGGCTCGGCATGCGCTCGGCATTCGCGGCATAGGCGGCGGCTTCGGCCTGATGCGCACGGGCACTGGCCACTTGCATGTCGGGGCTGTTTTGCAATGGTTCCTGGATCAGCCCATCGAGCTGCGGGTCGCCGAGGCTTTTCCACCAGTCGGCGCTCGGCCAGGCGGCACTCGACAGGGTTACGCCGCTGAGCGATTTACCGGTTTGCAGGGTATTGGCGTCGAGGCGTTTGCCTTGAGTATCGAGGCCGCCGAAGTTGGCGCAACCGGCAACGCTCATGGCCACCAGCACCAGGCAAAGGTTACGTGTGTTCATTGTTTACCTACCCGCTGGATGACGATGGCGTCACCGGCAGCTACCAGAATTTTCGTGAGGATGGCTTCCAGCGTCTGTAATTCGCCGGGCTCCAGTGCACCGGCCAGCTCGTTCATCGACTGGGCACCGATGTTCGGCAGCATGTCGGCCAGGCGCTGGCCGTCTTCGGTGAGTACCAGCTGTACCTGACGCCGATCCTGCTCGGAACGCTTGCGCGCCAGCAGGCCCTTTTGCTCCAGGCGATCGAGCATGCGGGTCATGGAACCGCTGTCCAGCGACAAGTTGCGGCACAGCTCGGCGGGCGTGTTGATGTCAAACTGGGCAATGATGATCAACACCTTGAACTGCGCGGCAGTCACGCCGTGCGGCTCCATATGGGTGTCGATAATGCGGTCCTTGAGCAGCGCCGCACGGCCCAGCAGCAGCCCGAGATGGCAGTTGCGAAGGCTGTCAGGGGTGAAGTGTTTCATCGAAAGCCACCTTATTACTGCCTAGGCAGTGAATGTGTGACGAGATGTTACTGCTTAGGCAGCGAATGTGAAAGAAAATAATTAGCTAGCTTGCTAATTTTACGACGGGAGGGTTGGAAGGCAGTTAAATAGGGGGCGGGCTTGTGTGGCGAGCAAGCCCGCTCGCCACAACATGCCGCGTCCCTATTTAGAAATCGCGTTTGTAGAAAATATCCAGCGAACTGGCCACACCACTGGCCACTTCCAGGTACACCTTCTTGCTCAACAGATAACGCAACGCGATGGTGCTGGCCGGCTCAAACACGCCGACCCCATAACGCAGGCTGAGCTTGTCGGTAATCTTGCCGCTGGCCACCACCGCCGTGGTGGTGCCGCTGCCTTGCGTGTCGAGGTCGAAATCGCGCAGGCCCAGCTTGGCTGCAATATCCGACGTCACCCCGGAGCTGCCCATCAGGCCAAGGCCCAACGCCGCTTGGGCAAGTACGTTGTTGTCTTCACCGCTGGTGCTCAGCGGACGGCCAAGCACCAGGTAAGACAGCGCCTGCTCCTGGCTCATGGCCGGTTCCGAAAAGATCTGCGTGGTCGGCTGTTCAGCGCTGCCGCTCAGGCGGATACCGGCAGTGACGTCGTCGGTTTTGCGCACCGCTTCAATATCCAGGTAAGGCTGGTCGAGCGGGCCGGCAAACAGCAGCCGCGCACGGCGCACATCCAGGCGCTGGCCGTAGGCGCGATAACGCCCGTCGTTGAGCCACAGCTCGCCACGGGTGTCGAGGTTGTCGCCGATGTGCACATGGCCCTGCACTTTGGCGGTCAGGCCGAAGCCTGCGAAGTTGAGGGTGTCTTCGCCCACCACCACGTCGATATCCATGGCCATGGCCATCGGCGGCTTGCCCTCTTCGGTCTGGCTGCCGACGATCACCGTGTCATCCGAGACCTTGACCGTCGACGGCGGCAGTTCGCGCACGGTGATGTCACCGCGCGGGATCTGGACCTTGCCGGCAATCGCCAATTTGTCGTTCTTCAGGCTGATTTTCAGGTCGGGCGCCACTTCCAGCACGGCATACGGCTCTACCGTGACCGGCAGTTGCGAGCCTTGCAGGCTCAAATCCACGACCAGCGCCTGGCCCCAGTCGATCTGCCCCTTGAGGCTGCCCTGCCCGGCTTTGCCACTGTGCCAGACGCCGTTCAATTGCACGCTTTCACCGGCGATCAACGCCTGCACATTCAAGCCTTCCAGACTCATCGGCAATTCAGGCCCGGAGACCTCGCCGCCGACCAGGTTCACGCTGCCGTTGACCTGCGGCGCCAGCAAGCCACCGGAGATGCGACCGCTGCCGTTGAGCCTGCCGTTGAGCTTATCGACCATCGGCACAAATGGCCGCGCGACGGCGAGGTCGAGGCCGTTGAGGCTGAAATCGCCGCTGATCGGCTTGTCTTTCGGCAGCGGGTTGATCTGCGCCTGCACGCGCAATTCGCCGAGCTTGCCGCCGCGAAAATTAAGCAGGGTGTCGATGCGCTTGGGGTTCAGGGTGGCTTCCAGCTTCAACGTGTCGTAGGGGAAATCCAGCCACTGGTCCTTGTCTTTGACGCGTAAGGTACCGCCGCCGGCATCCACCGAGACCACGCCTTTAGGGCCACTGTCGGGCAGGTCGAGCTGCACGTCGGCGTTGAGTTTGCCTTGCCACGCGAAGTCTTTGGGCAACCATGCCGCCAAGCTGTCGATGGGGAATTGCTTGAGGTGGTAACGCAACTTCGGCTCGGGCATCAGCCGCTGGTCCTCACCACACAAGCTGGCGGTGCCTGAGACCCAGCAGTGCGCGGCAAAGGTCAGTTTGCCGTCAGCCAGCCGTTCAATTTTCGCCGGAGCCTGCAGCTTCCAGTCCTGGCCACCGGCTTGCACATCACCACTGGCCAGGCGCCCGCGCCAGTTGCCTTGGTCGAGGTTGCCATCGGCGCCCAGCGCCAGTTTGACCAGCGGGCCAGCCAGGTTTAGCTGCACTTGCTGACGCTTGATGTCGCCTTGAGCGTTGGCGGTCAAGGTACCCAGTTGGGTATCGCCGGCCTGGATACCGCTGCCTTTCAGGTCGATCTTCGCGCGCTGGGCATTGTCGAGCGCGGCGTCGAGGCTGAGGTTTTGCAACTGGTTGTCGGCAAACGCCAGTTGCTGACCTTTGAGGCTGAGTGTGCCTTGCGGCGCCTTCAACGTACCGGCCACATCGACCCGTCCATTGATTTGCCCGCGCAGTTGCGGCCACAGCTGAGCCAGCCGCGCCAGCTTGATGTCGATCTTCCCGGCCAGGCGTTGCTGCAAGCTGCCACTGCCGTAGATGCGGTTGTCGCCCAAGCGAATATCCAGGTTGCCCAGGGTCCATTGCTCGCCCGCGCCTTCAGCTTTGGCCGCCAGCACGGCAGTTTGCCCGCGCAAGCGGCCCTTGAGGTCGAGGTCGGCATTCAGCGTGAGCTGTTGATTTTTGAACTCGCCCTTGCTGCGCAGCGGGCCAGCGAGGGTGCCGGGCAATTCGCCAACCCAGTACGCCGGGTTCAGCGCCGAGAGGTCCAAGGCGGTGTCCCAGGCAATGCCGTCGGCAAATTGCAGGTTCAAATGGCCTTCGGCCTTACCTTGACCAGCGGTCAGTTTCAGCTCAGGCAGGAAGATTTGTTTGAGGTCGCCGCTGAACGGCGTGACCACCGTGAACGTGCCGGCCGGGCCGTCGAGGTGGGCGTTGAGGTTGCCGAGGTAGTTGCCGTCTTTGTAGGAAACCTCACCGTTAAAGGTGCGCAACGCGACTTGCGGCTCGTCAATTAATGGATAGAGGCGATGCCAGGGGAAATCCAGCCAATCGATTTTGGCGTCGGCACTGAAGCCTTGCTGCCAGTCCAGTTGCGCGCTGAGTGTGAGGCGCTGGTTGTCGCCGGCATTCAGGTCCAGGCCTGCGATCTGCGCGCCCTTGGCGTCGACCTTGCCTTGCAATAGCAACTCTACCGGGCCTTTTTCGGCGGGTAACACGGCCTTGCCCAACAGTTGATAGCCATTGCTCAGGTCGCCCTTGGCGGTGAGGTCCAATTGGTTCAGTTGCAGGGTGTCGGGTAAATCGGCGCTGGGCTTGAAGCCATCGGCGGTGATGTGCAGTTGCGCGGGCAGGTTTTCTACCAGCGGTTGCAGCTCGCCGCTGAGCTTGGCGGGCAAGTAGCCGCTGCTGTCGGCGTCGAGTTTGAGGGTGTTGAGCAGGTCGCCGTCGACCTTGAGGGCGACTTTCCAGGGCGCGCCGCCGGGAGCGTATGGCAGGCTCAGGTTGCCGGTCGCCGTCAACGGCCAATCGCCGCTCGGTTGCAGCAAGCCGCTGAGGTCCAGCACCAAATCGTCGCGTTGCAGGTGCACCGAGTCGATCTGCATACCCGCAGCCGTCCAGTGCGCCGCCAGTTGCAAGCCCTTGAGTTGTTCGCTGCCATTAAACAGCAGGCTACCGACGCGAACGTCGCCTAACTGGATCGCCACCGGCAGTTTAAGGTCCGGCAGTTTCAGCGGCCCGCTGCTTTCTTCGGTGCTCGGTGGAAATTGCAGGGTGACCTGTTCCACCTCCAACTGATTGATGCACACGGTCATGCGCAGCAGGCACGCCGGCGACCATTCAAGCGTTGGCGCATTCAGCTCGACCCGGCTGCTGCCTTGCTGCCACAGCAGATGATCGGCGCTCCACCGGCCACCCAAATGGCCCTGGAAATTCTCCACGCTTAAACCCGGCACTTGGCCCAAGGCCCAGCGGCTGCCAGCCTGCGTACCGAGCACGGCCCACAGCACCAACAGCAGCACGGCGAGCACAGCCACGATGGCCAGCCCGGCTATTTTCAAACCACGTATCACAGCTCAGGCCCCATCGAAAAGTGCAAACGAATGCCGCCCGGATCTTCCAGCGCATGCGCCAGGTCGAGGCGAATCGGCCCCACCGGGGAGACCCAGCGTACGCCGACGCCGACACCGGTTTTAAGGCTGGGCATGTCAAGGTTATTGAAGGAGTTACCCTGGTCGATAAACGTCGCGATGCGCCATTTTTCGGCGATTGAATATTGGTACTCGGCGCTCAGCGCAACCATGTAACGCCCACCGATGCGGTCACCGCGGTCGTTCTCTGGCGACAGGGTCTGATACTCATAACCGCGCACACTTTGGTCACCACCGGCAAAGAAGCGCAGTGACGGCGGCACGGACTGGTAACCATTGGTGGCGCTGCCGCCGAACTGTGCACGGCCCAGAAAACGGTGGTTATCCCACAAGGTGGTCAAGCCCTTGATGGTGGCCGTGCCGTAAATCAGGTTGGTGTCGGAGCCGAGGCCTTCCTTGGCGACCTTGGCATCGAACATCAGGCGATAGCCATTGTGCGGGTCGATGCGGTTGTCGCTGCGCAGGTAGGAATAATTGATCCCCGGCATCACCAGGTTACTCAGGCCTGAGTCATTGCCCAGCCGATACTCTTCGCGCTGGTATTTGAGCGAGATCACCCGTGTCCAACCGCTGGGCAATTTGCTGTGCCATTCCGGCCCGAGGGTGAGCAATTTACTCAGCGCGTCGGTATTGGCGATTTCTTCATTCTGGTAGCCGCCGGCGAAGCGCAGCTTATCGGTGAGCGGTGGGTCCAGCGGCACGTCGTACCACAGGCCAACGTTCTGTCGCGGCGCCGAGAGTTCGGCTTCCCAGCCATAACTGTGGCCTTGGGGGTTGACCCAGTGGCGGGTCCAGTTGGCTTTGCCGCGCGGGCCAACGTCGGTCGAATAACCGAGGCCCAGGCCCATGGTGCGTGGCTTGCGGGTTTCGAGTTGCACGGCCACCGGAATCACATCGTTGGCCGCAGCGGCGGGGGCGGCGTCTACGCGTACGCCCTCGAAAAAGCCGCTGGTTTGCAGGTTTTGATTGAGTTCGGCGATCAATTCGGAATCGTAGGGCGTGCCACTTTTGAACGGCACCATGCGTTGCAGCAGGTCTTCGTCAAACGGCGTGTCGCCGGTAAAGCTGACCTTGCCCATGGTGTAGCGTGGGCCGCTGTCGTAAACAAGTTCGATGTCGGCAACGCCGGCTTGCGGGTCAACTGAAAGCTTCTGGCGGGTAAAGCGCCCATTGAAAAAGCCGTAACGCGAGGCCTGGTTCTGAATCAGACGCTTGGCATCTTCGTAACGGCCATGGTTGAGCACGGCGCCGGAGACAAGGTCGTCGCTGTCGGGCAGGCGAAAAGCCTTGAGGCTCGCGGCCTGGCCGTCGACCCGAATGGTCACGTTGCGCAAATGCACCGGCTCGCCGGGATCGATGGTCAGGATCAGGCGCGGGTTCTTGCCGCCCTTGACCTCACTGGCGATTTGCGGCTGATAGAAACCCAAGGCCTGCGCCGCCTTGCGCGCCTGCTCTTCGGCGCCACGGCTGAAGCGCAGCAGGGCTTCTTCATCGCGATCGCCTACCCCGCCGATATAGCCTTCAATGTTGGCTTTCAACGCGTCGTTTGAAGGCTTGATGCGCACGTCCAATTCGCTTTGCGCCAATGCGCCGCAGCTTGTGAACAGCAGAATCAAGCCGCTGGTAAATCTTCCTGGAAACTTCATAGGCGCGAATGCTACACGAGCTGGAGAGAAACTTAGAACTCAGACAATTCTGAAAAATTCAGCGTTAAGCCTTTGCAGCCGGTAATACCTGAGGATTGGGATGGAAAAACACATGCTCCAGGATAGGTCCTACAGCAACTTCGCCGATTTCCTCATAGCCCTGGCGTTTGCAGAAGTCCAGGTAGCGTGAATTGCCGGTATCGAGCACTACACCGGATGAGTGCGGGTCTTCGGCGCACCAATTGTGCACGGCGGTGAGTAGCTGCTCGCCATAGTGTTCGCCCTGAAATTGCGGATGAATACCCAACAGCGGCAGCCTGTGCACCGACGCGTCAGGCACGCATGCCAGCACCGCGTGGTGGTAGTCCAGATAACGCCGCGTGCCGCGTACGCCGGTGCTCAGCCACATGCGGATTTGCCAGGCCCAACTCTCGGTAATGCCCAGGCGACGCTGCGGTGGCGCGATTAAAGCGATGCCGATCAGCCGATCATTGACGAACAAACCGATGGCGGGCAGTTTTTGAAAAAAGTGCTGCTTGACCAGTTCGCGCACGGTAGCGCGTACGCGTTGCTCATAACCCGGGTGTTCGGCTTCAAAGAGGTAGGCGAAGGTCGGATCATGCCGGTAGGCCTGGTACAGCAGTGAGCGCGCCTCGCGGGAATAGCCGCTGTTAAGCAGGCGAATTTCGGCAACGGCAGTCGAAGTCTCAGGCATACAATCAATCTCTTTGGGCGCCACTCAAAAGATGGCGTTCTTATGGGTACGAACTTGTACGGCGCAAGTCGTTCCCAGACATTAGCAGTGCATCCCGTCTGCCGCCATGCTGGCCCCCGTTTGACTTGTCGGCTAGCATCGACGTTTTGCCAGACTGGACTGCCGACCATGAAAATCGTCTCCTTCAATATCAACGGGCTGCGCGCCCGCCCCCATCAGCTGGCGGCGCTGATTGAAAAACATCAACCGGACGTGATTGGCCTGCAGGAAACCAAGGTTCACGATGACCAGTTCCCGTTGGCCGACGTGCAAGCGCTGGGTTATCACGTGTATTACCACGGGCAAAAAGGCCACTACGGCGTGGCCATGCTTTCGCGCAAAGAAGCGCTGAGCGTGCACAAAGGTTTTGCCAGCGATGCAGAAGACGCCCAGCGCCGCTTTATCTGGGGCACCTTTGCCGATGAGCACGGCAACCCGGTGACGGTGATGAACGGCTATTTCCCTCAAGGCGAAAGCCGCGACCACCCCACCAAGTTCCCGGCCAAGCAGCGCTTCTACGAAGATTTGCAACAATTGCTGGAAAGCCAGTTCAGCAATGACCAGCCGTTGGTGGTGATGGGCGACGTGAATATTTCGCCGGAAGACATCGACATCGGCATCGGCGCCGACAACGCCAAGCGCTGGCTGAAAACCGGCAAGTGCAGTTTTTTGCCGGAAGAACGCGAGTGGATGGCGCGCCTGAAAAACTGGGGCCTGGTGGACAGCTTCCGTCACCTCAACCCGCAGGTGAGCGACCGCTTCAGTTGGTTCGACTACCGCAGCCGTGGTTTTGAAGACGAGCCCAAGCGCGGGCTGCGGATTGACGTGATCCTGGCGTCCAACGGCTTGCTGCCGAGGGTCAAGGACGCGGGCGTGGATTACGATTTGCGCGGCTTGGAGAAGCCGTCTGACCATGCGCCGATCTGGCTGGAATTGAGCTGACCATCGAGTTGGGTGTGTAGCTTGGGTAACGGCGAGCCGCGCTTTTGTGGGAGCGGGCTTGCTCGCGATGCAGGCACCTCGGACCATCAGGCATACCGGGTTGAGGCCATCGCGAGCAAGCCCGCTCCCACAGAAAAGCGCTTTTGATCCAAAACAACCCGATTTGTTATGCCTCAGTCACATCACTGAAATGCAACTGACTTAATCTCCCGGCACTCCCTTTGGCTTGAGAAGGTGCCGGCATGATGCTGCGCGTTCTGTTCCTGGCAATTTGCTGCGCCTTGCCGCCCTGCGCCGCTGCTGCGCCCCTGCCCGTTCCCGATCAAGGCCCGGCGTTACGCATCCAGGGCTCCAACACCATTGGCGCAGCACTCGGCCCTGCCCTGGCCAAGGGGTTGATGGAACATCAGGGTTTACAGGGCGTGCACAGCGAACCCGCCGAGGGCGCCAATGAACAGCGCGTGATCGGCACAACTCGCCAGGGCAAAACCGTCACCATCGACGTCGCCGCCCACGGCTCCAGCACCGGGTTTACCGCGCTGAAAAATGCCACTGCCGACTTGGCCGCCGCATCCCGCCCGATCAAGGACAGCGAGCTGGTGGACCTCGAACCCCTCGGCGACCTTAAGAGCCCCGAGGCCGAACAAGTCATCGCCATCGACGGGCTGGCAATCATCCTCAACCCGCGCAACCCGTTGAACACCCTGAACACCGAGCAACTGGCGCAGATCTTCAACGGTGAGGTCAGCACGTGGGAGGCGTTGGGCGGTGTCGGCGGGCCGATTCAGCTGTATGCACGCGATGATCAATCCGGCACCTACGACACTTTCAAGGAGCTGGTACTGAGCCGACGCGGCAAGCCCCTCGCGGCCTCAGCCAAGCGTTTCGAGTCCAGCGAGGCATTGTCCGATGCTGTGAGCCATGACCCGCACGGCATCGGTTTTATCGGCCTGCCCTATGTTCGCCAGGCCAAGGCGGTGGCGATTGTCGACGGCGACTCGCAACCGATGCTGCCGCTGAATAGCCTGATCGCCACCGAGGATTACCCGCTGTCACGACGGCTGTTCTTCTACCTGCCGCCGTCAAGTCACAACCTGTGGGCCAAGGCGCTGGTGGACTTTACCCAGAGCCGCAAGGGCCAGGCGATTGTGGCCGCCAACGGGTTTATCGCGCAGCACGTGCAGGCGATTGGCGTGGAGCCGCGCCCTTCAATGCCCGAGGACTACCAAGCGATCGCACGTGACGCGCAGCGCTTGACCGTGAATTTTCGCTTTGAGGAAGGCAGTGCCAGCCTGGACAATAAGGCGCGCCAGGATTTGCAACGGGTGGTGGCTTATCTGAGAAGCCACGGCAAGCTCGACAAGCAGGTGACGCTGGTGGGGTTTGGCGATGCCAAGGACGACCCGCAGCGTGCGGCGTTGTTGTCGAAGTTGCGGGCGATGGCGGTGCGGCGCGAGTTGGTTAAAAACGCTGTGGTGCTGCGCGATATTCGGGGGTTCGGCGCGCAGATGCCGGTCGCCGCGAATACGGCGGACGAAGGCCGGATCAAGAATCGGCGGGTGGAGGTTTGGGTGTACTAAACCGTTGTGGCGAGCGCGCTCGCCACAGGTTTTTATTGCCCGCTGCGCAGCAGCTCTTTAGGCACGTACTTGCCGATCTCAAACTTGCCGATTGCCGCGCGGTGCACTTCGTCCGGGCCATCGGCCAGGCGCAGGGTGCGTTGCATGGCGTACATGTAGGCCAACGGGAAATCGTTGGAAACCCCGGCGCCGCCGTGCATCTGGATCGCGCGGTCGATCACCTTCAACGCCACGTTCGGCGCCACCACCTTTATCTGGGCAATTTCGCTTTTCGCGACTTTGTTGCCGACCGTGTCCATCATGTACGCCGCCTTCAAGGTCAACAGACGCGCCATGTCGATCTCCATCCGCGAGTCGGCAATCTTGTCGATGTTGCCGCCCAGCCGCGCCAGTGGTTTGCCGAACGCGGTACGGCTGACGGCGCGCTTGCACATCAATTCCAGTGCGCGTTCGGCCATGCCGATGGAGCGCATGCAGTGGTGAATACGACCCGGCCCAAGGCGGCCTTGGGCAATTTCAAAGCCGCGGCCGTCACCGAGCAACACGTTCTCATACGGCACGCGTACATTGTCGAACAGCACCTCGGCGTGGCCGTGGGGCGCATCGTCGTAGCCGAATACCGGTAACGGGCGCAAGATTTTCACACCGGGCGTGTCCACCGGCACCAGGATCATGGAGTGCTGTTGGTGACGCGGCGCGTCGGGGTTGCTCAGGCCCATAAAAATCAGGATTTTGCAGCGTGGGTCGCAGGCGCCGGAGGTCCACCATTTTTTGCCGTTGATCACCCATTCGTCGCCCTGGTGCTCGGCGCGGGCGGCCATGTTGGTGGCGTCCGAGGACGCCACGTCCGGCTCGGTCATGGCGAACGCCGAGCGGATCTCGCCGCGCAGCAGCGGTTCAAGCCAGCGTTGCTTCTGTTCTGCGTTGGCGTAACGCACCAGCACTTCCATGTTGCCGGTGTCGGGTGCGGAGCAGTTGAACGGCTCCGGGCCCAGCAAGGACCGGCCCATGATTTCCGCCAGCGGCGCATATTCAAGGTTGGAAAGGCCTGCGCCCAATTCGGATTCCGGCAGGAACAGGTTCCACAGGCCTTCGGCTTTGGCCCGCGCTTTGAGCTCTTCCATGATTGCGGTGGGCTGCCAGCGATCACCTTCGCTGACTTGGCGTTCAAACACCGTTTCGGCCGGGTAAACGTAAGCGTCCATGAACGCGGTGACGCGTTCACGCAGTTCCTGAACCTTGGACGAATAGGCGAAATCCATGAGCAGCTCCCTTCTTTGAGAGGTTGTTTAGGTCATGCAATCGATGCTAGAACAGCGCTGATAATTTACCTAACCTATTCTCGGCGTGTATTAACATTCATCACCGATATATGATCGGCGCATCAGCACCTTACAAATCGCCACCTGACAAATCGCCACCTAACAATAAGAGCGCAACGACATGAATCTGAGCAAGGTCGACCTCAACCTGTTTATCGTCTTCGACGCGATCTACACCGAAGCCAACCTGACCCGCGCCGGGCAGATTGTCGGCATCACCCAGCCTGCGGTGTCCAACGCGCTGGCGCGTCTTCGCGAAACCTTCAACGACCCGCTGTTCGTGCGCACCGCCCAAGGCATGGTGCCCACGCCGATGGCGCAGAACATCATCGGCCCGGTGCGTAACGCGTTGTCGTTGCTGCGCGTGTCGGTGCAGGAAAGCCGGATTTTTAACCCGCAACAAGCCGCCAAGACCTATCGCATCAGCATGACCGACCTTACCGAGGCGGTCATTTTGCCGCTGCTGTTCCAGCGCCTGCGCCGCCTGGCGCCGACCGTGGTGATCGAGAGTTTCCTCTCCAAACGCCGCGAAACCACCAAGGAACTGGCCGCCGGGCGCCTGGATTTTGCCGTGGATGCACCGCTCAACACCGACCCGCAAGTGCGCCACGTCAAGCTGATGGAAGACCGCTACGTGTGTGCCATGCGCAAGGGCCACCCAATGGCAGGCAAAGACAAATTCAGCCTGGATGATTACCTGTCGCTGACGCATATCCATATCTCCAGCCGCCGCAATGGCCTGGGCCACGTCGACCTGGCCTTGGGCAAGATGGGCATTCAGCGCAAGATCGCCCTGCGCTCGCAGCACTACCTGATGGCCTCGCAGGTGTTGCAGCAAACCGACATGGTCATGACGGTGCCCGAGCGTTTTGCCCGTCGCCATGAACTGCAGTGGTTCAACCTGCCGGTGAACGATGTGCCGCCGGTGGAAACCCATCTGTACTGGCACGAAAGCACCGACCAGGACCCGGCCAACCGCTGGATGCGTGAGCAGATGATCGAGTTGTGCCAGCAGGTGACGGCGCATGAAAAGAAGCTGGATAAACAGCAGGCTTGATGGCGCTGTGGCGTTTTTGCGGCTGCTTCGCCGCCCAACGGCAGAGTCAGTTCTTGACGTTAACGTCAACCAGCCACTAGCCTAACGCTCAAGACCTTCTTGAGCGTCAGCATGAGCACGACCTACAGCATCTCCGACCTCGCCCGCGAGCTCGACATCACTACCCGCGCCATTCGCTTTTATGAGGAACAAGGCCTGCTGGCCCCGGAGCGTCGGGGCCAGGAGCGCATTTATTCGGCGCGCGACAAGGTCAGCCTGAAGCTGATCCTGCGCGGCAAACGCATCGGGTTTTCCCTGGCCGAATGCCGCGAATTGATCGAACTCTACGACCCCTCCAGCGGCAACCACATCCAGCTCAACAGCATGCTGGTGAAGATCGCCGAGCGCCGTGAACAGCTTGAGCAACAACTGCTGGATATTGAACAGATGAAGCTGGAACTGGACACCGCCGAAGAGCGCTGCACCCAGGCCCTCGCGCACACCATGGGCCAGGTTGGCCCTTGATCAGAAGGTAAACGCCATGCCCCTCCCCACCCATGTACGCCTGGTAGAAGTCGGCCCACGCGACGGTTTGCAGAACGAAGCCCAGCCCATCAGCGTGGCCGACAAGGTCCAGTTGGTGGACGCGCTCAGCGCGGCGGGCTTGAGCTATATAGAAGTCGGCAGTTTTGTATCGCCCAAATGGGTGCCGCAGATGGCCGGCTCCGCCGAGGTATTTGCGCAGATCCAGCGCAAACCCGGTGTGACCTACGGTGCGCTGGCGCCGAACCTGCGCGGCTTTGAAGATGCGCTGGCGGCCGGCGTCAAGGAAGTCGCGGTGTTTGCGGCGGCGTCCGAGGCGTTTTCGCAGCGCAATATCAATTGTTCCATCAGCGAAAGCCTGGAGCGCTTTGCACCGATCATGGCCGCGGCCAGGCAGCACGGCATCAGCGTGCGCGGGTATGTGTCGTGCGTGCTGGGTTGCCCCTACGAAGGTGATGTTGCACCGGCACAAGTGGCCGCAGTCGCCCGCGAGCTGTTTGCCATGGGCTGCTATGAAGTGTCGTTGGGCGACACCATCGGCACCGGCACGGCGGGCGCTACGCGGCGGTTGTTCGAGGTGGTCGGCGCGCAGGTGCCACGCGACAAACTGGCGGGCCACTTCCACGACACGTATGGCCAGGCGATCGCAAATGTCTACGCCAGCCTGCTCGAAGGCATCCATGTGTTCGACAGCTCTATCGCGGGCCTTGGCGGCTGCCCCTATGCCAAGGGCGCTAGCGGTAACGTGGCCACCGAAGATGTGGTGTACCTGCTCAATGGCTTGGGTATCGATACCGGTATCGACCTGGAACTGTTGATTCGCGCGGGCCAGCAGATCAGCAATGTGCTGGGCAGGCCGACCGGATCGCGCGTGGCCAAAGCGCGTAACGCCGGTTGAGTAACGCGGCTGTGACAATGTGTTACCGCCCGCTTACCTGGCGAGTAACACGGGAACATATTTCCTGTATTTTTCCGCTGGCCATTTTTCGTGAAAAACACAACCTGTTGATTTTAAATGATTTTTTAAAGTTGGCACGGCTTCTGCTATCTCTATTGCATAACAAGAATAAAAAGCGCCAAACCTAATAAAAATAAGACGAAACGACTCTGACATAACAAAAACAACACGGCAGAGACGCAGCTAACAGATTTTTTTGGAGAAGATGTGCTTCGCAGGGTACGGCAGATGCCGAAACCCGCAACCGGATAGAGAAGAACAAAACTACCTTCAGGTAGCTACCCACTGGTTGGATCGCATGCGAAGAAGCAGATCAGCGCTCAAAAAAATACGTTTGCTCTTGACCCCGGATGGGGGTCGCTAAAAACAGCAGTAAGGGTAACGGTTGCCAAAAACAACAACAGGCCGCCCCTCAATAATAAAAAAGAGCACGCAACGACAGATTAAAGGGGACCTTCGGGTCCCCTTTGTGCTTCTTGCGTCTTAACCCGTCAAACCTCGGACCCTTGCACTGCGTCGTGGTTATTCAACACCCTACGCGTCAACGTGCGTAATACCTGCGTCTCCTGCACTTGCCGCGCAGCCATCAGCGCCTGCAATTCATTTACAAAAAAACCACTTTGCATCGAATCATTCACCAGTATTTCGTTGTGTTGCTTGCCCAGCAGAGTGACAAGCCTGTCGACGGCCGCATTTCGCTTGGCCAGCCACTGATCCTGTACCGCCTGGTCCGCCTCAATATCCTGCTCATGCTGTATATCTGCCAATGCTTCTAACGCTGCGTTTTTTTCAATGAAGTGTTCATTGACGGGTGCCATCAATGCCTTTAATGCCGCTGCGTATTGACTGCCAAGGTGCCTGTTCCAGAAGCCCTGCTTAACAAAAAAGGCTTCTTCGTTGCCGTGGATACGTTCATCCCTGAGCACACTTGCATAAGCGTTATCGATGGCCTCTTGACTCACAGCAGCCACTTGGGGAAACAACATGCCTTGGGATTTGACCGGCAACGAAAGTCTGTCCGCCAATCTTATTCGGTAGGCGAGTATGACTTCGGTTTCCTCATGAAATAAGGGCCCGCGCAAATCAGCATCTCGTTGAGCAATAGCGTCTACCAACGCAAGCCGCAACAGCTTTCTGCCGGTGCTGATCAGTTGGGTTTCAGCGCCTGCCGCATCGGCCAACTCCAGCGCTTGCAAGGCCAGCAACTCACGCTCCAGGTTCATAAATTCAAGCACGCTGCCATCACCGCAGGTAAATCTGTCATCCGCAGCCGCGAACAACTGTTCGCGGACCTGCTGTCGCTCACCGGCCGCCTCGAGCATGTCCCAGACACGCACGGTCAGCTGCGCACGTGCGGTCGCGGAGCGGTATTCGGCGCACCGGGTAGTGTCGGCCAGCACCGTAAAAAACGCAGCCGACCCGGGGCTTGCGGCCACATCGCTCCAGAGCTGGACGCGCGCTGCCCGCGCGGCTGCCGGCGTGTCATGCAGCCATAATGTTTGCCCCTCCAGAACCGTAACATGCTCACCCAACGGCGCATCCAGCCCAAGACGCACACGCGTAGCAGCGGACAGCGGGTTGTCGTGCAGGATAATTCGTTCGCGCTGCCGGTACGCGTATTCAGGCAACGTGGAGATCTGGTTGGAATGTAGATCGATTCTCGCAAGGTTGGCCAGTTGGTCAGCGTTGGTCGGGAACGTGGCGGTTTCGGTGTGGCTTAAGTACAGCTGGTTCAGGCTCCATAAGCCTTCGAGATTGGCTGTCCAGCCCAGTTGACGGTTGTTGGCCAGATTTAGAATCTTCAAGCCGCGCATGCTTTCCAGGCGCGCCGCTGTGAGGTCGGTCAAGCGAATATCATTGGCACTCAGGTCCAGCTTGGTCAGGCCGATACCGTCATTTGCAAACTCCGGTAACCGGGTAAAGTTGTTATTGCTCATGCTCAGCCAGCGCAGGCCACCGAAAGGTTTCAGAAACCCCAGGGATTCATCGGACAGCGCCATTCGATTCAGCCGCAAGCAACCCACATGGTCCATATTGGCGGTTAAGGCCGGCAGTTCGCCACAGGCTTCGTCCGACAAGTCGAGGAGGTGCCCGATAGCGGTTTGATCAGCTGCCGTTGCCTGCGGCGAATAGCGCTGCCAAGCGTCACGAATGGTATTGGAGACTCTGACCCGAGAGCGGCCGTAACCCTGCGCTTGCCCCGCTTGCTGCCAGGTGTTCAGCGTTACTTTAAGCTGCTCAAGCTCAGCTTCAAGTTCGGTTAACCTGGCCAGAACCTCGGCGTCACTGAGGCCCGCAAGGCCCAAAAAACCTTCGACCTCCCCAATTGATTTGGAGGGATAGAGCATCGAGGCTTTCATTTCACAGGCAAATGGGCGTCTGACAGCGCCAGGCAGCGGGCTCAACGGGTACCCGATACGCCCGTCAGCCAAGCGCATCGGTGGTTTGTAGCCCGGCTTGATCGGCTGCATCTGCAACAGGCTGCGCAACTCGCTGCGCGGCATCAATTGCCGGTTTTCAAGCGCACGTTTCAGGCTCGCCCCGCGATCATGCGCGGTCAGACCAAGGCTCACCCTGTCCTCGGGCAAAATGGCGGCGTGCACCGCACCATAGATGTCCGCTTGAGCGGTCAATACGCCGAACCGGTCATCCTGCACCTCATAGAGGTTTACAGGACCAAACTTGATAAGGCGCCGCTTGACCGTGGCGTTCTGCGGCCCCAGCCAATCAAGGAGGCGCTCCTTGCCGCCGGCGCCCTTCTCGAACACTTCAATGCGCAGGTCGTTCGGCCAACCTGCGAGCTTCTCCAGGCTGTGCAGGACCATTCGTTGGGTGTCGTCATTGCCCAGGGTTTTACGATAAAGCCCTTCATAGGCACGCGCCAGGCGCACGTCTTGCTGGTAATAGCGAGCCTCTTGCGCCAAACGCAAGGGCACGCGTTTGCGCTGCTCGATCATCTGCATTTCAGCTTCACTGGCATGGCTCAACAGCTCTTTCGCCACGCTGTCGGGCAGCGCCCCAAACGTACGCTTGAGTAACATGAGTGCTTCACCGCTCTCGCTCTCTGCGGCCGCATAACGTTGCGCAAAAAGATCGGCCTGATGCCCCGCCACCCGTGAAGCGCTCACACCCGGCGCTTCGCTCGCGATGCTCTCGTCAAGTTCAAAACGCTTGAGAGTGTCTGCCAATAGCCCTGGCACAGGCGCCTGGTCTACGTACATCTTGCGCAATACGCCGCTGTCCACCGCGGCTATTTGGCAAATGCGCGCAAGTTTATCCGGTGGCTCTGCCAACCTCTGTGTCTGCGCCCCCAGCCGCGCCATCAACTGCGCCGTGGTCCACTTCAACGGGTGCTCATGCTCATGTATCCAGGCACCGCCTTCTGTACGGCGAACCTGTGGCGAGTAGGTTGATGGGTTTTCCGGGTGCAGGATTTTGTAGGTGTTGCCGGTACCCAACGGTTCCAGCCGATAATACCCGGCGTTTTGCGGGAGGTATAAACCACCCTCGTGTTCGAACAAGCCCTTTGCATTGGCCCTCAAGGCTTCGGGCAAGGCGATCTTTCGCAGGTAAGGTGTGAGCCCGTGTGCATACAAACGCACCTTTGCGTCAGCGCAACGCGCGTGGGTCAGCGCTTCGACAAACGGCGTCTTGAACAACGGCAACAGCTTGGCGCCCACAACCGCCGTCGTCACATTAAAGGCCACCGCCGAAACGTGCGCCCACGCCTCTTTCATGTCGCCCTCTTCCCAGGCCTCGACGCCAGTCCCTATCTCATAGAGCATTTGCACCGCGCCGACCATCAGCATCAGGGGCGCCAGTTGCGGTACGACGAAAGACGCAACATTCAATACAGTCAACGCCCCGCCAGCCAACGACATCAACCATGCGTTATGTGCTTTGTCGTCAGCCGTGGCGGTGGAGGTCACCATTGCCTGGGCATTGCTCAGCATTAAATCGACTTTTTGCCGAGAATGATCGTTCCAGGAATGAGGCATAACCTCACCATAACCCGTTGACCAGGTACGCAGGTTTTTATGCCCCGGATCGAAGTCTGCGTCGTCGGCCTGTTCGCCGTCGGGGTCAAGGTGAAGTTTCAGCGTGTTGAAAAACCGAGTGTGGTGCTCATAGGGTACGCATTGACTAAAAAATCGTCGATAACTGGCCGAACACAGCCTGTCGGACAGATCATCCTGTAACTCGCTAAGACTTGCGTACTCTTTCAACACACACACCGGGTCTCCAGGGATATATACGATACAAGGCTCTTTGAAGAACACCTGGACACCCCGCACATACCCGAAGCGCAAAGGCCCAATGAGGATAATCTGCTTGAGTTCAACACTCAGCATTTTCAAGTTGGAAAAGTGCACAGGCGCGCCGCGCCACTGCATGCCCGCCGTCCAGTAGGCTAATTCACGTAATAGTGCATAGGAATCCTGTTGTATATGCCCAACTTCCAGCGCCACTTCAACAGTCAATAACAACTGCTGTAGGGTCGACGCGGTGATACGACTGCGCACGTTAGCGGCCGCACTGCCTTCGGCCACCCCGGCACGCTCTGGTGGGTTAACAATCGCCGTTACATGCGCAAGGTACAGCGCGCCCAGATCCAGTTCCCGACACATGCCGGCAAACGCATACGGGCTGATCAGTTCATTGCGCACCTCGACGGCCGTCTCATTAAACGTGGTCGGTGGCGACTGCTGATGAAAGTCATACCGCGTAATAATGCTGGAGGGGCTATCTTCCGGTTCAAGCGCCTCATCCGCTGAAAAGTTCTGCAGCGCCGCCTCAATCAGGCTGACGCCCTTGTAGTAACAATACCCGCTTGCTTCTAGGCCAAAGACCTTTGAGCGATCACTCGGCATGAACTCCTTACGTGCAAAAAACACGCGCTTTACATCCACCTCTCGGCCAAATTTTTTGCGCATCGCGGCCAGCAACAACGGCTCGGCAAATTCGACAGCACCTTTTAAATCCTTGAAACACTTATCCAACTGATTAAGCGCGTCCATGCCCCTTTGATGGGCCGCTTGCACACGCTGCCGCCTGTCCGGGGACAGTTTTTTGTACCAGGGTGGATAGCTCAGCGCCCACTCATGTAATTGTGTCTTTCGCTGGTCTGCGGCAGCGCTGTACCACGCTGGCAAACGTGCCTGTACGACAACGCCATGCACACTCGGCGCGGCGTTTATTGGAGTACTGTCACTTTGTTCAAGGCATGCCATGTAGCGAACTCTAATTGACCTGATGAACAGTCAATATGTGGCATTCGATCGCTTGCAATGAGGTAGATAAAAACCGTCAGCCCTGCCCCTCGCACGTGGGCCGGAACGGGCAGTCAATCCGCCGCCGGCCGATAATCGTCGATACTGATCTCGCGCATGCGAAACTTCTGGATCTTGCCGGTTACCGTCATCGGAAACGTTTCCACGAACTTGAAATGTTTGGGCGTCTTGAAGTGCGCGATGCGGCCCTTGCACCAGGCTTGCAGCTGCAGCTCATTAACCGCATGGCCTTGATGCAACTTGACCCAGGCGACGATCGCCTCGCCATAAACCGCATCCGGGATACCGATAATGTGCACGTCGGCGACCGCAGGGTGTGTGAAGAGAAACTCTTCCAGCTCGCGCGGGTACACGTTTTCACCACCACGAATAATCATGTCCTTGTTGCGCCCGACAATGCACACGTAGCCGTGCTCATCCATGGTCGCCAGGTCACCGGTGTGCATCCAGCCGGCGGCATCAATGGCCTGACGGGTGCCTTCGGGGTTATTCCAGTAGCCCAGCATCACGCTGTAGCCACGTGTGCACAGCTCGCCGATTTCACCGCGAGCGAGCGTGTTGCCGGCGGCGTCGATGATCTTGTTTTCCAGGTGTGGCTGGGTGCGGCCAACGGTCGTGACGCGGCGTTCCAGATCATCATTGGCGCCGGTCTGCAGCGACACCGGGCTGGTTTCGGTCATGCCGTAGGCTATCTGCACCTCGCCCATATGCAACTCGCTGATGACGCGGCGCATCACCTCAATGGGGCACGTCGCGCCGGCCATGATGCCGGTGCGCAAGGTCGCCAGGTCGAACTCACCCCGGCGTGGGTGATCGAGCAGCGCGATAAACATGGTCGGCACACCGTACAACCCGGTGGCGCGCTCTTCGGCGACGGCGTTTAAGGTTAACAGCGCGTCGAAGCCGTCATTGGGGTAGATCATGGCGGTGCCGTGGGTTATGCAAGCAAGGTTGCCCATGACCATGCCAAAACAGTGATACAGCGGCACCGGAATCACCAGCCGGTCCTGCGCGGTAAGGCCCAGGCTTTCGCCGACCATGTAGCCGTTATTAAGGACGTTGTGATGACTGAGGGTGGCGCCCTTGGGGAAACCGGTGGTGCCGGAGGTGTACTGAATGTTGACGGCTTGATCAAAATGCAGGCTGGCCTGGCGGCTGTGCAACTGTTGGGGCGGGACACCGGCGCCGAGCGCCGCCAACTGCGACCAGGGTATAAACCCCGGGGGCGGGCTGGGGTCGAGGCTGATCAGGGCGCGCAGGTCGGGGTTCAGTTCCTGCAGCATGGCATGGTAATCGGAGCTTTTAAACGACCCTGCGCACACCAGCCATTGGCAACCTGCCTGCTTGAGAACGTAGTCCAATTCACTGCTGCGGTAGGCCGGGTTGATAGTGACCAGAATCACGCCGAGCTTGGCGCTGGCGATCTGGCTGATGCACCACTCAGCGCAGTTGGGCGCCCAAATACCCAGGCGGTCGCCGGCCTGCATGCCCAAGGTGAGGAACGCACGGGCGTGCAAATCAACCGTTTCGGCCAACTGCCGCCAGCTGTAACGACGTTGCTGATGACGCACCACCAGCGCCTCGCCATCGGCATGTTGCACAACCGTGTGATCAAAGGCCTCGCCGATGGTCATGGCCAGTAAGGGCTTGCCCTGAACGCCACGGCTGTAGCTTGGATTGGGTTGATCCATAACGACTCCCTGTTATCTTTTTTTTAGGTTGACGTAAACGTAAACTGCGATTGACAGCACCGTAACGCAAGCTTACGTTAACGTAAAGGTGAGCGACCTCCCCCGCCGCTCAACCCACACAAAAACAAAGCTCACATTAAGGTGCCTGTCCATGAGTTACCCGTCCCTGAACTTCGCCCTGGGCGAAACCATCGACATGCTGCGCGACCAAGTGCAGTCCTTCGTGGCCAAGGAAATCGCCCCGCGCGCGGCACACATCGACAGCGACAACCTGTTCCCCGCTGACCTGTGGCGCAAGTTCGGTGACATGGGCCTGCTCGGCATCACCGTGCCGGAAGAATACGGCGGCGCCGGTCTCGGTTACCTGGCGCACGTGGTGGCCATCGAAGAAATCAGCCGTGGGTCAGCCTCGGTGGGCTTGTCCTACGGCGCGCACTCCAACCTCTGCGTCAACCAGATCAACCGCAATGGCAGCCACGCGCAAAAACTCAATTACCTGCCAAAACTGATCAGCGGCGAGCATGTCGGCGCCTTGGCCATGAGCGAGCCGAATGCTGGCTCTGACGTGGTCTCAATGAAACTGCGTGCCGAAAAACGCGGCGACCACTACGTGCTCAACGGCAGCAAAACCTGGATCACCAACGGCCCCGACGCCAACACCTACGTGATCTACGCCAAGACCGACGTGGAAAAAGGCGCGCATGGCATCACCGCCTTTATCGTCGAACGCGACTGGAAGGGCTTCAGCCGTGGCAGCAAGTTCGACAAACTGGGCATGCGCGGCTCCAACACCTGCGAGCTGTTTTTTGACGACGTGCACGTGCCGCAGGAAAACATCCTCGGCGCGCTGAATGGCGGCGTCAAAGTGCTGATGAGCGGCCTCGACTATGAACGCGTGGTGCTGGCTGGCGGCCCGATCGGCATCATGCAGTCCTGCATGGACCTGATCGTGCCGTACATCCACGACCGCAAGCAGTTCGGCCAGAGCATCGGCGAATTCCAGCTGATTCAGGGCAAGGTTGCCGACATGTACACGCACCTCAATGCGAGCCGCGCTTACCTGTACGCGGTGGCCCAGGCCTGCGAGCGTGGCGAAACCACGCGCAAGGATGCCGCCGGAGTGATCCTTTACACCTCCGAGCGCGCCACGCAAATGGCCCTCGATGCCATCCAGATTCTGGGCGGCAATGGCTACATCAACGAATTCCCTGCCGGGCGCCTGTTGCGTGACGCCAAGCTGTACGAAATCGGCGCTGGCACCAGTGAGATTCGGCGGATGTTGATCGGCCGCGAACTCTTCAACGAAACCCGCTGAAGGAGCGCGCGCCATGGCCACCTTGCACACCCAGCTCAACCCGCGCTCGGCGGAATTTGCCGCCAACAGCGCGGCGATGCGCCTTCAAGTCGACGCCCTGCATACCCTGCTCGCGCAGGTTCAGCACGGCGGCGGTGCGGACGCTCAGGCGCGGCACACCGCGCGCGGCAAACTGCTGCCGCGCGAGCGTATCAATCGCTTGCTCGACCCAGGCTCGCCGTTCCTTGAACTCAGCCAGTTGGCCGCCTATCAGGTGTATGGCGAAGACGTGCCCGCCGCTGGCGTGATCGCCGGGATCGGCCGCGTGGAAGGCATCGAATGCATGATTGTCGCCAACGACGCCACGGTGAAAGGCGGTTCCTACTACCCGCTCACGGTGAAAAAACACCTGCGCGCGCAGACCATCGCGGAGCAAAACCGCCTGCCATGCATCTACCTGGTGGACTCCGGCGGCGCCAACCTGCCGCGCCAGGATGAGGTGTTTCCCGACCGTGAACACTTCGGGCGCATCTTCTTCAACCAGGCCAACATGAGTGCCCAAGGCATTCCGCAGATTGCGGTGGTGATGGGCTCGTGCACCGCCGGTGGCGCCTACGTGCCGGCCATGGCCGACGAAGCGATCATGGTGCGCCAGCAGGCAACCATCTTTCTCGCCGGGCCGCCGCTGGTAAAAGCCGCGACGGGTGAAGTGGTCAGCGCCGAAGACCTCGGCGGTGCCGATGTGCACTGCAAAATCTCCGGCGTGGCCGACCACTATGCCGACAGCGACGAACACGCGCTGGCCCTGGCGCGGCGCAGTGTGGCCAACCTTAACTGGCGCAAACAAGGCCAACTGGTGCAACGCACGCCGGCGCCGCCGCTGTACGCCGGCGAAGAACTGTATGGGGTGATTCCGGCGGATGCCAAGCAGCCATTTGATGTGCGCGAGGTGATCGCGCGGTTGGTCGACGCCTCAGTCTTCGACGAATTCAAGGCGCTGTTCGGCACCACACTGGTGTGCGGTTTTGCGCACTTGCACGGCTACCCGATAGCGATCCTCGCGAACAACGGCATTCTGTTCGCCGAAGCCGCACAAAAAGGCGCGCACTTCATCGAGCTGGCCTGTCAGCGCGGTATTCCCTTGCTGTTCCTGCAGAACATCACCGGCTTTATGGTCGGCCAGAAGTACGAAGCTGGCGGCATTGCCAAGCATGGCGCCAAGCTGGTCACCGCAGTGGCGTGCGCCAAGGTGCCGAAGTTCACGGTGATCATTGGTGGCAGCTTTGGCGCCGGCAACTACGGCATGTGCGGTCGCGCCTACGACCCGCGCTTTTTGTGGATGTGGCCGAATGCACGCATCGGCGTGATGGGCGCAGAACAGGCGGCCGGCGTGCTGGTGCAGGTCAAGCGCGAACAAGCCGAACGCGCCGGTGCAGCGTTCAGCGCCGAGGAGGAAGCCGCGATCAAGCAGCCGATCCTCGACCAGTATGAAACCCAAGGCCACCCTTACTACTCCAGCGCGCGGCTGTGGGATGACGGCGTCATCGATCCGCTGCAGACCCGCGACATGCTGGCGCTGGCCCTGTCCGCCGCGCTGAATGCGCCCATCGAGCCGAGCCGCTTCGGCGTGTTCCGCATGTAAATGGAGCTGTACCCCATGAGCGATTTCAACACCCTCGAACTGATCACCGACAGCCGTGGTTTTGCCACGCTGTGGCTTAACCGTGAAGCCAAGAACAACGCGTTCAATGCGCAGATGATCCGTGAACTGATCATCGCCCTCGACCATGTGCAGGCGGATGCGTCCTTGCGTTTTCTGCTGCTGCGCGGGCGCGGCAAGCACTTCAGCGCAGGCGCCGATTTGGCCTGGATGCAGCAATCCGCCGAGCTTGATTACCACACCAACCTGGACGACGCCCGCGAGCTGGCGGAGTTGATGTACAACCTGGCCAAGCTGAAAATACCCAGCCTGGCGGTGGTGCAAGGCGCGGCCTATGGCGGTGCGCTGGGCTTGATCAGTTGCTGCGACATGGCGATTGGGGCGGATGACGCGCAGTTCTGCCTGTCGGAAGTACGCATCGGCTTGGCCCCCGCGGTGATCAGCCCGTTCGTGGTACAGGCTATCGGCGAACGCGCCGCGCGGCGCTATGCGCTGACCGCCGAACGCTTCGGCGGCCAGCGCGCACGCGAGCTTGGCTTACTGGCGGAAAGTTACCCGGCGAGTGAACTGGATACGCACGTCGAACAGTGGGTCAGCAACCTGCTGCAAAACAGCCCGGCGGCGATGCGCGCCAGCAAAGATTTGCTGCGTGAAGTGGGTAACGGCGCCCTCACCCCGGCGCTGCGCCGTTATTGCGAAAATGCCATCGCACGGATTCGCGTCAGCGCCGAGGGCCAGGAAGGCTTGCGCGCCTTCCTGCAAAAACGCCCGCCCAGTTGGCAAGCGCAGGAGCCGCGTTCATGAGCACACTGACCACGTTACTCGTGGCCAACCGGGGCGAGATTGCCTGCCGCGTGATGCGCACGGCCAAAGCGCTGGGGTTGACCACCGTGGCCGTGCACAGTGCCACAGACCGCGATGCGCGCCATAGCCGCGAGGCGGATATTCGGGTGGATTTGGGTGGCAGCAAAGCCACCGAAAGCTACCTGCAAATCGACAAGCTGATCGCCGCCGCTCAGGCGAGTGGCGCCCAGGCGGTTCATCCGGGTTATGGCTTTCTGTCGGAGAACGCCGGTTTTGCCCGCGCGGTAGAAGCGGCGGGGCTGATCTTCCTCGGCCCGCCGGCCTCGGCGATTGATGCGATGGGCAGTAAATCGGCCGCCAAGGCCTTGATGGAACACGCCGGTGTGCCGCTGGTGCCGGGTTATCACGGCGACGCCCAAGACCTGCAAACCTTTCGCGACGCCTGCGCGCGTATCGGCTACCCGGTGCTGCTCAAGGCCACGGCCGGCGGCGGTGGCAAGGGCATGAAGGTGGTCGAGGATGTCAGTCAACTCGCCGAAGCCCTGGCGTCGGCCCAGCGCGAGGCGCTGTCGTCCTTTGGCAATGCGCAGATGCTGGTGGAGAAATACCTGCTGAAGCCGCGCCATGTCGAAATTCAAGTGTTTGCCGACCAACACGGCCACTGCCTGTACCTCAACGAGCGCGATTGCTCGATTCAACGCCGCCATCAAAAGGTCGTCGAAGAAGCACCGGCGCCGGGCTTGAGTGTTGAACAACGCAAGGCCATGGGCGAAGCCGCGGTGCGTGCGGCGCAGGCTATCGGTTATGTGGGCGCGGGCACCGTAGAGTTTTTGCTCGACGCGCAGGGCGCGTTTTTCTTTATGGAGATGAACACGCGCTTGCAGGTGGAGCATCCGGTGACAGAGGCGATCACCGGCCTCGACCTGGTGGCCTGGCAGATTCGTGTCGCGATGGGTGAAGCGTTACCGATCACTCAGGCGCACGTGCCGCTGATCGGCCATGCGATCGAAGTGCGCTTGTACGCCGAAGACCCGGCGAATGATTTTCTGCCGGCCACCGGGCACCTCGCGCTGTACCGTGAACCTGCCGCAGGGCCGGGGCGCCGCGTCGACAGCGGCGTGCAACAAGGTGACAGCGTCTCGCCGTTCTACGACCCGATGCTCGGCAAGCTGATTGCCTGGGGCGAAGACCGTGAACAGGCGCGGCTGCGCTTACTGAGCATGCTCGATGAGTTTGCCGTGGGTGGGCTCAAGACCAACCTGAGCTTTTTGCGGCGGATCATCGGCCATCCGGCGTTTGCCGCGGCTGAGTTGGACACCGGGTTTATTGCGCGCTATCAGGATCAGTTGCTGCCGGTGGCGGGCGCGCTCAGCGATGCCTTCTGGCAGGCGGCGGGCGCGGCGTTTATTCAGAGCTTACCGGCAGGTTTTGGGCCGTGGGCGGATACGCGGGGTTTTCGCGCGGGGCTGCCTGCCGAGGTGTCGGTGCATTTGAGCTGCGCCGGGCAGCATCGGCTGGTAACGCTGATTGGCAGCACCGCACACCTGCACGGCGAGCAGTTGCTGATCGACCATAACGGCGTGCGCCGCGCTCATTTGGCGGTGCGCCGCGAAGGCTGTGTGTACCTGCGCTGGGACGGCGAGCTGCACGCGGTCAGCCTGTTTGACCCGATTGCAGCGGTCGCGGCCAACCCGTCACATCAGGGTGGCCTGACGGCGCCAATGAACGGCAGTATCGTGCGTGTGCTGGTGGAGGTGGGCCAAACGGTGCAAGCCGGCACTCAACTGGTGGTGCTGGAGGCGATGAAGATGGAGCACAGTATTCGTGCGCCGCACGCTGGAAAGGTCAAGGCGCTGTTTTGCCAGGAAGGTGAAATGGTTGCCGAAGGCAGTGCCTTGGTCGAGCTTGAAACGGCCGGCTAAAACTTCGCAGTGGCTTGCACGACAACCCCGAGCATTCGGCAATCGTCGGTGAACAGCACTTTAGGGTAGGTGGGGTTGAGTGGCACAAGGTACAACTGGCCACTCTCTTCCAGCAACTGGCGAAAGGTTGCCTGAGGGCTATCTGCCCATTGGGCAACCACCAGCCTGCCAGGTTCAGCAGCGATGGCCGGGTCTACCAGAATCATCATGCCTGCGCCGATGCTCAGGCCACTGGGGGCGGTCATCGCATCACCCGTCACGGGCAGCCAGAACGCTTCGCCCTGGGCGTGGTAATCGGTCAGCTCGAAACGCGCCACTTCATACACCGCGCGTTCTTCACGGATTTCGCACACGCCTCTCCAGTCGCTGACCGGGTAGCGAAAATACGGGTTGTAGTGTTTTACCGGGGCTGGCGCTTCGTCGTCTCTCTCACGAATTTCCAGCGCGACTTCCAGGTAACCCAAGCCCAGCTCGGCGAGTACCCGGTTCATATCCGCCAGGCTCGGCACGCGGCGCTTGTTAAGCCAATGGCCGACACCGCCCTGGGACATGCCCAAGCGTTCGGCCAGTTCGTCCTGCGTGACCTTGCGGTCTTTCATGTTGGCTTTGACCAACGCAATCCAGTTATCCATAGGACGTGACAATACGTTGGGTATTTTTCATGACAATAAACAGTTTGTAGTAATCCATCAAATGACATAAATACGATTCGTACTACTATCAGAGACAGGTTTTCGACATTCACTCAGAGTAACCACCTTCATGACGACTAGCCCGTATCACCTGCCCGGCGCAGCGCAAGCTGACGAACTGCTGGACCTGCGCAGCAGCGGCGCCGTACGACGCGCACTGGACTATTACTTGAAAGAGGATGTGTCGGTGCCGAGCGCGGACGACTGTTTTTTCGCCATCAAGCCCGGCGTCAGCCATGAAGAAGCCCTGGTTCACGCCTCCGACCTGCTACGCAGCGCGGCAGCCGCAGCCTACGAATCGGCGAACAGCCGTCAAGGCAACCAGCGGGATCTGGCCTTTTCGGTGGTGTATTTGATTGATATGGCAAAAGCGATGGTGGAGCAGACATTGCGGGCGCCGGCCGCTACTCAGCTCAGCGTGTGACGGGCGCAACGGAAGAATATTTCTATCAGGGCGACAAAAACATTTGACTTGCAAATGATAATGATTATTATTGGACCCAGCTGATCGCGAGATCAGTCGATAGACCAAGAGACCTTAGGTCGGACTCCTGGAATATCTCCTCATCAGGCTAATCACGGTTTTTGACCCGGCTCTTTGGCCGGGTCTTTTTTTTGCCAGTTTTCCTGGCATGGCTTCAGGCTAATGAAGACTGTGTGTTGCTTGATGGCGCGCATGGTAGCAAAAGACAATCGCCAAAAGAAAGCCGAACGAACGCTCTAGCCCGGTTCTTTGCGAAATAGCGCTTGAGAATCAATCTCATAGATCCTAAGCTGCTGCGGCGTCAGGGATGACGCCCCCTCCCCTCGTGCAACAATTTTGCACCAAGATTTTGCCTGACTCCTGTGTAATATAGCCGCCACAACACTCATATTCAGGCAACCAGACTATGACCGTGGCCTTGACCTCTATCAAGATCAGCACCAACTTCGACAGCGGCAACATCCAGGTGCTGGATGCCAGCGATGCCTTTCAATTGCTGCTGGCAATCAAGCCCGATACGCGGAGCGCGCATTTTCAATGGTTCCACTTTAAAGCTGAAGGCATGCACGTGGGCCACACCCACACCTTCCGCCTGAGTAACGCGAGCCATTCCTCGTATAAAAACGCGTGGAGCGGCTACAACGCCGTGGCCTCCTACGACCATATCAACTGGTTCCGGGTGCCCACCCGTTTTGACGGCGACACCTTGCACATCAGCCTGGAAACCCGCGAGAAACACGCGTGGATCGCTTACTTCGAACCGTATAGCCGTGAGCGCCACGACTGGCTGATCGACCAAGCCTTGAACCGCGCGGGCACCCGCTTGCTCGCTACCGGCAAAAGTGCAGAAGGCCGTGATATTCAACTGCTGCGCCGCGGCAAGGGTGGCGAGGGCCGGCGCAACATCTGGATCATCGCCCAGCAACACCCCGGCGAACACATGGCCGAATGGTTCATGGAAGGCATCATCGAACGCCTGCAACAAGACGGTGACGTTGAGCTGAAAAAGCTGCTGGCCGTCGCCGACCTGTACCTGATTCCGAACATGAACCCGGACGGCGCCTTCCACGGCCACTTGCGCACCAACGCGATGGGCCAGGACCTCAACCGTGCCTGGCAAAGCGCCAGCCAGGAACTCAGCCCCGAAGTACTCTTCGCCCAAGAGCAGATGCAAAAATACGGCGTCGACCTGTTCCTCGATATTCACGGCGACGAAGAAATCCCTTACGTCTTCACTGCAGGCTGCGAAGGCAACCCGGGCTACACCCCGCGTATCGAAGCGCTGGAAAAACGCTTCCGCAGCCACTTGAGCGCGCTGACCCGCGACTTCCAGACCACCCATGGTTACACCCGCGATTTGCCGGGCGAAGCCAATATGACCCTGGCCTGCAATGCCGTCGGCGAGCAGTACGACTGTTTGTCACTGACCCTGGAGATGCCCTTCAAGGACAACGACAACGCGCCCAACCCGCACACCGGCTGGTCGGGCAAACGCTCGATGCAATTGGGCAAGGACGTCTTGAGCAGCGTGGCCGATATAGTCACGGCCCTGCGCTGAACATTGTTTGGACCGGCACTGAATGACGCTGTTGTGGCAAGCGAGCTTGCCACCAAAACCGGCGTCAGTGCTTGCTGCCGGTCATGCTTTGCAGCACGCCATCACGGCGGATCAGCCCGTGGAACAACGCCGCGGCCAGGTGCAGCAGCACGGTCAGGAACAACAGGTACGCCAGATAGCCGTGGGCCTTGCGTAACAGCGCAAACAGCGGCGCGTCTGCACCCACCAGCGCCGGCAACTGCACTGAACTGCTGAGCATCACCGGGTCACCGGCCGCCGAAATCATTGCCCAGCCGAGCAACGGCAATACCAGCATCAGCGCGTATAACAGCACATGGGACGCCTTGGCTGCGAGTACTTGCCAGAGTGGCAAATCGGCAGGCAGTGGCGGTTGCCGGGTCGAAAACCGCACGATCAGCCGTAGGATAACCAACGCCAGAATCGCAATCCCCAGCGGCTTGTGCAGGTCAATCAGCCACGCATGACGCTGCGACACCGACGCCGCCATGCCGGCACCGATAAACAGCATGGCAATCACCATCAGTGCCATCAGCCAATGCAGCAGGCGAGCCAACGGCGCGAAAAACCGTGGTTGAGCATTCATGGCTTCGACTCCTGAGGGGCACTGTGCAGCGAGTTGACTTCACCGGCGCGGCGTACGTACGAGCTGGCATACGCTGCCGAACGTGCGGCCAGCAACGGGTCGTTGGAGGCTTGGATACCACTCGGCAAAACCAGCGGGTCGTAGTTGATGTCACGGCAATCGCCGTCCGCTTGCGGCTGGCTGCTTTGCAGCACCAGCGTGCCGGCATTCAGCACTTTGTGGTCGCCCGCCCAGGCCTTGCTTGCATCGTCCACAGGGTCGCCGGGGTTGGCCAGCGTCATGTTCAACTGCCAACGCAGCGGCCCTGACGCCAGGCGCTGCACCAAGTCTTTTTCGAGGAAGTCACCGCCCGACGGCGCGGTATCGCCCGGCGTATCCTGGCTTTGCGGCACCACGCCCCACCGCACAGCCTGGCGCTTGCCATCGGCGCTCACCAGGTAAAACGCATTGATGCCGTTGTACGTTTCAGTCGCGTAGCTGGCCGACGGTTTGGCAGTTTTCACCCACGCCAAAAACGCCGCTGTCTCCGGGTGCGATGCAAAAAACGCCGGCATGTTCGCCGGGTTCGGCTTGCCGGTCGCCGGGTCTGGCGCACCGGCCTTGAGCATCTGGTAGAACGCCTCAACCGTGCCCACCGGGAACACCGGCATGCTGTTCATCCCGGTGCGCCATTGCTGGCCGTTGGCCTGGCTGAATTGCACGGCGAAACTGCGGATCGGCACACTGCTGTCCGGCGCATAAGGGTTGCCGCTGGGCAAGGCAAAACGCCCGATTACCGGGGTTTTAGCCTCGCTGAACACCTGCGCCGCGGAATACGCACGCGCCTCGGCGCTGCTCTCGAAATAACCCGCCACACAGACGCCCTTGGCATGGTTGCGTCGGAACCCAGGGTGTACGCCGTTATTGGTTTCCAGCGCATTAACCAAGGTTTTCGGGCGCAGGCGCTGGGGGTCGAGGGTGCCATTGACGTAGGCAAATGCCCCGGCCACAACCGCAACCACGGCTCCGATACCGGCGAGTCGCGCGATCAGGCTCGCAGTGCTCATCGGCGCACGGGGCGGTGACGAGTGATCTACCATGAATAACTCCAGGCCGCTTGGCCACAGTGGAAAGAGCTATGAGACGAACCAGGTGTAGGTCTATTCCATTTTCACTGTAGCTTTTTTCAGGGTAGATGCACGGCCGACTCAATACACGTGTTTCAAGAATCCCAGATCGCGCCATAGGCGGGTATTCCACGGGCCTCAAGCGCTTCCACGACACGCTGTGTCAGCGCCTGGTTGGCGATACAAATCACCGCCTCCGCACCAACGGCCTGCACCGCGCCGTAAGCCAATTGCAGCAGATCTGGCTTGCCGCGTTCATCGGTGTCCCAGATCAATGCGCCGGGCTGGGCGCGTAGAATTTCGTCGACCAAGGCGTCGCCATAGGTTTTTCTCGGGCTGCGAGTCGACCAAATCAACTGGATCGGCGTTTTAGCGGCCAATAAATGCGGCATGACCGGTCCAATGCCACTGCCCGTGGCGATGTACACCACGGACTTGAACAGCGTTTCCACGTTGGCCACACCGGCAGTGGTAATGCCCTTGACCCAGACGTGTTGGGGCAGGTCCTCAATGAAGCGCCCGGTCCAATCGCCGGCTTTGGAAATGATCAGGCGAAACCCTGCTTCGCCCGGCGCAGGAATATTCGCAAATGAATGCCACTCAAGCAGTGGATGGCGACTGAGCGCAGTGGCCGAACCGACAAAGGGCGTGGTGTGGGTAAAGCGCGTAACCACCGCATGCCCTGAAGGACGCACGTGTTCGATGGCCACCTTTCGCAGACGCAACCAAGGTAAAGCGATGCTCAGTGTTAGCAGCACCAGCATCCAGAAAGACGCGCTGTGCAGCAGGTTCGACGACGACTCGTATGACGCCAGCAGCGCCAGCCCCCAAAACAGCAGCAGAGCGCTCCAACCGGCAAACCGGTGGACGCGCTCGAAACCATTATGAAAGCGGCCACGGATCTGCGGCTGCGCCATGATCACCATCAACATCAGCAGGCTCAGCAGCACACCGCTTAACCACAACCAGGCTGGCGAAACGCTGCCAGGTGCCTGCACATATCGCGCGACCTGAACACCGACCATCACCGTAAACCAGGCGGTGGCGGCCAAGGCTGCGCCACTGTGCAAACCACCGAAGTGGTACACCTTGGCTGCGCTGCGACGCACGCGCAGCGGCCATGTGAGCGGTACGCGTGTCGCCAGCCAGAACAGCGCATTGATCACGTATTGCTGACGAATCAAAATGGCAATCGACAGGTTGATCAACACCATGTCCGACAGCACTTGAACATTGATGGCCTGCAGGTTCAGGCCCATCAGCACAAACGCCGCGTTAGCCATCAGAACCATTGCCGCCAGGCGGTTGTAGTAAGAAAAAACCCGCAATGACGTCCAGCGGCGCCACAGCGCGGGCTTGGGCGGGACCACGGTGAGTGTCAGTAAATCAATCACGACCGGCGTCCTCGGATGAGAGCGCCGCCAAGGCCACGAACCGCTCCCGCGCCCGTTGCAGCAACAGAGCCTTGTCTATCTTGCCCCTGGCGGTCATCGGGAAGTCCTTGACCGCGTAAATAGCCAAGGGCACGCAGTAGTAGGCCAGCCGCTGTTCACACTGGAACCGGCACGCGTCAATATCGGCGTCGGCCGGTGAGACAAAGGCCACCAAGGTGCGGCTGTCCAGTTTAAGCGTGACGGCGCGCGTGCAACCGGCAGCGGCCTCCAGGGCCGAAGACACCGCGTCCAGTTCCACACGAAAGCCGCGAACCTTTACCTGATCGTCAACACGGCCCAGGTGCTCAAGTTGCCCATCGGGCGTCCACCGTCCCAAGTCTCGCGTGCGAAACATCATCGCCTCGCCACCCAAAAAAGGGTCCGGGCGATAACGTTCCTGGGTCAGCGGGGTATTGTTCAGGTAGCCCGCCGTGACGCCCATGCCACCGGCCCACATTTCGCCGATTTCCCCCAATTCACAGGCGCGGCCCTGTTCGTCGAGCACATACACCGTGTTATTGGGCGTCGGCTGACCGATGGTTAACAACGTACCGGGCACATGCAGGTGCAACGTATTGACGATGGTGGTTTCGGTGGGCCCGCAGCCGTTGTAAAACGCACAATGCGTGGCCCACAGGTCGGCGAGCGCTTGGGAACAGGGCTCCCCCGCCACCGCGACCACACTCATGACCGGGCACTGCTGCGGGTCGAGGCTGGCCAGTATCGAAGGCGTCGCGATTAACACATGGCACTGCGCAGCGGTCTTCGCTATGTCTTTGCCGCGAATCAACAGCGTTGCCCCATGGGCCAGGCAACCGAGGATTTCCCAGGCCGCCATGTCAAACCCGATGTTGAGGATCTGCCCCACGTTGCGGCCAGGCGCCATGCCCATCTGGCCTGGCTGGGTCAGCAGAATGTTACATACGTTGCGGTGACTGACACACACGCCATTCGGCCGGCCGGTAGTGCCCGAGGTGAACAACACGAAACACAGGTCATCGGTGTCGGTGGCGGCGAACACCTGATCATTGTTTTGCGCCACCCAAAGCTCTTCAGCCAGGAACGTATCCAGGCACAGGCAGCGATCGGCCGCTTCTGCGGGAATGCGATCAACCAGGTGCGACAGCGTCAGCACCACCGGGCTGGTCAATGAGTCGAGGACCATCGCCAACTGCAGGCTCGGCACGATTCTGGCGTCCTGCGGCACGTACGCAGCGCCCACCTTCAACACGGCTAAAAGCCCTACCACCATTGGGATTGAGCGCTCGACGAACAACGCTACCGTGTCGCCGCGTTTCACGCCCAGCTCGGTCAGGCGCACGGCCAACCGATTGGCCTGGCGGTTGAGTTGTTCATAGCTGATACGCTGGCCCGCCCACACGGCGGCGGTCGCTTGCGGCGCCAGCGCCGCTTGCATTTCAATCGCGTGGTGCACACGATCGAAGGTGGGCTGGCTTGTCGGGCCACATCCCCATTGCTCAAATAAAACACGCCGCACGGCAGGCAAATGAGCCAGCAACGGCAGGAAAAAAAACTGAGTGTTGATTGGCGAAAATGTCATGAAAAAACCCTCGTATGTTTATTGCCAACGCTGTTCCGGCAAGTACGAGGGTTGATTGGTGGGCAGTTCAGACATTACAGGCACCAGAATCCTTAAGGCATTACCCACCTGCAGGGGAAAATTTCTTATTGCTTCCTGTGGGAATAACTTACAGCGGCGAGCGTCTACACCTACACAACCGGCTAGACTCGCCCCCCATGCATGAACTCGACGAACAGTTACGTGAACTCATCCCCAGGTTGCGGCGTTTTGCCGTGTCCCTGACCCGTAACGCCAGCAGCGCCGACGACTTGGTGCAGTCGAGCCTTGAGCGCGCGATTACCCGTTGGGCCGACAAACGCACCGAAGGTGACCTGCGCGCCTGGCTGTTCTCGATCCTTTACCGACAATTTCTCGATGCCCACCGGCGCAGCCGGCGTTACGCGCGCATGCTCGAATTTCTTACCGGCCGTGACGACGCTCAGCCCTCGGTGGAGCGCACGGTGATGGCCCAATCGGCCCTGCAAGCCTTCGACCAACTCAACACCGAGCAACGCGCCTTGCTGCTCTGGGTCTGCGTCGAAGGCTTAAGCTACAAGGAAGTCGCGGCTATCCTCGAGGTGCCCATCGGCACCGTCATGTCGCGCCTGTCACGCGCGCGCCAAGCCTTGCGCCAACTCAGCGATGGCGAAATTGCCAGCCCTTCCCTGCGGATACTCAAATGATCAGCCTGCCCCCCAGCGAACGCGATTTGCATGCCTACGTCGATCACCAACTGTTGGAAAGCGACCGCCGCGTACTCGACACCTGGTTGGCCGCGCACCCCGACGTGGCAGCTCAAGTGCAGGCCTGGCAGCACGATGCGCAAGTGCTGCGCGCCGCCTTGAGCGGGGTTTTGCAACAACCGGCCAACCCCGACCTGGACCCGGCACTGATCCGCCAACGCATCCAGCATCAATCGCGCCGCCACTTCGCCACCGCCGCCGTGCTGTTGATCGCCGTCACTCTCGGCGGCCTGGGCGGCTGGCACGCCCGCGAAGCGACCCAAGCGCCGATGTTGCCGATGGCCGACGCCATGCAAGCGTTCCGCCTGTTTGCCCAGGACGGCATCATGCCAGCCGATTTCAAGGCCCAGGGCAGCGTCAACATGCAGGCGTGGCTCGACCGCTACTTCAATCAGGCACACCGCCTGCCGGACTTGAGCGCGTCAGGTTTTACACCGGTCAGCGGGCGCCTGCTCACCACTGAACAAGGCGCTGCGGCGATGGTGCTGTACGAAGACACGCAAGGTCGGCGCATCAGTTTCTACATTCGCCCGCCAGGCCCGGAAAACGGCTTTTTGCCGCGTGGCAGCCGCACTGCCGATGGGCTGCAGGCTGAGTACTGGTCCGGTGCCGGGTACAACTATGCCGTGGTCAGCCCGAACGATGAGCCCACGGCAAAGATGCTCAAGTTCTAGAACCCAACGTCCAGCACGACGTTGTCGGTATAGGTGCCGGCCGGTGGCGTGGGCTGGTCGGTGTAGACCTTGGCGTTGTAGGTGAAAATCTGGCTGCCGGTGCCCAGGCCGTTGCCGGGGTTGACCTCGGCGGTCGAGCTGTCCCGTCGCGCTGCGCCGACGCTGCCCCAGCGCGTGGTGCCGGCGCTTTTGAAGATGTCGTAGGCGAGGTAATTGGTGCCGGCAATCATGCGCCTGCGCCCACCCACGCTGACCGGGTTCTGGCCATCGCTGAGGCCTACGGTGTAGGCGCTGCCTTTGGTGCAGGTGATACTGATGGTCTGCGCGCTGACAGGGGCAAAACCGCTCACCACCGGCGCGCTGCCAAAGCTGATATTCGGCGCGGTGATCTGGCAATCGTTGGTGACGGTCATGCTGACGGTCATCGCCGACGTGCCGGTGCCGGTATCGCGCCCCGCGCAGATGCCGCCGATGCCGATGCCGGAGCAATAGTTCCAGTTCCAGGCAATGCTCAAGGTCTCGCTGTACAGCCCTGCAGCCACGTTGCTGCCGGTAATACTACTCACGTACAGCGGGAGGTTTTTTGCGCCCGGCCCCGCCACCAGCCCAAGGGTTTGAGCGATGCCGCTGGCGGCGCCAAAATCAAATTGGCTGTTGCGTGTGATCGGATAACTGGTGGTGTTATTGCCGTAGAGCGTGTAGCCAATCACATCCCCCGTCGGCCCGACCATGCCACCTTGGGTAGAGCCCGTCACCGTGGCATAAAAGTGGTCAGTAGAGACCAGCAGCGAGATCAGTGTCGAGGTGCAACGCAACCCCGCGTTAGCGCTGGAACTGGCCTGTGCAGCGGTGCGCACGGTCATCGAACTGATCGAGCCAAAACTCACCGGGGTCGGGGTGACCACCGAACACAGCGCCATTGCCTGCGCCGAAAACATCAGCCCGATCAGCCCCACAAGGTACAGCCATCCCTTGCCTCTCACCTGCACGCTCCTTGTTCAGCCCCTCATTGGCAGACCAACGGCCCGATCAGCGGCACGTCCTGTTGTTGCTCATCAATGTCGAACGTCGCCTGGCAGGTGCGCCCTTCACCCAAGGTCACCTGCAGCGTGTTGTGCGCGCTGAGGTTTTCCAGGTACACCAGGCCATCCCAGCCCACCACCGCCTGCGTGTTGCTTTGTTCGTGGACGACCAGGCTGCCCAGCGGCAAGTCCTCATGCTGGTTGTCCACCAGCGTGATGCTCGCAGCGATCACGCGACGCAACGGAAACGCCAACAGATAACCGCTGCCACGCCGCACCGAGACGCGTTGCTCCACGTTCGCACTCTGGATATTCGGCGGCAGGTTCAGCGGGTCGATTTCGTACTTGCCGCGGTAATACGCACTGCTCCACGGCACCAAAAGATGCCCATTGCGGTCGGTGTGGCCCACCAGTTGGTTCTCGTAGCGCACCGGAATACCGGCGAAACCCTCGGTGCTCACCACCACGAAAGCGTCGTTGATGCGGTTGGCGGCAAACGTATTGCCGCCCATCCACACCAATGAACCGCTGGCATCTGCCCAGCGCGTCTCGGCGTCGCTGCTGCCGTACACGCCGGCCTGCAACTGCACCGATTGCAGGCGCCAGGTCAGGTCGGCCTGGCGATAGGTCGGGCCATCGCCTTGAGCGTAGCCGAGGTTGTAGCCCACGCCCCCTTCGCTGGGCACCGCACTGCTGTAATTGACGCGCTGGCGACTGGCGCCGTCTTTGCTGCGCTCGCTGCTCACGGCCAGGCTGCCACTGAGGTCGAACGGAATGACCAATTGCGCCTGCATCGCCCAGTTGCTGTCGCCTACCTCGCGGTTGCCCGACAGGTAAAAACTGGTGTTGCGCCACAGCGGTTTACTCCAGCTCAGGTTAAACAGCCGCGTGCGCGAATCATCGGCCGCCTGCACATCGAAGTAGCCAACGCCCAAGCTGCCAAAACGCTCCAGGTTGAGGCTTAACGTCACCTGTTCGCTGCGCTTGCTGAGGCTGGCGTAGGGCGTGTCGACCAGGCTCAAGTCGGCGTATTCATCGCGCCGTTCGACGCGCTGGTACGACAGGCTGTAGCGCGTGCTGTTGTACTGGTAACCCAGGCTCAGTTGCTGGCCGGTGCGGCCTGCGAACTGGCTTTGGGCGACGGCCGTATTGAGCACGCCGAAGTTACCCAGCCGCAGGTTGCCGCCCAGCCCGCCGAGCGTCAGGTCGCTGGCGGCTTCGGCATGGCTTTCAAGCGTCAGGTTGTCGGAGTAACCATAGCGAAAGGTGCCGCTGGCGACGCCCGGTCCGTAACCGAAATCACGCAGGGTGTAATCGCGGCGCAAGGTCCCGGCGGCCACCGAAAAATCCGACAGGCCTTGTTGCAACAACGTGCTGGTGACGTAGAACGGCACGGTGGTCGAGACTTGGCGACCCAAGGCGTCGGTGGTGACGACCACCGCTTCACCGGCGCCGTTAATGAACGGAATATTGGTAAGCGTGTAAGGCCCCGGTTGCAGCAGCGCGCTTTCGGACTTGTAGCCGTTGATAAACAGGTCAACCGAGGACGGCACGGCCGCTTCACCGGCAAATTGCGGCAAGGGATACGTGACCAGGTCCGGGCGCACCGCGAAATCGCGCGACAGTTGCACCCCGCCCAATCGTACCGAACTGCTCCAGGGCAGCGAGCCGCTGATCACATCCCCCGCTTCGTAGGTCAGCAGCCGCTCGTCATCCGAGAACCGCCACGTGGTGTCGTAACGCCGATAGCCATTGTTGAGCGTGCTGTCGCTGACGCCGCCGATCAGGGTTTGGCGGTACTGCCCGGTGGTCGACAAGGTGCCCCAATTATCGAACAGTCGCAGTTCGCTCCACCCGGCGAGGTAACTGCCACCTTCGTCGGTGTCGTTGAAATACACGTCATAGTTAAGCAATGCGCCAAAGCTGCTCATGGCCTGAGTGCGCGGGTAGGTATTGCGATTGCCGATGAACTGTTCCTGCAGCCACGAGGGCGGTACATCCAGCAACAGGCGCTGGCCGTTGCTGTCGTAGTCGCTGTGCAAACCCGGCAGCGCGTCCAGGGCGATGCTGCCGGTGAGGTCGCCCGGCAATTTCATGCCCACGTCCTGTAACGCACTGGCTGGCACATAGAGCTGCCCGGCCCGTTGATCAACCGCGATAACGCGGCCAGTGTCCATCTGGTTAACCACCAGCTCCAGAAACAGTTGTGCATCGGCAACAGCCTCCAGACTGCTTGGGGGCGGCGGCAGGTCGCCAGCCACGCCCGGCAGCGCAATCATCGCACCGCACAGCCCGCTCACCACTGCCACCGACGGCCACCTACAACGAGCCCAACCACGGCTCCATGGCGTTGTGTCCTTCAATGGACATCTCCATCCTGTTGAACCCGGGACTAACGCCGTCGCGCGGTGCAGCGGTTACCGCTTTGGCGCCAGACTCTCCAATTGCGGCGCACCGTTGATGCGTACCTGCAACGGCTGATCGGCGGACACCGCGTCCGGCACCGGCCAGCGCATGGTCGCGCCGGGCAGCACATAACCGAGCAGGCCATCTACCAGAGGCCGGGGCTGCCCGCCCTGCTTGAACGAGGCGTCTGTGAGGCGCGCATGCACCGCGCCCTGGTTGCGCACCTCAATGTAGGTGCGCCCGGCCACGTTGACTTTTTGCCAGCTCAGGTCCGGCTTGCCAGCGCCTTTGGGGTCGCGCTGGCGGGTAGCATCGTCCTTGCTCCACAGGCCAGCGCCGTAGGCGAACAACGGCACCGAGTAACGCATCTGGAAGCGGATGGCCGCTGCGGTATTCTTGCCCTCCGGCGGCGTTGGCACCTGCAGCGCCGAGGGGATTTCATCAATGATGATGCGATAGGCGAGCTCCTGCCCCGGCGGCACTTCACGGGTTCGCGTCAGGCGTACCAGTTGCTTTTGCCCTGGCTCGATTCTCGCCACCGGCGGGCTGCCAACCACATCGCGCTGGTTTTGGTACTGCTCGTCAAAACCACTCTGGCTCCAGGCAAACACCCGAATCTGCAGGCTGGCCGTCTCGCTGCCACGGTTTTCCAGCCACAGCGCGCTGGCCTGTTGATCGGCTTCCAGCACCGGGTCGATGGGCCAGATCAGCACCGAACTCGCTGCCTGCACAAGCCCCGCCGAGCACACGGCAGCCAAGGCAACACCCGCGGCCCAAAGCCGCCGGGAAGGTGAACGCATAAACCCACTCCTTATACTCATAGCCCTACCACGACAACTGCACCTGCAGCGTATCGCTGTACGTCCCCCCAGGCTGATTGCCGGGTAACTGCACCCGCCCGTAAATCGGCAAGCTGATGGTGGTTGCATCGCTGTAACTGACGGTGACGCTCTGACTAATGCCCAGGCTCTGACTGAACGCCGCATCCCTGAACAACTGATAACCCACGCGCGCGCTACTGCTGTTGTGCTGCATATTGCGCCCGGTGCTGCTGTGCAACCCGCCATCGACGCTCATGCTCAGCGTCACCCCGGGCGTGCATTGCAAGATCACCCCGCTGGTCAGCGCCGCACTCACCGTGCCGGTGGCGAGGGCCGAATAACTGCCGTAGGCCAGCGCGCCATAGTTAGGCCCCGCGCCCACAATCAGGCAGCCCGGCGTGACCGTCGCGCTGACTTGAAAGCTCTGGCTGGTCACCGCCGACAGCGGCAGCGGCACTGCAAACGCGCAGGCCAGCAATGCCTTGAGCCACACCGAACGTGTCATGGCGTCAGAACGTCAGTTCTACGGCCACCGTGTCGGTATACGTGCCCGCTGGCAGCCCTGCCTTGCCCACCGCGCGGCCGTAGAGGTTGACGGTTTGCGCCACGCCGGTACTCGCGGCCAGGGTGATCACGCCGTCGATAGCCAGGAGCGCGGAGTGCCCGCTGTCGGTGTAGAAGTCATACGGCACGAAGTTACCCGCACCGTCGGCCAGGGCACGCGTGCCGCCTGGCGAGGCGTTGTCATGCGCGCCGGCACGCACCTTGACCGTCGGCGTGGTGCCGGCAGAACACAGCACCGACAGCGCGCCGCCCGTACCGGTGCCGCCCAACAGTTGCGCGTCGGCGTTGGTGAACAAGCTGTTGGTGGTGCCGAAGTTCAAGCTACCGAAGTTCAAGCCGGTGGCCGCCCCGGAACCGTTGACCTGGCAACTCGCGATCAGCGTCATGCTGGAGGTGATCTGCCCGGTTACGGTGGTCGCCGCGCTGAGGCTGGAGGCCATCGCAAGGCCCAGCGCGCAGACGCCTATTCGAGATACTAATGTGTGCATGATGGTCATCCCTTTGAGTTACCAGTCCAGTGTCACGGTCAACGTGTCGGTGTAGGTGCCGGCAGGCAGGGCAGTTGTATTGGCCACCACGGCGCCCCACACCGGGATGGTCATTTGTGTGCCATCGCTGGCGACAAAACTGTGTTGCTGGCCGATCCGATAGGGAATGCGCCCCAACGGGTCGGCCATCAGTTGATAATCGATGGTCTGGCGGCCGTTGCTCAGGCGCCGCGTGGTGCCAACGGCATTGGTGCCGCCGTCAATGGTCACGGTGAAACTTGCGACTGTCGGGTTGCATGACACCGACAGCGGCGCTGTACCGCTGGCCGACAGGCCCGCGCCCAAGGGGTTGCTCCAGGTCGGCCCCTGGCTGCCGAAATCGAGCATGGCCGTGCCGCCCGTCGGGCTGACCGGCGCCGTGTCAGTGCCGCGGCTCACTTCGCAACTGGCGGTCACCACCATGCGCGCCTGGATAAACCCGCTGGCCACCGCCGCCCGGGCGTGCTCCGTTGCCAGCAATAAGCTGCCCATGGCCGCCAAGGCCAGCAACCGGCTTACCATGTGACCGTGACCTTGAGCAGGTCGGAATAACGACCGACGGCCGGGATGCCTTTCAGCGGTTCGATTCGGCCATACAGGGGCAAGTCGACGGAGCCTGAGTCCGGCACCCGCCCGCTGAGGGGCACATCCACCGGCAACGGGATCAACCGCGCAGCGTCTGCGTAGATACGATAGGGAATGGGTTGACTCGAAGGGGTTGCGGCGCTCAGGTAGCGCACTTCGCCGACGCCACCATGCAGGCCGCCGTCGACGCGCACTTGGTAAGGCGTGTCGGGGTTACATTCCAGGCGTGGCTGACGCTGGCTGATCAGCGCCGCACTCAAAGGCCCGGCCGGGTCATCCAGACGCGCGCCGCTGCCGAAATCCAATACGCCCAGTTGCTCGATGCCTGCGCTGCGGGTAGTGCCCACCAGTTGGCAGCCACGCTGCACGTCAATGCGCACCACCACCTGCAACTGCGCGGCGTACACCGTACTGCAGAGCATCGTGCCCATCACCGCCAATACTGCTCGTCCCTTCACAGCCCCAATTCCTTATACAGGGGTAACGCCTGACTATGAGGTTAGCCACTGGCAGAAAAACCGCCAGTCCGGAAAGGTTTTTGCGCGTGCCCGACTGTTGCGCAATAGCGGGCGCTATTGGTCAAATCGCCGCGGGCGCCCTAAAGTAAGCCACCACCGAAACACAGAGTGACTCGCATTGGCCGTGTTTTCCCTGATCCAGCGCCTGTTTGGTAACAACGCCGAACCCGCCGGCGCATCGCCCATCCCCGCTTACTTTCAGGCCCAGGCCGAGCAACTGGGCTATACCCTCAGTGCGGGGCAAACCCAGGCGATTGCCGCCCTCGCCCGCGAAGCCGGGCACCTGCTCGCCGGCCAGCCCACTCGCAGCCTTTACCTTCACGGCCCGGTGGGGCGTGGCAAAAGCTGGCTGCTCGACGGTTTTTTCCAGGCGCTGCCGATTGCCGAGAAACAGCGGGTGCACTTCCATGCATTTTTCGCCCGGCTGCACCGGGGCATGTTCCTGCACCGCGAGCATGACGATGCCTTGGCCGTAACCCTTAACGAGCTGTTGGCGGGTTGCCGCGTGCTGTGTTTCGACGAATTCCACGTCCACGACATTGGCGATGCGATGCTCATCAGCCGGTTATTCAAGGCGCTGTTCCGGCGCGGCGTGCTGGTGCTGGTGACCTCCAACTACGCGCCGCAAGGGCTGTTGCCCAACCCGCTGTACCACGAACGCTTCAAACCGGTGATCGACCTTATCGCCGCGCGTATGGAGGTGCTGGAAGTCAGTTCAGACCAGGATTTTCGCAGCTTGCCGCAGGCCCATGCGCAACAGCGCTTCAGCACCGGTCAATACGTGTGGCCAGGCACCACGCAGCAGCGCGAGGCCTTGGGGTTACCCGCTGCCGATTGCCCGGCGCAATGCTTGACCGTCGGCACCCGGCAATTGAGCTGCCGCCGCCATCAGGCCGCCACGCTCGCCTTCACCTTCAACGACCTCTGCGAACAGCTCACGGCCGTGATGGATTACCTGCTGCTGTGCGAGGACTTCGACCACTGGATCATCGACGGCCTGCCGCCACTCGCAGACTGCCCGATCGCCGTGCAACAGCGTTTTATCAACGTGGTGGACGTGCTCTACGATCAGGATAAACGCCTGACACTGATCGGCCAGTTGCCCTTGGCTGAAGCGCTGGAAGGCCAGGCCATTGACCTTGCGCGCACCGCCAGCCGCCTCGGACAATTGCAAACGGCGCGCGCGCAACCCGCGCCCGACCCGGTATCATGAGCGCCTTTTTACGCCCTCTTGCCGAGTGACCGCGCCGCCGATGAATACCCTCGCCCAACTCAAGGCCGGCCAACTGGCCGGAATCACGCGCCTGGACCTGTCCTGCGGGTTGACCGAATTCCCGCAGGAAATCTTCGAGCTGGCCGACTCCCTGGAAATCCTCAACCTCACCGGCAATGCCCTGAGCAGCTTGCCGGATGACTTGCATCGCCTGACGCATCTGCGCGTGCTGTTTTGCTCGGACAACGCCTTTACCGCGCTGCCGGAATGCCTGGGCCAGTGCACAAAACTGAGCATGATTGGCTTCAAGGCCAACCAGATCAGGCATGTACCCGAAGCCTCTCTGCCGCCGCAGTTGCGCTGGCTGATCCTCACCGATAACTGCATCAGCCAATTGCCCAGTGCATTGGGCGAACGGCCATTGCTGCAAAAACTGATGCTGGCCGGCAACCAACTCGCACACCTGCCGCAGAGCCTGGCCAACTGCGCCAACCTGGAGCTGATTCGCATCGCCTCCAACCGCCTGACCCAACTGCCGCCCTGGCTGCTGACCATGCCCAGCCTGACCTGGCTGGCCTACGCCGGTAACCCGGTGGAGATGGCCGTGGAGGTCGCGGCAGATGAGGCGACGGCGAACATTCCCTGGTCGCAGTTGGTTTTGGGCGAAGTGCTGGGCGAAGGCGCCTCCGGGATCATTCGCAAGGCGCAGTGGGCGCCAGCCGCCAAGCCGGTTGCGGTCAAACTGTATAAAGGCACGATCACCAGCGACGGCTCGCCGCTGCATGAAATGCAGGCCTGTATCGCCGCAGGTTTGCACCCCAACCTGATCAAAGTGCAAGGCCGCGTAGTTGACCACCCGCAAGACCAGGCCGCCTTGGTGATGGACCTGATCGACCCGAGCTACCGCAACCTCGCCGCCCTGCCGAGCCTGGCATCGTGCACCCGCGATATTTACCAACCCGACACGCGTTTCAGCTTCGACGTGGCCTTGCGCATGGCCCGAGGCATCGCCTCGGTGGCCGCGCATTTGCACCGTCACGGCATCACCCACGGCGATTTGTACGGCCACAATATCTTGTGGAACGAAGCGGGTGATTGCTTGCTGGGCGACTTTGGCGCGGCGTCGTTCCATGCCACGGCCGACACCCTCGAAACCAGAGCACTGCAACGCATTGAAGTGCGCGCGTTCGGCGTGTTGCTGGGGGAGTTGCTGGAGCGGGTTGAGGCGGGGTCAAGTGATCAGCGGCTGCTGGAGCTGCACAGAAACTGCTGCCAGCCCGACGTGCTGGCGCGCCCAAGCTTCGAAGAGATCGAAGCGCTGCTGCAGTCTACCTAACAGCGCCGAACCCATGTGGGAGCGGGCTTGCTCGCGATGGCGGTGGGTCAGTCGACTCATGTATCAACTGTAAAACTGCTATCGGGAGCAAGCCCCCTCCCACAAAAAGCGCCCTTGATCTGCTTCAACCACTCAGGTCGGCTTTCAGGCCGCCGTGCTCTTGCTTTTGATCTGCTTTTGATCTGAGAAGCGCCCCGTTAAACCACGATGGCCGCACGCGGGCTTCCGGATGTTCAAAAGTGACCCGCCGTAAGGGCGGAACCCATACAAGCCCTAACCCAAATACCGGATATGTAAGCTTAGCCAGCCAGGCCGACAAACATATCCTGCACGTCATCGTGGTTGTCCAAGCCTTCCAAAAAGGCTTCGACTTCGGCCATCTGCTCATCGGTCAAACCGCTCACCGGGTTCTTCGCGATGTAGCCGAGCTTGGCCGACAACACGGTAAACCCCTGCTCCGGCAGTGATTTTTGCACAGCGTCCAAGTCGGTAGTCTCGGTGATGAACAGGCTGGTACCCTCCTCTTCACCCTCTTCGAAATCCTGGGCGCCGGCTTCGATGGCGGCCATCTCAGGGTCGGCGTCCGGGGTGTCCGGCGACGCTTCGATCAGGCCGACATGGTTAAAGTCCCAGGCCACCGAGCCGGAAGCACCCAACTGGCCCTTGCGGAACGCCACGCGAATTTCCGCCACAGTACGGTTGATGTTGTCGGTCACGCACTCAACGATCAACGGCACCTGGTGCGGGGCAAACCCTTCGTAGGTCACGCGGTGGTACTGCACGGTTTCACCCAGCAGACCGGCGCCCTTCTTGATCGCGCGCTCCAGGGTTTCCTTGGGCATCGAGGCCTTTTTGGCCTGCTCCACGACCAGACGCAGGTGGGCGTTGGTTGCGGTGTCGGCACCATTGCGGGCGGCGATGGTGATTTCTTTCACCAGCTTGCCAAAGATTTTGCCCTTGGCATTCGATGCCGCTTCTTTATGTTTGACTTTCCACTGTGCGCCCATGACTCACTCTCTTCATATGCATGGCGCCGAGACGTCTACTGGCCGGCGCTTTGGCGGCAGAGTTTATAGGGCAAAAAAAAATCGTTCCAGCAAAAAACCGTCACGACGCCAACTCGAAAAACGCCTGGATCAAGCGCAATGAGCGGCGTCGCTGCAGGCAACCGAGCATGTGCCGGTTGACCAGCCCATCGCCGTGCAAAGGAATCGCGTGCACCCGCGGGTCGCGGCTGACCTCGATTGACGACACCACGCCCACACCCAACTCGGCGGCGACGGCTTCGGTCACCGCCTCGCGGCTGTCGAGTTCCAGCAATACCTTGGGCTGCACGTGCGCCATCGCGCAGGCGTTATCGAAGGTGCGCCGGGTGATGGAGCCGGGTTCGCGCAGCACCATGATCACCTCGTGCAATTGCGCCAGGCGAATGCCCGCCGGGTCGGCCAGCCACGGGTGCCCGGCCGGCACCAATGCGCACAGCCGCGATTGTTCAAGCGGCTGCAGGTGCAAGCCAGTGCGCGGCTCCACCTCGGTCAGCACCGCCACGTCCGCGTGCTCGGACAACAACGCAGCGAGGGTTTCCTGAGCGTTACCCAACCGCAGGTTCACGGTAATGCCGGGGTAGCGCGCGCGCAGGCTGGCGATCATCGGCATCACCAGGTGCGGGCCGTCTGCGGCGACTTCAATGCGCCCGGTGAGCAATTGGCGATTGGCTTCCAGCAAGGTCTGCGCTTCGTCCACCAAGCCAAAAATCGCCCGGGTGATGGCGGCCAGGCGGGTGCCTTCCTCGGTCAACTCCACCCGCCGCGCCGTGCGACGCAACAGCGCAATCTGGTAGTGCTCTTCCAGGGCCTTGATATGCCCGGTCACGGCCGGCTGGCTGATGAACAGCCGCGCCGCCGCGCGGGTAAAGCTGCCCTCGCGGGCCACCGCATCAAATGCACGCAGTTGGAATAAATTCATAGCTATCGGCCTCACTGATAGCTCGCATAACAACAAACAATTTGATTGATGACAAGCCAAACTGCAATTTAGGCGCCGTAGCTTCACCCCCATCCCATGCGAGGACCTGAGATGAACACCGTCGCGCCCATCCTGCTCACACCCGGCCCCTTGACCACGTCTGCGCGCACGCGCCGGGCGATGATGGTGGACTGGGGTTCATGGGATGACCGTTTTAACCAGCTCACCGCGAGTGTCTGCGCGCAACTGCTGGCGATCATCAACGGCGCCGACAGCCACCATTGCATCCCCTTGCAAGGCAGCGGCACGTTTGCGGTCGAAGCGGCCATCGGCACGTTGGTCCCGCGTGACGGCAAGGTGCTGGTGCTGATCAACGGCGCGTACGGCAAACGGCTGGCGAAGATTTGCGAAGTGCTCGGCCGCCCTTTCAGCCCGTTCGAGACCGCCGAAGACCAGCCTGCCAGCGCGGCCGACGTCGACCGCCTGCTGCACGCCGACCCGACGATCACCCATGTCGCGCTGATTCATTGCGAAACCAGCACCGGCATTCTCAACCCGCTGGCGCACATCGCCGACGTGGTTAAACAGCACGGCAAGCGTTTGATCATCGACGCCATGAGCTCCTTCGGCGCGCTGCCCATAGATGCCCGCCAAGTGCCGTTCGACGCGCTGATTGCCGCCTCGGGCAAGTGCCTGGAAGGTGTGCCGGGCGCAGGCTTTGTGTTTGCCGAAAAACACGCGCTGGCGGCCGCCCAAGGCAATTGCCACTCGCTGGCGCTGGACCTGTTCGACCAGCACAGCTACATGGCCAGAACCGGCCAGTGGCGTTTCACCCCGCCGACCCACGTGGTCGCGGCCCTCCACGAAGCGCTGCTGCAATACCACGAAGAAGGCGGCCTGCCCGAGCGCCATCAACGCTACGCGCTCAACTGCCAGGCGCTGCTCGACGGCATGGCCGAACTGGGCCTGCGCAGCTTTTTGCCGGCGGCGATTCAGGCACCGATCATCGTGACCTTCCACGCCCCGCAAGACCCGCGCTACCAGTTCAAGGCGTTTTATGAGGGCGTCAAGGCTGAGGGTTTCATCCTTTACCCCGGCAAATTGACCACAGTGGAAACCTTCCGCGTGGGCTGCATCGGCCATGTCGACGCAGCCGATATGCACGCCGCCGTCACCGCCATCGCGCACGTGCTGCGCGCGATGGGCGTCAACCTTTCACCTTCAGGAGCCCAAGCATGAACTATCACACCCCCAACACCCTGCAGGCCGTGATCCTCGATTGGGCCGGCACCGTGGTCGACTTCGGCTCTTTCGCGCCGACCCAAATCTTTGTCGAAGCCTTCGCCGAGTTCGGCGTGCAAGTCTCCATCGAAGAAGCCCGTGGGCCAATGGGCATGGGCAAGTGGGAGCATATCCGCACCCTCTGCAATCAGCCGCAAGTGGCCGAGCGTTACCGCGCAGCGTTTGGCCGCACGCCAACAGATGATGACGTCACCGCCATCTACCAGCGCTTCATGCCGCTGCAAATCGAAAAAATCGCCGAGCACTCCGCCTTGATCCCCGGCGCGCTCGACACTATTGCGCGCCTGCGGGTGCAAGGCATCAAGGTCGGCTCCTGCTCCGGCTACCCCAAGCAAGTGATGGACAAAGTCGTCGCGCTGGCCGCCAGCAACGGCTACGTCGCCGACCACGTGGTCGCCACTGACGAGGTGCCCAATGGCCGCCCATGGCCTGCGCAAGCACTGGCCAACGTGATCGCGCTGGGCATTGATGACGTGGCGGCCTGCGTGAAAGTCGACGACACTGTACCGGGCATTCTCGAAGGCCGCCGCGCCGGCATGTGGACCGTCGCGCTGACCTGCTCAGGCAACGCGCTGGGCCTGACCTACGAGCAATTTCGCGCGCTGGACAGCAGCACGCTGGCCAGCGAGCGCGAACGCATCCACGCGCTGTTCGAAGGCTCGCGCCCGCACTACCTGATCGACACCCTTACCGACCTGCCTGCGGTTATCACCAACATCAACCAGCGCCTGGCGCGCGGTGAAATGCCGCAAAGCCACTGATAGAGGTCAAAACAGCGGCATTTACACCAAGCAAACCGCTCAAAACCGGCATACAGTAAAAGCACTCCGTCGCCAAAGAACGGAGGTTTGCCCTGATGAGTGAGGAACCAGCAATGCCGTGGAAAAACTCCGATACCCGCTACAGCACCATGTCGATTGCGCTGCACTGGTTGATGGTGGTGCTGCTGGCGGTGGTTTACGCCTGCATAGAGTTACGCGGCCAATTCCCCAAAGGCAGTGGCGCGCGAACGTTGATCGTCGAAATGCACTTCATGTTCGGCCTCAGCGTATTTGTGCTGGTATGGCTGCGCCTGTTTGCCCGCAGCATGGGCGTTGCGCCGAAGATCGTGCCCGCACCGCCGCGCTGGCAGAGCCTGTTGGCGACGCTGATGCACGTTACGCTGTATGCGTTGATGATCGGCATGCCGATTGCGGGATGGCTGATCGTCAGCGCAGAGGGCCATTCGGTGATGTTCTACGGCATTGAGTTGCCGCCGTTAATCGCTGAAAACAAAGACCTGGCCAAGGAGATCGAAGGCTGGCACGTACTGTTTGGCAAGACCGGTTATTGGCTGATCGGGCTGCATGCAGTGGCGGGGCTTGCGCACCATTACATCCTGCGCGATAACACCGCGCTGCGGATGATGCCCGGCAGGCGCTGACTTCAAACCGAACACGGTCAACTGTGGGAGGCCCGACTGCATCTTTGATGTGGCGCTATTGCGCATCGGGCTGGTTCGGGGGTGTTCTTCAGGTTGGGTATATATCCATTATTTGGGTGATGGCTTGTATCGGTTTCGCTCTTACAGCGAGTCACTTTTGATAGATCCGGAAGCCGGCCCAGTCAAAAGTAACCATGGTTACTTTTGCGCTGTTCAAAAGTGACCCGCTGTAAGAGCGGAACCGATATAAGCCATAAACTCAGTAACGGATATGCACCCAAGACCAAAGTCACAAGCCCAAATAAATTTTAATAGCAAAAACAATAGGTTATTTGTAGTTTGATAGGAGCGGGCTTGCTCGCGATAGCATCCACTCGGCATGCCTGAGGGTCCGCGGTGCCTGCATCGCGAGCAAGCCCCCTCCCACACACTAGGCGCTGAAGCCTCGGCGGCCTTGCAGGCCGCCGGTGTGCACAAAGATCAACCGCGTGCCAGGGCCGAAGCGTCCAGCCTCAATCTGTTGCTTCAAGGCCAACAAGGCTTTGCCGGTGTAAAGGGGCTCCAGCGGCACGCCACAGGCTTGTTCGGTGGCGTGGATAAAGTCGAGCAACGGCGGATCAACCTTGGCAAAACCGCCTCGGCTGGCATCCACCAGTTCATAACCACCCCGCACAATAGCCCGCACGTTCTGCGCCACGCCATGATCATCCGGCACCGCCAAGGCGCCAAACACTGCATGCGCGCCTGCCTCGGCCAGTGCCAACCCAGCCAGCGTGGTACCCGTGCCCGCCGCCAACCACCAGGCGTCATAATCGTCCCAGCCAAGGCTGCCGAGTTGCGTGCGCACCTGCTCCAGCAGCACTGCGCAACCGAATGCCCCTTCGATGCCGCCACCGCCTTCGGGCACGGGGTGCAGTGCGGGATACTGCTCACGCCAAGGCAGCCAAAAATCCGCCTCATGCCGCGCACGATAGCCGCCATAACCCAGCCAATGCAGTTGCATGCCAAACGCTTTCAAGTCGAGCACCGTCGGCGTGTCTTGAGGATGCCCACGCAGCAGGCCGACCGTGGTGAACCCAAAGCGTTTACCGGCGGCCGCCAACGCGTGCAGGTGGTTGGAGTGCGCGCCGCCGAGGCTGATGACACCGCTGGCACCGGCGATCTGCGCCTGTGCCAGATGCTCGGTGAGCTTGAACCATTTGTTGCCGCTGATCAGCGGGTCGATGCGGTCCAGGCGCAGCACGGCCACCTCGACGCCGTTCAGCCAATCCAGCTGCAACGGTTCAAGGGGGGCGCGGGGCAGCCAGTCGAAAGGACCCATAACGCGAGCGCATCCGTGTGCAAAAAGGGGCGCTAGTCTACCACCGCCCCATGCGGGTTTTTACAGCTCGGCGGCGAGGCGCGAGCCCTGGTTGATGGCGCGCTTGGCGTCCAGCTCAGCCGCCACATCGGCGCCGCCGATCAGGTGCACGTGCTGGCCCGCGGCGAGCAGGCCGTCGTGCAGTTCACGCAGTGGGTCCTGGCCTGCGCAGATAACAATGTTGTCGACTGCCAGCACCCGCGGCTCACCCTCGGCGCCGATGCGGATGTGCAGGCCTGCCTCGTCAATCTTCAGGTATTCCACGCCGTTGAGCATCTGCACCTGCTTGTTCTTAAGGCCGGTGCGATGAATCCAGCCGGTGGTCTTGCCCAGGCCGTCGCCGACCTTGGAGGCCTTGCGCTGCAGCAGGAATACCTCACGCGCCGGCGCATGCGGTTGAGCGGTGATACCGGCAACGCCGCCACGCGCTTGCAACTGGGTGTCGATGCCCCACTCTTTCCAGAACGCATCACGGTCCAGGCTGGTGGACACGCCCTGATGCACCAGAAACTCGGAAACGTCGAAGCCGATACCGCCCGCGCCGATCACCGCCACACGCTTGCCCACCGGCTTGCGCTCAAGGATCACGTCCAGGTAGCTCAGCACCTTGGCGTTGTCGATACCCGGTATCGCCGGGGTACGCGGCGCGATGCCAGTGGCCAAAATGATCTCGTCGTAACCGCCCGCTGCCAGTTGCGCCACGTCCACACGGGTGTTGAGGCACAACTCGACATGCGTGGTCTGCAGCTTGCGATTGAAGTAACGCAGGGTTTCGAAAAACTCTTCTTTGCCCGGTACGCGCTTGGCGATGTTGAACTGGCCGCCGATCTCGCTGGCGGAGTCGAACAGCGTCACCTGATGGCCGCGCTCGGCCGCCACGGTGGCCGCCGCCAGCCCCGCTGGACCGGCACCGACCACGGCGATTTTTTTGATCTGTTTGACCGGCAGGTAATTAAGCTCGGTTTCGTAACACGCGCGCGGGTTGACCAGGCAGGTGGTCAGTTTGCCGCCAAACGTATGGTCCAGGCAGGCTTGGTTGCAACCGATGCAGGTGTTGATTTCATCCGCACGACCGGCTGCCGCCTTGTTGACGAACTCCGGGTCGGCGAGGAACGGCCGCGCCATCGAGACCATGTCGGCATCGCCTTCGGCGAGGATCTGCTCGGCGATTTCCGGGGTGTTGATGCGGTTGGTGGTGATCAGCGGAATCTGCACCGCACCGCGCAGTTTGGCGGTGACTTTGCTGAACGCGCCACGCGGCACTTTGGTCGCAATGGTCGGGATACGCGCTTCGTGCCAGCCAATGCCGGTATTGATAAGGGTGGCACCGGCCTGCTCGATCGCTTTGGCCAACTGCACGATTTCTTCCCAACTGCTGCCGCCTTCCACCAGGTCGAGCATCGACAGGCGGAAAATAATGATGAAATTCGGGCCGACCGCTTCACGCACACGGCGCACGATGTCGACTGCCAGGCGCATGCGATTTTCGTAGCTGCCACCCCAACGGTCGGTGCGGTGGTTGGTATGCGCGGCGAGGAACTGGTTAATGAAGTAGCCTTCAGAGCCCATGATCTCGACGCCGTCATACTCGGCGACCTGTGCCAACAGCGAGCAGGTGACGAAATCCTCGATCTGCTTCTGAATGCCCTCCTCGTCCAGCGCCTTGGGCTTGAACGGGTTGATCGGCGCCTGAATCGCGCTCGGTGCGACCTGCTTGGGGCTATAGGCATAACGCCCGGCGTGGAGGATTTGCATGCAGATTTTGCCGCCCGCCGCATGCACCGCCTGGGTCACGATCTTGTGCTGCTGCGCTTCTTCGTCGGTGGTCAGCTTGGCTGCACCGGCGTACACCCCGCCCTCGTCATTCGGGCCAATGCCACCCGTTACCATCAGGCCGACGCCACCGCGTGCGCGCTCGGCAAAATACGCCGCCATGCGCTCGAAACCGCCGGGTTTTTCTTCAAGGCCGGTGTGCATCGACCCCATCAGGGTGCGGTTGCGCAAGGTGGTGAAACCCAAGTCCAACGGGGCCAGCAGGTGCGGGTAAGCAGCAGCGGTCATGGTACAGCTCCACAACGGATCATCACGGGGCGTGGCACGCTCAAACGGCATGCCATCGGTTTATGCCCACAGACTAAGAGCCGGCGGACTACTGCTCAATGACTGAAACTGACAACTTATTGATCAGAATGCACAGCGGCGCTTGGCAAGCGAGTGCAGGCGCCCTACCCTAGGCGGCGAACCCTACACACGGTCTGTTGTCTGTTGCCCCATGCGTAAACTTCTAGCGTTCACCGTCTCCATGGCCCTGGTTGCCGCCGTCGCCGCGTATCTGGTCTGGACCCAGGAGCGCCCCGTGGCGCATTACCTGTCAGACCTGCGCATCACCCTGGCCGTCAACGAAGGCGAGCCTGCCGATCGCGGCAACTTGCTCGGCATCCAGCCGGAGCTGTTCCCCGCCGACTACCAGAGCCTCGAACGCCTGCACTTGAAGCTCGCGGCGTACCTGCAAAAAGCCCGCGAGCAAGGGCTGATCAATCAAAAGACTGTGGTCGTGCTGCCGGAACACATCGGCACATGGCTGATGCTCAGCGGTGAAAAAAACGAGCTGTATCAGGCCGTGCACCTCAAGGATGCAATGAACTGGCTGTCGGCCAGCAACCCGCTGCAGTTCGCACGCGCCTGGCTCAGCGCCACGGGCGGTAACCGCATGGACGACGCGTACCTGCGCATGAAAGCCCGCGCCATGGCCCGCGACTATCAGGTGCTGTTCGGTGGCCTGGCCAAAGAGTTTGGCGTAACCGTGGTGGCCGGCTCCATCACCCTGCCCAACCCGAGCGTCAGCCAGGGCCAACTGCAGATTGGCGACGGCGCGTTGTACAACGCCAGCGTGGTGTTTGGTGCGGACGGCTTGGCCGTCGGCCAGCCGCAGCGTCAGTTCTACCCGATCTACGATGAGCGCGAGTTTATCGAGCCGGGTGATGAAAACCTCGTCAGCGTGGTCGATACGCCGGCTGGGCGCCTGGGCATTCTGATCGGCAGCGACAGCTGGTACCCGGACAACTACCGCAAACTCAACGAGCAAGGCGCGCAATTGGTCGCCGTGCCCGCTTTCGTGACTGGCCGCGACACGTGGGACCGCCCATGGCGCGGTTTCAAAAGCGTCTCGACGCCGACGGAAATCAGCCTCAAGCCCGAAGAACTCAGCGAAGGCGACGCCTGGCACCGCCTCACGCTGATCAGCCAACAGCCGATCAGCCAGGCCGCCGCCGGCATGAGCGTGTTCCTGCGTGGGCAGTTCTGGGACTTGGGCACCGCCGGGCAGAGTTTTCTCAGCAGCAACGGGCAAATTGCTGCCGACCGCGATGCCCATGGCGCGCGCTTGCTGAATATCTGGCTGTAACGCCTTGAAGCCGGTGCGACTTGGCGACCTGTCAGTGGCCTTCGTGCACACCCTGGCCGACGCGATTCACAGCCACGGCCTGGACCCGCAACCGCTGCTGCTGCAATACGGCCTTGACCCGGCACGCCTCGCCGAAGCCGGCGCACGCTTGTCGATCCCGCGCTACATGCGCCTGGGCCATGCCGCCATCCAACTGACCGGCGACCCGGGCCTGGGCCTGCGCATGGGCCAGCTCAGCCGGTTGAGCCAGGCCGGTTTGGCCGGCGTGACCGCGGCACAAGCGCCTAACGTGCGTGAAGCCGCGCGCACGCTGACCCGTTTTGAAGCGCTGTACGGCTCTAACTATCGCGGGCAGTCGAGTTTTCATGAAGATGCCGACGGCGCCTGGCTGCGTTTTTACTCGATTAGCCCGTACAACGCTTACAACCGCTTTGTAGTGGATTCGATCATCGCCGGTTGGCTGCAGCAATTGTCCAGCCTGGCTCAGCAAACCGTGCAGGCACAACGCATCGACATCGAGTTCGACGCGCCGGGTTACAGCGCGCAGTACAGCGTGCTGGGTGACAACCCGATCCACTTTGGCGCCGAGGCCAACCAATTGCGCCTCAGCCAGCAAACCCTGGCCATGCGTAACCCGCAGCATTGCCCGAGCACCTGGCAGCTGTTGCTGAAGTTGTGTGAACGTGAATTGGAACAACTGACCCGCACCCGCAGCCTGCGCGAGCGCATTACCCGCTTGCTGGGGCCGATGCTCAATGGCGGCCGGGAACCCGACCTGGAAGAAGTGGCGGCACGCTTGAAGCTGCCCACCTGGACGCTGCGCCGCAAGCTGGCCGAAGAAGGCACTCAGTTCCGCGCGATTCTCAACGATACCCGCCGCGATTTGGCCATGACCTACATCCGCGACACGGAATTGGCCTTCGGCGAGATCGCTTACTTGCTCGGGTTTGCCTCAGCCCAGGCGTTTCAACGGGCCTTCAGGCGATGGAACAACCAGACCCCAGGGGAATTTCGCCGCAGTCAGCGGCATTCCGCCTGAAGTAGGTGTTACAGCTCGGTTGCGTCGTCGGCCGGGTCCAGTGGGTCCAGTTCAAAGGCCTGGTACTCCAGCAGTTCTTCTTGGTATTCGTCCATGGTGTACTCCTTGTTGGGTTAAAGCGGCTGTCAATTAATGACCTGCACAGCCAGCCTAAAGTGCCGTGATGACGAAAAAAAGTCCGCGTCATGACGTTTCTGCACTCCAACATTAAACGTAGCAGCGTTGTAACGATTTAGCACCAGGATTTATGCACGGGGCAAGCAGCCGCTACGGGATCAACGCTGCTAAAGCGAACCCCCGTAGCGGTGTGGATTACTGCGCAGCGTTTGGCAGCGGAGGAATCGCCTCGGTCGGCGCCGGCAGTGCCGGGTTGGTCACCGCCGGCGCAGGCTCGGAGGTTGGCTGCGGGGTTGGCGGGAGTGATGAGTCAGGCGCTGATTCAGGCGCCGTTTCGGTAGCGGGTTGCGCCTGTGGAGCAATCGGCGCCGCCTCGGGTGGCGGTACAATCGGCTCCGAAGCCGCCGGTGCTGCCGGTTCTTCCTTCGGCGCCTCGACCTTCTCGACGGCCGCAGCAGCCTTGGGTTCCGGCACGCCCAGTTCAGCTTTCGGCTTTTCCGGGATATGCGCAGCCTTCTTCACTTCCTGCGGCAGGAACACATCCACCAGCGCAAAGTAACGGTCATAGAACTTCGGCGCCGAAACCGTCTCACTCGCCACCTTGACCATTGAGTCATCGGTGGAGCCAATCGGCATCGACAACGAACCCAGCACACCTACCCCGACACTCGCCGAGTTGTTGACCTTCTTCAGCGCGTAACGGTCCTGCAAGGCGTTGGCAAAAATCGTCGAGTGATTGTTGCCCTTGCCGTCATCGGCACACACCACGTTGAAACTGATTTGCAGATGCGTCTCGCCGGTTTGCTGGAAGCTCTTGTTACCCACTACCAGCTTCGGATCGCTGCTGGTAATGATGTAACCCTGGCTCAACAGCGCACGCCGTGCTGCTTCGCACGCGGCCACATCGGTGACCGGGTAATCACGCGAGAACGTACCGGAGTCGTCGAAAGCCTCATGTTCATAAATAGCGGTCTTGGGTGACGAGCAGCCCGCAGCGCCCGCCAGCACCAGCGCCAACCCGAGGCTACGCAAGTGAAATGATGTCGACATCGAAAATCCTGAGGAAAACAGTCCGGACGGTATTGTGCAACATAACGGGCGGTTGGCGCGCGCATTCCTGTCGGTAAAACGTCACAGGCTTACACCACGGCGCCTGCAGGAAACAGCTCAGTACACATATGGTCGATAAACACGCGCAGTTTGGCCGAGGCATGCCGACTTGACGGCCATAACAGCCAGAAGCTGCCACGGTGTTCAAGGCAGTCGTCCAACACCCGTTGCAAGCGCCCTTGATGCACCGCCGCATTCACCATGAAGTCCGGCAGGCAGGCGATGCCCAAGCCTTCGTACACCGCCTGGTTGAGGGATTCGAGGGTGCTGCTGACCAGCGGCGTGCGCAACACCGGCTCGGCCACGCCCGGTACGTGGCGCAACGGCCAGGGTTCAAGCTTACCGGTGGCGCAGAATTTATGCCGCAGGCAGGCGTGGCCGCTCAAGTCTTGGGGCTGTTGCGGGGTGCCGTGGCGGGCGAAGTATTCCGGGGTGCCGACCAACACCAAGCGAAAATGCCCCAAGTGACGCGCCATCAAGCGCGAGTCTTCCGGCTTGCCGGTGCGAATCACCGCGTCGAAGCCTTCCTCGATCACATCGACCATGCGGTCTGAAAAATCCACATCCAGCTCGATCTCCGGGTAGGCGCGCATAAAGTCGCTGAGCACCGGCATCAGTAGCCCACGCACGTGCGGCACGCTGATGCGCAACTTGCCACGCGGGGTAGCGCCCGCCTCGGTCAGCGCCTGCTCGGCCGCCTCGACCTCAGCCAGAATCCGCCGCACGCGCTCAAGAAACAGAGCGCCCTCGCTGGTCAACGTAACGCTGCGCGTGTTGCGGTGAAACAAGCGCACGCCCAAGCGCTCCTCGGTGCGCGCAATGCTTTTGCCCACGGCCGACGAAGAAACCCCCAGTACCCGGCCAGCGGCGGTAAAGCTGCGCGCCTCTGCGGCCTGCACGAATACCTCAAGACTGCCCAAACTGTCCATGACCTGACCCTTGAAGATTGCGGACACTGATGTCCGATAAGTTCGGAACCTTAGCCTGTTTTTCCGCAGCGCACAGCGCCCTACTCTGCCAGCTGGCCTTTTTGCATGGACACAGCGCGATGAGCAACAGCTGCGCAATAAACGATTGCCCCTCGGTAACCCGGCGTAACGCGCTGCCTTTAGGCGGCCTGTTGGCATTAGCCTCAGCCGGTTTTATCACCATCCTCACCGAAACCATGCCGGCCGGGCTGTTGCCGCAGATGAGCGCCGGGCTAGGCGTTTCAACGGCACTGGCAGGCCAACTCGTCACCCTTTACGCACTGGGTTCATTGCTCGCGGCAATCCCGCTCACCGTATTGACGCGAGGCTGGCGGCGGCGCCCGCTGTTGCTGATTGCCATCGGCGGCTTTGCCTTGGTCAACAGCGTCACGGCGTTTTCCAGCCATTACGGGCTGACGTTGGTGGCACGCTTTCTCGCCGGGGTATTCGCCGGGCTGCTCTGGGCGTTGCTGGCGGGGTATGCCAGCCGCATGGTTGCGCCGCACTTGCAAGGTCGGGCGATTGCCGTGGCGATGCTCGGCGCGCCGCTGGCATTGTCACTCGGCGTACCGGCAGGCACCTTCCTCGGCAGCGTGGTTGGCTGGCGCCTGAGCTTTGCGAGCATGACCGGCCTGACACTGTTGCTATTGATATGGGCGCGCTGGCAGCTCCCGGATTTTGCCGGCGAACACAGCAAAACACGCTTGGGCCTGCGCCAGGTGCTGAGCTTGCCAGGCATTTGCCCGGTGCTGTGGGTGACCTTCACCTACGTGTTGGCCCACAACATTCTCTACACCTACATCACGCCCTTGTTAGTGCCCGCCGGGCTTGCCGCCGACATCGACCGCGTACTGTTGGTGTTTGGCCTGGCGGCGCTGCTAAGCATCTGGCTGGTGGGGGCGTTGATTGATCGGTGGTTGCACGCGTTGCTGGTGATCAGCTGCGCACTGTTTGGCCTGATCGCCTTGGCGCTGGGGTTCTGGGCAGACTCGCCAGCCGTCATCTACAGCGCTGTCGCCGTCTGGGGTTTGGCATTCGGCGGCCTCGCGGCCCTGCTTCAAACGGCACTGGCCAAGGCGGCGGGCGCGTCGGCGGATACTGCGCAGTCGATGCTGGTGACGGTGTGGAACCTGGGCATAGCCGGCGGCGGGTTGGCGGGTGGTGTGTTGCTTCAAGGCTGGGGCGTCGGAGCATTTGCGTGGGCGGTTGCCCTACTGATGCTGCTCGCCTTGGCTGGCAGCCTGAATCGCCGATAAAAAAAGCCCCCGGTCCTTTCAGACCGGGGGCTTTTTATTCAAAGCCGCATCAGAACTTCTTGATGTCAGCCTTGGCTTCCAACTGCTTGCGGTAGGCAGCAAAGTCTTGCTGGCCAATACGCGAAGCGAGGAAGCGGCGGTATTGCGCCTTTTCTTCGTCCGTCGGCGCAGCCGCTTCGTTGACACCGTTCAAGCGCACGATCACCAGGCTACCGTCAGCCAGGGTTACCGTGGTGAAGGTCGGCTTGTCCTTGGCCGCAGGCTTGGGCATGCGGAACAGGGCTTGCAGCACAGCTGGTTCAATCGCTTCCTGGCTACGGGTAGCCGCTTCGGTGACCTTCCACGCCTGGCCATCTATTGGCTGGTTCAGCGCGGTTTTGCCATCACGCAGGCTGGCGATCAACTCGTCAGCATGCGCCTTGGCCGCCACGCTCGCGCGCTCTTTGGCCATCTGTGCACGAATCGCCGCCGAGACACTGTCGAGTGGCAGTTGCGCAGGTTTCAGATGCTCTTTGGCACGCAGCACGATGATGGTTTCCGGGTCCAGCTCAAGGGCGCTGCTGTTGGCACCTTCATCCAGCACTTCCGGGCTGAACGCAGCAGTGACCACGGCACGGTTGGCCGCAACACCTTCGCCACCTTCACGGCCAAACGGCGCGGAGGTGTGCACGGTCAGCTTGAGGTCAGACGCCGGCTGGGCCAGGTCGGACGCTTCGAATGCCGCATCTTCCAATTGCTTGGTAGCTTCGACAAAGCGCTGCTCAACCTGCTGAGCCTTGAGCTCACGGGTAAGCTTGTCTTTCAGGCTGGCGAACGACGGCACTTGCGGTGCTTCAACGCCCAACAGCTTGATCAGGTGCCAACCGAAGGTCGTGCGCACCGGCGCCGAAACCTGGTCCTTGTTCAACGCGTACAAGGCCGTTTCAAAGTCCGGGTCGTAGACACCAGGCCCCGCGAAACCAAGGTCACCACCATTGTTGGCGGAGCCTGGGTCCTGCGAAAACTCTTTCGCCAGCGCTTCGAACTTCTCACCTTTGGCCAGGCGGGCCTGGATGTCTTCGATCTTGGCCTTGGCTTGCGCCTCGGTCACCTTGTCGTTGACTTCAATCAGAATGTGCGCGGCACGACGCTGTTCAGCGAGGTTGGCGGTTTCCTTTTGATAGGCGGCCTGCAGTTCATCGTCCTTGACGGTAACCTGGTCGAAGAACGAAGACTTCTTCAGTTCCAGATAATCGATGACCACTTGGTCCGGCGTCATGAACTCTTTGGCGTGCTGATCGTAGTAAGCCTTGACCTCGTCGTCGGTGAGCTTCACCGCCGCAGGGTCGGCCTTGATGTTGACGGTGGCAAAATCGCGCGTCTGTTTTTCCAGACGGGCGAATGCCAGTACCTCGGCGTCGGTCACAAAACCGCTGCCGGCGATACCTGCGCGAACCTGGCCGATGAGCATTTCCTGAGTCAGCATCTGACGAAATTGCAGACGGCTGTAGCCCAGCTGACGAATCACCTGATCAAAGCGTTCGGCGTTGAATTTGCCGTCCACCTGGAATTCCGGCGTTTGCAGGATGACTTGGTCCAGCGCCGCTTCAGAGAAGCCGAACTTCGAATCAGCCGCACCTTGCAGCAACAGCTTGCGATCGATCAGACCCTTGAGGGCCGCATCGTGCAGCAGTTTTTCGTCCAGCAAAGAAGCATCGAAATCCTTGCCAAGCTGTTGCATCAGCTGGCGACGTTGCATGTCGACGGCCTGGCTCAACTCGGGTTGGGTGATCTCTTCACCGTTAACCTTGGCCACGTCCTGCTTGTTGTTGGTCGAAGCCTGGAAAATGGCCTCGATACCGGTGAACGCCATCAATGCGACGATGATCCCGATAATGGTTTTGGCAATCCAGCCTTGTGAATTGTCCCTGATATTCTGCAGCATGCGTCCCCCAGAAACGGTTGATCTTCAAAAATTAGGCAACCGTGGAGCGTGGGTAGAGTCCGGATAGAAGAAAGGCGCATCCGAGGATGCGCCTTCTCGTAACTGGCGGAGCGGACGGGGGTTTGAACCAACACCCCAGGCCATGGCGACCCAATGGATACGTGGGTCAGCTGCCGCTCCGCTGCCAGGCCAGACCTGCGTCTGACCCGGGTAGGCAAGGCTTGAGCGAAGCTTAGTTAACGGCTTCTTTCAGCGCTTTACCGGCTTTGAAACCTGGTTTTTTGGCAGCAGCGATTTGCAGTGCTTTGCCAGTCTGTGGGTTACGGCCAGTACGCGCTGGGCGGTCGGTCACAGAGAAAGTACCGAAGCCAACCAGCACTACGGAGTCGCCGGCCTTCAGAGCGCCAGTGACGGATTCGATTACTGCGTCCAGCGCACGGCCAGCAGCAGCTTTCGGGATATCAGCGGATGCGGCGATAGCATCAATCAGTTCCGACTTGTTCACTCTAAGTCCCCTTATATATCTATTGAGTATGATTCTAAGTTTTTTGGTGAAAGCAAAAACCAGTGCTGAATGGCCTACAGACACTTAAGAGCCGCTTTATAACAAGGGCTCTAAAAAGCTGTCAAGGAAGCTCCCAGGCTTATTCGCATTAATGCGTGCTAATTCTTTCCTTCGAATCAGACTCGCGTTTTTCGTCCTTGGCGACTATCTCCGGAGCCACATCCGGCAAGGGCTCCGGCGCGTATTGCAGCGCAATTTGCAGGACCTCGTCAATCCATTTAACCGGGTTAATCTGAAGATCCTGCTTGATGTTGTCAGGAATTTCCTTCAAGTCGCGAACATTCTCTTCAGGAATGATCACCGTCTTGATTCCACCCCGGTGCGCAGCAAGCAGTTTCTCTTTCAGGCCACCGATGGCCAGTACCTGGCCACGCAGGGTAATTTCCCCGGTCATCGCCACATCGGCGCGCACCGGAATGCCGGTCAACGCCGACACCAGCGCCGTGCACATGCCTACACCAGCGCTAGGGCCGTCTTTGGGCGTCGCGCCTTCCGGCATATGGATGTGGGTGTCGTGCTTCTCGTGGAAGTCCAGGGGGATGCCCAGGCTTCTGGCGCGGCTGCGCACCACGGTCTGCGCGGCAGTGATCGATTCGACCATCACATCACCGAGTGAACCGGTCTTGATCAACTGACCTTTGCCCGGAATCACAGCGGCTTCAATGGTCAGCAATTCGCCACCCACCTGAGTCCACGCCAAGCCAGTCACCTGGCCAACCTGATCCTGTTGTTCAGCCAGGCCGTAACGGAATTTTTTCACCCCGAGGAAGTGTTCCAGAGAGTCGGCAACCACCTTCACCGAGAAGCGTTTTTCCAGCGCGTGCTCTTTGACCGCCTTGCGGCAAATTTTTGCGATCTGGCGCTCAAGGCCCCGTACACCGGCCTCGCGGGTGTAGTAACGCACGATGTCACGGATCGATTCGACATCAAATTCGATCTCGCCCTTTTTCAGGCCGTTGGCCGAAATCTGCTTGGGCGCGAGGTATTTGACGGCAATGTTGATCTTCTCGTCTTCGGTGTAACCCGGCAGACGAATCACCTCCATCCGGTCCAGCAAGGCTGGCGGAATGTTCATCGAGTTGGAGGTGCACAGGAACATTACGTCGGACAGGTCGTAGTCGACTTCCAGGTAATGGTCGTTGAAATTGTGGTTCTGCTCGGGGTCGAGCACTTCGAGCAACGCCGACGCCGGGTCGCCACGCATGTCGCTGCCCATTTTGTCGATTTCATCGAGCAGGAACAGCGGGTTGCGCACACCCACCTTTGTCATCTTTTGAATCAATCTACCCGGCATCGAACCGATATAAGTACGGCGATGGCCGCGAATTTCAGCTTCATCACGCACACCGCCGAGGGCCATGCGCACAAATTTGCGATTGGTCGCGTTGGCGATGGACTCAGCCAGGGACGTTTTACCGACACCCGGAGGACCGACCAGGCACAACACCGGGCCACGAATTTTCTTCACGCGCTTTTGCACTGCGAGGTATTCGAGGATGCGTTCTTTGACTTCTTCGAGGCCGTAGTGATCGGCGTCCAGAATGTCTTCGGCGCGCGCCAGGTCCAGGCGCACTTTGGTCTGCGCCTTCCACGGCACCTGCACCAACCAGTCGATGTAGGAGCGAACCACGGTGGCTTCGGCCGACATTGGCGACATTTGCTTGAGCTTGTTCAGCTCGGCAGTGGCCTTGGCCAATGCATCTTTGGGCAGGCCGGCGGCATCGATGCGCTTTTTCAGCTCTTCGATTTCGTTGTGGCCTTCTTCGCTGTCGCCAAGCTCCTTCTGAATGGCCTTCATCTGCTCATTCAGGTAGTACTCGCGCTGGCTGCGTTCCATTTGTTTCTTGACGCGACCACGAATGCGCTTCTCAACCTGCAGCAGGTCAATCTCGCCATCGAGCAAGGCCAGCACGTGTTCAACACGCGCCGACAGGTCAATAATTTCGAGAATGTCTTGCTTCTGCTCGATCTTCAGCGCCATGTGCGCAGCCATGGTGTCGACCAGGCGGCTTGGCTCATCAATGCTGTTGAGCGAAGACAGGACTTCAGCCGGGACTTTTTTACCCAACTGCACATACTGCTCGAACTGCGAGAGCAGGCTGCGTACAAAGACTTCGGACTCGCGCTCAGGCGCTTCGACTTCGTCGATCAGCACCACTTCGGCGCGCAGGTGGCCGTCCACCTCCATGAACCGCTCCACAGCACCGCGCTGCTCGCCTTCCACCAGCACCTTGACGGTGCCATCAGGCAGTTTGAGCAATTGCAGCACAGTGGCAATGGTGCCAACGCGATACAGGGCGTCTTCGCCTGGATCATCATCAGCCGGATTTTTTTGGGCCAACAGCAGGATCTGCTTGTCGCCCGTCATCGCTGCCTCAAGGGCTTCGATAGACTTCTCGCGCCCCACGAACAGCGGGATAACCATGTGCGGATAGACGACGACATCACGCAACGGCAGGAGAGGCAATTCGATGGTTGTCTTCATGATTTCGCCTCTATGACAGTTGAAAAAATAACTTGAAACCAAGATGGGGGCTGCATGCAAAAAAAACAAGCTCAATGCCAGCAGTTAAACGCATGAATAAACGCGAATTTTAACCCTAGCCTGAAAAACAGCCCCAAAAAACAAGGGGCCTCAAAAGGCCCCTTGCTATTACTGCAACTGCAAAACGCTTACGCGTCTGGCGCAGCCTTGGCAGCCGGCTCACTGTTTTCGTAGATATACAGTGGCTTGGACTTACCTTCGATAACGCTTTCGTCGATCACCACTTTACTCACCTCGGACTGCGAGGGGATTTCGTACATGGTGTCGAGCAATACGCCTTCGAGGATCGAACGCAAACCACGTGCACCGGTCTTGCGCTCCAGCGCCCGCTTGGCCACTGATTTGAGTGCGTCGGTACGGAACTCGAGGTCTACACCTTCCATCTCGAACAACTTGGCATATTGCTTGGTCAGGGCGTTTTTCGGCTCGGTGAGGATCTGAATCAAAGCAGCCTCATCCAGCTCGTCCAACGTGGCCAGGACCGGCAGACGACCCACAAACTCCGGGATCAGACCGAACTTGACCAAATCGTCAGGCTCGACTTCACGCAGGGACTCGCCGACCTTCTTGCCTTCTTCCTTGCTGCGCACTTCTGCACTGAAACCGATGCCGCCACGGGTAGAACGCTGCTGAATAACCTTTTCCAGCCCCGAAAACGCACCGCCACAGATGAACAGGATGTTACGCGTGTCAACCTGAAGGAATTCCTGCTGCGGGTGCTTGCGGCCGCCTTGTGGCGGTACGGAAGCAACCGTGCCTTCAATCAGTTTCAACAGGGCTTGCTGCACGCCTTCACCGGAAACGTCCCGGGTGATCGACGGGTTGTCGGACTTGCGCGAAATCTTGTCGATTTCGTCGATGTAGACAATACCCATCTGGGCCTTCTCTACGTCGTAGTCGCACTTCTGCAGCAGCTTCTGAATGATGTTCTCGACGTCTTCACCTACATAACCAGCTTCGGTCAGGGTGGTGGCGTCGGCGATGGTGAAAGGAACGTTCAACAGGCGGGCGAGCGTTTCTGCAAGCAGGGTTTTACCCGAGCCTGTAGGGCCGATCAGCAAAATGTTGCTCTTGCCGAGTTCGACTTCGTCGCCTTTCTTGTCACGCTGGTTCAAGCGCTTGTAGTGGTTGTATACCGCTACGGCCAGAACCTTCTTTGCACGCTCTTGACCAATCACGTACTGATCAAGGATGCCGCTGATTTCTTTAGGCGAAGGCAATTTATGCGCGCTGCTCTCGGCCTGTGCTTCCTGCACCTCCTCGCGGATGATGTCATTGCACAGGTCGACGCACTCGTCGCAGATAAACACCGAGGGGCCGGCAATCAATTTGCGCACTTCATGCTGGCTTTTGCCACAGAAGGAGCAATAGAGCAGCTTGCCGTTGTCCTCGCCGTTGCGGGTGTCAGTCATTCGTTCGATCCAAATCCGATAGGCTTGCAACACAAGATGAAGGCTTATGCGGGCTTTTTCAAGCCCGCCGGTGGTCGGACATGCCGACCAGCCCTATTTTGAGCTGCTTATATTAAGCGGGGCGCTTTTCGATCACTGCGTCGATCAACCCATATTCACGGGCGGCTTCAGCGCTCATGAAATTGTCGCGGTTGGTGTCGCGCTCGATTTCTTCCAGGGTGTGCCCGCTGTGCTTGGCCATCAATGTATTGAGGCGTTCACGAATAAACAGGATTTCCTTGGCGTGAATTTCGATGTCAGACGCCTGGCCCTGGAAGCCACCCAGTGGCTGGTGAATCATCACACGCGAGTTAGGCAGGCAGTAACGCTTGCCCTCGGCACCTGCTGTGAGCAGGAATGCGCCCATGCTGCAGGCTTGGCCGATGCACGTGGTCGAAACGTTTGGCTTGATGAACTGCATGGTGTCGTAGATCGACATGCCCGCCGTTACCGAACCGCCCGGAGAGTTAATGTAAAGATGGATGTCCTTGTCCGGATTTTCCGCTTCAAGGAACAGCAGTTGCGCGCAAATCAGGTTGGCCATGTAGTCCTCTACAGGGCCGACCAGAAAGATCACTCGCTCCTTGAGCAGGCGCGAGTAGATGTCATAGGCGCGTTCGCCACGAGCAGATTGCTCGACAACCATCGGGACCAGGCCGCCAGCGGCCTGGGTATCAGAGTTCTGCTGAATATAGGAATTACGGAACATGCTCTGCAGTTACTCCCAAATAGTCATGTCTTGAAAACGCATAAGCCAGCGCGAGGCTGGCTTATGGTTGTATTTCGAACGAGTTGGACAATCAGTCGGCTTGTGCTGCTTCCGCCGGTTTGACTGCTTCTTCGTAAGAGACCGCTTTGTCGGTCACCTTAGCCTTCTGCAGAACAGTATCCACAACTTGTTCTTCCAGCACAACCGAACGTACTTCGTTCAGTTGCTGGTCGTTCTTGTAGTACCAGGACACAACCTGCTCAGGCTCCTGGTAGGCCGAGGCCATTTCCTGGATCATTTCACGAACGCGGTCTTCGTCAGGCTTGAGGTCGAACTGCTTGACCACTTCGGCCACGACCAGACCCAGCACAACGCGGCGCTTGGCTTGCTCTTCGAACAGCTCGGCCGGCAGTTGGTCAGGCTTGATGTTGCCACCGAACTGCTGAACCGCTTGAACGCGCAGGCGATCAACTTCGTTGGACAGCAGCGCCTTTGGCACTTCGATCGGGTTGGCAGCCAGCAGACCGTCCATCACCTGGTTTTTGACCTTGGACTTGATGGCCTGACGCAGCTCGCGCTCCATGTTCTTGCGAACTTCGGTGCGGAAGCCTTCGATACCGGTTTCCTTGATACCGAACTGGTTGAAGAACGCTTCGTTCAGTTCTGGCAGCTTAGGCTCGGAAACACTGTTGACCGTCACGGTGAACTCGGCGGCTTTGCCGGCCAGGTCCAGGTTCTGGTAATCAGCCGGGAAGGTCAGGTTCAGCACGCGCTCTTCGCCGGCTTTGGCGCCAACCAGGCCGTCTTCGAAACCCGGGATCATGCGGTTGGAACCCAGCACCAACTGAGTACCCTTGGAGGAGCCGCCAGCGAACTCTTCGCCGTCAGCCTTGCCAACGAAATCGATGTTCAGCTGGTCTTCGTTCTGGGCAGCACGTTCGACCACTTCAAAACGGGTGTTCTGCTTGCGCAGGATTTCCAGCATGTTGTCCAGGTCAGCATCAGCCACGTCAGCGCTCAGGCGCTCAACGGCGATCGAATCGAAACCGGCGACTTCGAACTCTGGAAACACTTCGAATACGGCAACGTATTCCAGGTCTTTGCCGGCTTCCAGCGACTTCGGTTCGATAGACGGCGAGCCAGCCGGGTTCAGCTTGTGCTCAACAACCGCTTCGTAGAAGGACGCCTGAATCACGTCACCTACCGCTTCCTGACGCGCATCAGCACCAAAACGACGCTTGATTTCGCTCATTGGCACTTTGCCTGGACGGAAACCAGCGATTTTGGCCTTTTGGGCAGTCTGCTGCAGACGCTTGTTGACCGCAGTCTCAATACGCTCTGCCGGCACGGTGATGCTCAGGCGGCGCTCGATAGCAGTAGTATTTTCAACAGAAACTTGCATGGATATTCCTCGTTGCACAGACGTTAGCCGGCCGTTTCCGACCCCAGAATCAAGGGCATGCATTCTAGTGGGTCAAACTCAAGAAGTCACCCTACTGAAAACGGGTAGAAAAACAGCAGGCCATTTATAGGTTCAAGTGCACGCATGCACCTCATCCCGTTAGCAAATACAGCGCATCACGCCAAGGCTCTGCATCAACCCTTCTATATATAGAAGCGTCTGGACGCACGCCCTTGGCTACCGACCTTGCAAACAAGGCCGGAGGGCACGGCAGCAGCATCGAGAAACACAAATACGACGAAACGCCCTGCCCTGAAACCTCAAAACACGTAAACAAAAACGGCACAGCCCTTTTTCAGGTACTGCGCCGTTATTCGCTATTAAATAGCTGTACTGATCCTGATACTGCCTCAGACCAGTTATACACGCTCAAAACCGGCAACGATTCTAACGCCAAGGCATTGAGAATGCTTGCTTTTTCTTGGCAACAAGTTTTCGGAACGCAAAAAAAAGCGCCAGATCATTGATCTGGCGCTTTTTCTGAATATGGGGTGGACGAAGGGGATCGAACCCTCGACAACGGGAGTCACAATCCCGTGCTCTACCAACTGAGCTACGCCCACCATATTGCATGAACAAAGAACCCATACAGCTTCTTTGTCGACCCTCACCTGACCCGAGGGCAAGGCGAAGCTTTAAATGGTGCGGATGAAGAGACTCGAACTCTTACGCCTCGCGGCGCTGGAACCTAAATCCAGTGTGTCTACCAATTCCACCACATCCGCGCTTGAAGCTATTAAAGCAAAGGCGCCAGACGATTAATCTGGCGCCTTTTAAAATATGGGGTGGACGAAGGGGATCGAACCCTCGACAACGGGAGTCACAATCCCGTGCTCTACCAACTGAGCTACGCCCACCATAAAACCTTACTTGTGCCAAAGCTGCCTAATGGCGCACCCGGCAGGACTCGAACCTGCGACCATCCGCTTAGAAGGCGGATGCTCTATCCAACTGAGCTACGGGCGCCTGATTAATCTGTACTCTTGGAGGATTACAAACTAAGTGCTGCAAGCCTTGCATAACAACACAAATGCTCGACTTTCGTAACCAGTGCTAGGCTGTGCCCGACAAGTGCGACGAATAGTATAGACGCCCCGGAAACCCGTCAAATCTTTTTTGAAAAAAACTGATTTTATTTAAGGGGTTAGGGCAATTTGCAGACCAAGCGCCTTTGCCCTCACGCCTTGGCGTGCGAGAATGCGCGCACTTTTCTTCCCCCTCTCGATGGTTAATCACGCGTAATGACTGCACAACTTATCGACGGCAAATCAATCGCCGCCAGCCTGCGCCAGCAGATCGCCAAACGAGTCACCGAGCGCCGCCTGCAAGGCCTGCGCACGCCCGGCCTCGCGGTGATCCTGGTCGGCAGCGATCCTGCCTCTCAGGTTTATGTCTCGCACAAGCGTAAAGACTGTGAAGAGGTCGGCTTTGTTTCCAAAGCTTACGACTTGCCGCAAAGCACCCCTCAGCAAGCCCTGACCGACCTGATCGACAGCCTTAATGATGACGCAAACATCGACGGCATCCTGCTGCAACTGCCGCTGCCCGAGCATCTGGACGCCTCCAAACTGCTGGAGCGTATTCGCCCGGACAAAGACGTCGACGGTTTCCACCCTTATAACGTTGGGCGCCTCGCGCAGCGCATTCCATTGCTGCGCCCGTGCACCCCGAAAGGCATCATGACCCTGCTGGAAAGCACCGGTGTCGACCTGTACGGCCTCGACGCGGTGGTGGTCGGCGCCTCCAACATCGTCGGGCGCCCAATGGCCATGGAACTGCTGCTGGCTGGCTGCACTGTGACCGTGACCCACCGCTTCACCAAGGACCTCGCCGGCCACGTCGGCCGCGCTGATTTGGTGGTGGTGGCTGCCGGCAAGCCGGGCCTGGTCAAAGGTGAATGGATCAAGGAAGGCGCCATCGTGATCGACGTGGGCATCAACCGCCAGGACGACGGCAAGCTGGTCGGCGACGTGGTGTACGACACCGCCCTGCCCCGCGCTGGCTGGATAACCCCGGTGCCAGGCGGAGTTGGCCCGATGACCCGCGCCTGCCTGCTGGAAAATACGCTGTACGCGGCAGAAACCCTGCACGACTAATAACCAGCAGTAATGAAAAAGCCCTGCCTTATCGCAGGGCTTTTTATTGCCCGTAAAAAACCTGTTTTTTGTTAGTTTTTAAGCACTTTCGTCCGGTTCTAGAAGAACATTCGACAGTTCTTCATCCATACTCCTAAAATGTAACGTCATTTATCATAAAACCTGTTCCATGGACGGTATTTCCTTACTCTTTAGCGAGTTCATCCGCGTGAAAATTCGTCTCTCTATCGTTAGCCTTTTTTTTGCATTTACAGGCACTTTTGCGCACGCCAGCGAAACCATCATCGCCCCGCGTGACACCTCCAAACTGCAAATCGCCTCCGGCAGCGCCATGCTGGTCGACTTGCAGACCAACAAAGTGATTTATTCGAGCAACCCCGACGTGGTGGTGCCGATTGCTTCGGTCAGCAAATTGATGACCGGCCTGATCGTGCTGGAAGCCAAGCAAAACATGGATGAATACATCGACATCGATATCCAGGACACACCGGAGATGAAAGGCGTGTTCTCCCGGGTAAAAATCGGCAGCCAAATGCCGCGCAAAGAAATGCTGCTGATCGCGCTGATGTCATCGGAAAACCGTGCCGCCGCAAGCCTGGCGCACCATTACCCGGGCGGCTACCCGGCCTTTATTGCAGCGATGAACGCCAAGGCCAAAGCGCTGGGCATGACCAGCACGCATTATGTAGAGCCCACCGGCCTGTCGATTCACAACGTGTCGACCGCCCGAGACCTGAGCAAACTGCTGGCCGCCGCGCGCAAATACCCGATGCTGAGCCAGTTGAGCACCACCAAGGAGAAGACCGTGGCGTTCCGCAAGCCCAACTACACGTTGGGCTTTTCCAACACCGACCACCTGATCAACCGCGCCAACTGGGACATCAAGCTGACCAAGACCGGCTTCACCAACCAGGCGGGCCATTGCCTGGTGCTGGTTACGACCATGGGGAACCGCCCAGTGTCACTGGTGATTCTGGATGCCTTCGGCAAATTCACGCACTTCGCCGATGCCACGCGTATTCGTAACTGGGTCGAGACCGGCAAGAGCGGCTCGGTGCCAGACGTGGCGTTGCGCTACAAGGCTGACAAAAACCTGAAGAACCGCCCTAACGCTGCAGAAGTGCGTCGTTAAGCAATAAACCAGCCTTGGCGCAATCAGGGCTGGCTTAATGTGGGAGAGGGCTTGCTCCCTCCCACATGTATTATTTGCGTTCCGCCAACACCTTGAGTGCTTGCGCCGCCGCCTGCTCTTGCCCGGCTTGGGCCGTAGCCTTTGCAGCGTCGCGCCAACGCTGCGCGTCGACCTTCGCTGGCAACTGGCTCGGGCGCTGCGTGAGAATCGCCCAGTGCCCGGCGCTTTTCCATGCCGATTCAAAATCACTGAAGCTCATCAGCCGCCGCCGGTCCATGCCCGAGCGCAGCAACACGGTGCTTTTCTGTTGATTGAAGCCCACCACCACCACATACCGCGGGCCGGACCAGAAGCTTGAGTTGATGCGTGCCATCACCGGGTAACCCGCCGCCACCTGCGCCAGCACGGCCGTCAATTGGGCGTCCAGCGGGTACACCATCAACCCGTACTCACGCGCCAACACCTGCATGTTGCGCTCAAGGTCGGCCTCGCCACCCGGCAAGTGCAGGGGTTTGTCGAGCAAACCGGGTGTCATGACAATGCCTTCTTGCGACAGCATGCTAGCCAAAGCCGAGGGGCCACTCAGGTACGCTTCGCTGCGAAACGCAGGCACGCCGTTAAGCTCGACGCGCTCCGGCAGGCCGGCAAGTTTCGACGGCTGCCCGGCGCAGGCCGCAAGGCCCAAGGCGCAGGCCAACAACAGGGAGGTTTTAACGTTCGACCGTAACCGCAATTTTCTACTCTCTTGATCAACTGCCGCTGAAGGCCCTGATCATAGGGCGCACGGCAACGCCGGTATAGCCTTGAACGCTAGTAAACACCCTGGATAGTGCAAACACGTTGGACAGCCATGACCATTGGTCAATAGCAAGCAACCGTGAGGCAGCTAGACTGTCCATTGAAAAGACTGTGTGTGCCCCCTGCGGGGCGAAAGGAGGCCAGAATGAGCCTTGCAACGACGATTTTCCTGTTGGTCTGTGGTTGGCTGGCGGTCGCCAGCGCCATGTTGTGGGGGGTCATGCGCGTGACTCGTCGGCATCACCACCCCCACGTTAAACCCGCTGCGCCCGCCAAACCGCACAAGGCAGCGGTGCACCACGCCTAGCCAGGCATGCAATTGAAGTCTTGAGTGGCCGCGAGTTCCTTGCCGTGGCCGTCTTCAAGGACGGCGCGCACAGTGCTGCCCAGGCTCGACTCTACCAACGTGTAATGCTTACCCGCCTGGAAATGTTTGTACTCGACCCGCCCCTGGCACTCCTGCTGATTGTCGTCGCCGGGCTCTTCTTCAAATAACGTCACGTCGAGGCGATGGTCCCCCGGGCTCACTTCAAAATAGCGCCCGTCATCCACGCGTTGGCCGTCGACTCGCTCGGCCATCAGGTCGTTCGGCGCTTCCTCTTTCAAGCCAATCCACGCCTCGCTCGGGTCCGCCTTGGGAATCGGGCCGGCGCACGCCGACAACAATAATACGGCGGCAAGGGCAGGCATCAACAACAGGGGTTTCAGTGACATGGCAGGGCTCCAAAAGACCTCAATAAAAAACACTGGACGGGTGTCGAATGTGTCCGCGTCCGATGGGCTACAAGCTTGGAGAGCTGCGCTTTTTAGAACAAATGAATCCATATGAAACGATCTTCAGCCGCTAACTAAATGTTCCTTCACCTGGCTGAAAGGTGCGTGTTAGGTGGGTCGGGCAAGACTGCCGGGGTTTGCAATTCTGCTCCCTCGGAGGTTCACGCATGCTCGGGCTGGTAAAGACCGCACTGCACAAGCCGTACACGTTTATCGTGTTGGCCATATTCATCTGCATCATCGGGCCGATGGCGGCCCTGCGAACCCCTACGGATGTGTTTCCCGATATCGGCATCCCCGTGGTCGCCGTGGTCTGGCAGTACAACGGCTTGTCACCGGACGCCATGGCCGGCCGGGTGATTTACACCTACGAGCGCTCCCTGAGCACCACCGTTAACGACATCGAGCACATCGAATCGCAGTCGTTGCCCGGCATGGGCATCGTGAAAATCTTCTTCCAGCCCGGCGTGGATATACGCACCGCTAACGCCCAGGTGACGGCAGTCTCACAAACCGTGCTGAAGCAAATGCCACCGGGCATCACGCCGCCGCTGATCCTCAACTACAGCGCCTCCACGGTGCCGATCCTGCAAATGGCATTTTCCAGCCCGAGCCTCTCGGAAGCGAAGATTCGCGACCTGGTGCAGAACAACATTCGCCTGCCGTTGAGCGCCCTGCCCGGCCTGGCGATGCCGACCCCGATGGGCGGCAAGCAGCGCCAGATCACCCTCGACCTCGACCCGCAAGCGTTGGCCGCCAAAGGCCTGTCGGCACAGGACGTGGGCAATGCGCTGGCGTTGCAGAACCAGATCATCCCGGTGGGCACCGCCAAGCTTGGCCGCAACGAATACACGATATTGCTCAACAACAGCCCCAAGGCGATTGACGAGCTGAACGACCTGCCGATCAAAACCGTGGACGGCGCGATTATCACCATCGGCCAGGTGGCTCACGTGCGTGACGGCTCACCGCCGCAAACCAACATCGTGCGTGTCGACGGCCACCGCGCGGTGCTGATGCCTGCATTGAAAAACGGCAGTATTTCCACCCTGTCGATCATCGACGGCATCCGCCAGATGCTGCCGCGCATCAACGAAACCCTGCCGCCGTCGCTGAAGACCTCACTGCTGGGTGACGCCTCGGTGTTCGTCAAGCAATCAGTGGGCAGCGTGGCCCAGGAAGGCATCATCGCCGCCCTGTTGACCAGCGCGATGATCCTGCTGTTCCTCGGCAGTTGGCGCTCGACGCTGATCATCGCCGCCTCGATTCCCTTGGCGGTGCTGTCGGCCATTGCGCTGCTGGCCGTCAGCGGGCAAACCCTCAACGTGATGACCCTCGGCGGGCTGGCATTGGCGGTGGGCATTCTGGTCGACGACGCCACGGTGACCATCGAAAACATCAACTGGCACCTTGAGCAAGGCAAGGCAGTCAAGACTGCGATTCTGGATGGCGCCGCGCAAATCGTCGGCCCGGCGTTCGTCTCGCTGCTGTGTATCTGCATCGTGTTTGTGCCGATGTTTTTGCTGCAAGGCATCGCCGGTTACCTGTTCCGGCCGATGGCGCTGGCGGTGATTTTTGCCATGGCCAGCTCGTTCATTCTTTCGCGCACGCTGGTGCCGACACTGGCGATGTTCCTGCTCAAGCCGCACACGCCGGAACAAGGCGCAGGCCATCACCCCGAAGATCAATTCATCAACCACCATGAAGGTGAGCAGCACGCGAAACCACGCAACGCCGTGCTGCAGTCGGTGCTGAATTTTCAGCAAGGTTTCGAACGGCACTTTTCGAACATCCGCGACACGTACCACGGCCTGCTGACGTTGGCATTGGGCACTCGCAAGCGTTTTATCGCAGGCTTCCTGGCCTGCGTACTCGCCTCGTTCCTGCTGTTGCCAAGCTTGGGCCAGGACTTTTTCCCGGCCACCGACGCGGGCGCCCTCGCCCTCCACGTGCGCTTGCCGCTGGGCACGCGCATCGAAGAAAGCGCGGCGGCGTTCGACCGTATTGAAGCGCGGATTCGCGAGGTTATTCCGGCCGATGAACTCGACACCATCGTCGACAACATCGGCATTCCGCTCAGCGGCATCGACATGGCCTATAGCAGCAGCGGCACCATCGGCCCGCAGGACGGTGATATTCAAGTCAGCTTGAAGAAGGACCACGCGCCCACCGCCAACTACGTGAAAAAACTGCGCGAAGCCTTGCCGCAAAGTTTCCCCGGCAGCCACTTTGCGTTCCTGCCGGCCGACATCAGCAGCCAGATCCTCAACTTCGGTGCGCCGGCCCCGCTGGACGTGAAAATCTCCGGGCGCAGCGATGCAGAAAACCGCGCCTACGCCGTCGAACTGGAACGTCGCCTGCAACATGTACCGGGCATTGCCGACCTACGTATCCAGCAGTCCACCGGCTACCCATCGCTGCAAGTGAATGTCGACCGCCTGCGCGCCAATGGCTTGGGCATTACCGAACGCGACGTGACCAACAGCATGGTTGCCTCGCTTGCCGGCAGCTCCCAAGTGGCGCCGACGTTCTGGCTTAACCCGGCCAACGGCGTGTCGTACTCCATCGTCGCCGCCACCCCGCAATACCGCCTCGACAGCCTGCCGTCGCTTGCGGCCTTGCCGGTCACCGGCGCGAATGGCCAGTCGCAAATACTCGGCGGCCTGGCGAGCATTTCCCGCGTGCAGAGCCCGGCGGTGGTCACCCATTACAACATCCAGCCGACGCTGGACCTGTACGCCAACGTGCAAGGTCGCGACCTCGGTGGCGTGGCGCGCGACGTGCAAAAAGTGCTCGACGACACCGCATCCATGCGCCCCAAAGGCGCGGTTATCAGCCTGCACGGGCAGATCGATGCGCTGCATGAAGCCTTCAGTGGCTTGAGCTTCGGCTTGCTCGGCGCGGTTCTGCTGATTTACCTGCTGATCGTGGTCAACTTCCAATCCTGGGCCGACCCGTTTGTGATCATCACCGCCTTGCCGGCCGCACTCGCGGGCATCGTGTGGATGCTGTTCCTCAGCGGCACCTCATTGTCGGTGCCCGCACTCACCGGCGCCATCTTGTGCATGGGCGTGGCCACCGCCAACTCGATTCTGGTGGTGAGCTTCTGCCGTGAACGCCTGGCCGAACATGGTGATGCGCTGAAGGCGGCCATGGAGGCCGGTTACACACGTTTTCGCCCGGTGTGCATGACCGCCTTGGCGATGATCATCGGCATGCTGCCGCTGGCACTGTCCGAGGAGCAAAACGCTCCGCTCGGGCGCGCGGTGATCGGCGGTTTGATCTTCGCCACCGTCGCCACATTGTTGTTTGTTCCCGTGGTCTTCAGCCTGGTCCACGGTCGTCACCCTACTCGCGCTGCAGTTGGAGAAACCCCACATGTCGTCTGATCACAAACCCTCGCGCAAGCGTCTGATGCTCATGGGTGCCGGCGGCCTGACGCTGGCAGCGCTGTTGGTCGCCAACGGCCTGCACGCCCGCACGCTGCATGAACAATCGGTTACCGCCTGGACCGAAACCGCCGCCATCCCGCAGGTGATGGTGTTTCAACCTCAGCAGAACGTGGCGGGTGACACCCTGCGCCTGCCTGCGCACTTGGAGGCCTGGAGCAAGGCGCCGATTCACGCGCGGGTCAGCGGCTATTTAAAAGATTGGAAGGCCGACATCGGCACGCAGGTCAAAGCCGGGCAAATACTGGCGGAAATCGACAGCCCCGACCTCGACCAGCAACTGGCGCAAACCCACGCGCGCCTGGTGCAAGAGCAGGCCAACGCCCGCCTGGCTGAAACCACCGCCACGCGCTGGCAAAACCTGCTGGCCAGCCACTCAGTGTCGCGCCAGGAGGCCGATGAAAAAACCTCGAACGCCGCCGCCGCCAAAGCCAACGCCCAAGCTGCTGCCGCCGACTATGCGCGGCTGTCGGCACTGGAAAGCTACAAGACTATTCGCGCGCCGTTCGCCGGCACCATCACCGCGCGCAACACCGACATTGGCCAGTTGATCAAGGCCGACACCGACAGCGACCCCGAGCTGTTCAACCTCGCCGACACGCACCAATTGCGCCTCTATGTGCCGGTGCCGCAGAACTACGCGGCGGTCATCCACACAGGCCTTGAGGCCGAACTGACGGTGCCCGAACATCCCGGCGAGCACTTCAAGGCGCGCCTGATCGGCGACTCCACCGCCATCGACCGGCGCTCCGGCACGCTGCTCGCGCAGTTCGTTGCCAACAACCCCAATGGCGAGTTGCTGCCCGGCGATTACGCCGAAGCCAGCCTGCCGATTCCGGCCGACACGCATGGCGTGAGCATCCCGGCCAGCGCGCTGATCTTCCGCGCCCAAGGCACCCAAGTTGCGCTGCTGGACGCGCACAACCAGGTACACCTGCAAGACATTCACATCGGCCTCGACCTCGGCGAGCGCCTGGTGATCGACCAGGGCCTGAAACCCGCCGACCGTGTGGTCGACAACCCGCCCGATGCGCTGCGCGAAGGCGACCGCGTGCAACTGGCCGACGCCGGAGGTGCGCATGCGCCCAAGGCTTAAGCCGTTCGCCGCATTGATGCTGCTGGCCTTGCACGGCTGCTCGATGGCGCCCACCTATAAGGTGCCGTCGATTGACCTGCCGGCGGGCTACCGCGAACAGACCAGCGATGGCCCGTGGCACAGCGCGCAACCGTCCGACCAACTGGCCCCGCAGTGGTGGACGCTGTATAACGATTCGCGCCTGAATGACCTGCAACAACACCTGCTCACGGCCAACCCGGACCTGGCGGCGGCACTCGCGCACTTCGATGCCGCGCAAGCCTATGCCAGCCAATTGCATGCCGGGTTGTTCCCGCAGATCAGCGCCAGCGCGCAACCGTTGCGCCAACGCCAATCGGACTCGCGGCCCTTGCGCGGGAGCACCCAGCCGTCGATCTACAACAGCAACAGCGCAGGGTTTTCGCTGAGCTACGACGTGGACCTGTGGGGCAAAATTCGCAACCAGGTGGCGGCCGGTGATGCCCAGGTGCAAGCGTCGGCGGATGACCTGGCGGTGGCGCGCCTGAGCCTGCAACAGCAACTGGCGACGCTGTATGTGCAGCTCAATGGGCTGGATGCGCAAACGCGAATTCTCAACAGCTCGCTGGATGACTTCAGCCAGGCGTTGCAACTGACGCGCAGTCGCTACGAAGGCCAGATAGCGTCGGAGCTGGACCTGACGCGTGCGCAAAACCAACTGGCCGAGGCCAAGGCCCAGTTGGATGACGTGCGCGGGCAACGCAACCTGACCGAGCATGCGATTGCCGAGTTGACCGGCGTGGCGGCCAGCGACTTCAGCTTGCCAGCCAGCCCGCACTTGATTGCGTTACCGGCGATTCCGTCGCAGTTGCCGAGCCATCTGCTACAACGCCGTCCGGACATCGCAGCGGCGGAACGCAGAGTGTTTGCGGCCAACGCCAATATCGGCGTGGCCAAAGCTGCGTGGTACCCGGATTTCAGTTTGACCGGGTTGATTGGCGGGCAGACGCAGGGCGTCGGCAATCTGCTTTCGGCGGGCAATCGCTACTGGGCACTCGGGCCTTTGGTTAACCTGCCGATCTTTGACGGCGGGCGTTTGAGTGCCAACGAACGCCAAGCCAAGGCCGAGTTTGAACAAGCCTCGGCGCAGTACCGCAGCCAGGTGCTCAAAGCCGTGCGCGAGGTGGAAGATAACCTGGCGCAGCTACGGGATTTGCAGCAGCAGGCGCAGGATGAGCAAGCGGCGGCGGACGCGGCGCAACACACGCAAGCCTTAGCGATGAACAGCTATCAAGCGGGGGCCGTGAGTTATCTGGACGTGGTGACCGCGCAGACGGCGGCGTTGCAAGCGCAAAGGGCATTGCAAGCGGTGCAGACGCGCCAGTTACAGGCGAGCGTGGGGTTGGTCACGGCGCTGGGGGGCGGTTGGCAAGCGGGCGGTTGATTAGGGAACCGAGTTGGCCCTATCGCGCGCAAGCCCGCTCCCACAGGTGAGGGTATTACATCGGTTTTAAGCAGTGGCGAGGTGGGCACGCGGCGTCGAAACTTCGTACACTGCGCGCTCCTTCCGATTGATTGGTATTGCACAATGTTGATCAAAAAAACCCTGACCACCGTCGCGCTGCTTGCCTCTTTGCTTGGTGCCTCGGCGGCGTTTGCGCATGCCCACCTGAAAAATACCACGCCTGCCCCCCACAGCACGGTTGCCGCGCCAGCCGACCTGCGCTTGAGCTTCAGCGAAGGTATCGAGGCCACCTTCACCAAGGTGTCGTTGAGCAAAGACGGCACCGAAGTCGCGATCAAAGGTCTCGACACCCCGGACGCCGACAAGAAAACCCTGGTGGTGACGCCCGCCGCCCCGCTCGCGCCAGGTCAGTACAAAGTGGTGTGGAACGCAGTCTCGGTCGACACCCACAAGAGCAACGGCGAGTACAGCTTCAACGTCGGCCAATAACCCATGGCGACGCTGCTGGTGCTGTGCCGCTTCATGCATTTCATCGTCGTGTTGTTGATGTTCGGGGCCTGTGTGTTCAGGCCCTGGCTGCTCGGCGCTGAACCGCAGCCGGCACTGGACCGGCAACTGCTGCGCATTACTCGCGCGCTCGCGTGGCTGGGATTGGGTTCCGGCGTGGCGTGGCTTTTGTTGATCACGGCGAGCATGGCCGGCAGTTGGGACGCGGCGCTGCAACTGACCACGGTGCAGTTGGTGCTGGGCAAAACCTTTTTTGGCCAGGTGTGGGTCTGGCATCTGCTGCTTAACCTGCTGCTGGTTATTGCGCTGATCAAACCCTGGCCGGCGTTGCGCCTGCCATTGCTTGCGCTGCTGTTGGCGACGCTGGCACCGGTAGGCCATGGCGCCATGCTCAGTGGGCTTGGCGGGCAATTGCTGATGCTTAATCAAGTGGTGCATTTGGTCTGCGTCGGTGCCTGGCTCGGCGGTTTGTTGCTGCTGGTATTGATCCTCAGACGGTCGCATGAGCACGCGCTGCAACCCGTTCTCACGCGCTTCAGCGGCGCAGGTTACGCCCTGGTCGCGGGCTTGGTGCTGACGGGTTTGATCAATGTTCGTGTGTTGACCGGGCAACTGTGGCCCACGCCTTTGTTCAGTGGTTTTGCGTTGATTTTGTTGATCAAGGTGCTGCTGGTGCTGGGAATGTTGGGGCTGGCATTGCTCAACCGGTTGCGCGTTCGGGAGTGCGAGCGACGCGTGGGCGCGTTGCAGGCCAGTGTGATGCTCGAATGGTTACTGGGGATTGGCGCAGTCGGCGCTGTCTCGCTGCTCGGCACGCTGCCGCCGATGGTCACGGCGGGCCAGGCTTTTTAAGCTTTCTGTGGGAGCGGGCTTGCTCGCGATTGCATCAACTCGGTGTACCTGATGCACCGAGGTGCCCGCATCGCGAGCAAGCCCGCTCCCACAAAATCGGGGAGGTCATCGTATAACTTCTGATTGACACACCGCAAAAACACAGCAAATATCCGCTCCCATGTTGTACGACGACGTATAACAAATAATAAAAACAAAAAAAATAGGGAGCTTCACTGTGAGTCAATTCGCCCGCAATTCCTCTGCGCGTCTCGGCCTCATCGGCCTCGCCAGCCTGGCGTTTACCCTGCCCCACGCCGCCTGCGCCGAAGGCTTCATCGACGATGCCAAAGCCTCGCTCAACCTGCGTAACGCCTACTTCAACCGTAACTTCACCAACCCTGGCAACGCGCAGGGCAAGGCCGAAGAGTGGACGCAGAACTTCATTCTCGACGCCAAGTCCGGCTACACCCAAGGCGCCGTGGGTTTCGGGATTGACGTGCTGGGCCTGTATTCGCAAAAACTCGATGGCGGCAAAGGCACCGGCGGCACGCAATTACTGCCCATCCACAGCGACGGTCGCCCGGCCGACAACTTCGGGCGCCTGGGTGTAGCGCTGAAAACCAAACTGTCGAAGACCGAACTGAAGGTCGGCGAATGGATGCCGGTGCTGCCGATCCTGCGCTCCGACGACGGCCGTTCGCTGCCGCAAACCTTCCGTGGCGGCCAGGTCACGTCGAATGAAATCGCCGGGCTGACCCTCTACGGCGGGCAGTTTCGCGGTAACAGCCCGCGCAACGACGCGAGCATGGAAGACATGTTCATGAACGGCAAAGCGGGGTTCACCTCCGACCGCTTCAACTTCGGCGGCGGCGAATACAGCTTCAACGACAAGCGCACCCAAGTCGGCGTGTGGTACGCCGAGCTGAGCGATATTTACCAACAACAGTATTTCAACCTGACTCACAGCCAACCGGTCGGCGACTGGACCCTGGGCGCCAACCTGGGCTTCTTCAACGGCAAGGAAAACGGTAGCGCCTTGGCCGGCGAACTCGACAACAAAACCGCGTTCGCCCTGCTGTCGGCCAAGTACCAGGGCCACACCTTCTACGTGGGCCTGCAAAAACTGACCGGCGACAGCGCGTGGATGCGCATCAACGGCACCAGCGGCGGCACCCTGGCCAACGACAGCTACAACGCCAGCTACGACAACGCCAAGGAAAAATCCTGGCAAGTGCGCCATGACTTCAACTTCGTGGTGCTGGGTGTGCCGGGGCTGACCATGATGAACCGTTACATCAGCGGCGATAACGTGCACACCGGGGCGATCACCGATGGCAAGGAATGGGGCCGCGAATCCGAGCTGGCCTACACCGTGCAAAGTGGCGCGCTGAAAAACCTGAACGTGCGGTGGCGCAACTCGACCATGCGTCGGGATTTCAGCACCAATGAATTTGACGAAAACCGGATTTTCGTCAGCTACCCGATCTCGCTGCTGTAAACAGTCGGCCTCCTCGCCAAGGGAAATTCCCTGTGGGAAGGGGCTTGCTCCCGATGGCGGTATGTCGGTCACAAAATGTATTAATAATACACCGCCATCGACAGCAAGCCGCCTCCCGCATTTGGCGTTCCACCGCCTGCAAGAGCGTTGACAACGTCGCGAATTCCTACCAATACTTCGGCATAGTCATACGACAACTTACAACAACAATGGAACCCTCATGACCACGACCACCACCACGCCCGTTCCATTCAACCGCCTGCTGCTCACCGGTGCCGCAGGCGGTTTGGGCAAAGTCTTGCGCGAACGCCTGCGCCCTTACGCACAGGTGCTGCGCCTGTCGGACATCGCCAGCATGGCCCCCGCCGCCAGCGAGTCCGAAGAAGTACAGACCTGCGATCTTGCCGATAAACACGCCGTGCACCATTTGGTGGAAGGCGTCGATGCCATCCTGCACTTTGGTGGCGTCTCGGTAGAGCGCTCTTTCGAAGAAGTCCTCGGCGCGAACATCTGCGGGGTTTTCCATCTTTACGAAGCCGCGCGCCGGCATGGCGTGAAACGTGTGATCTTCGCCAGCTCCAACCACGTGATCGGCTTCTACAAACAGGGCGAAACCATCGACGCCCACTCGCCGCGCCGCCCGGACAGCTACTACGGCCTGTCCAAGTCGTACGGCGAAGACATGGCGAGTTTTTACTTCGACCGCTACGGCATCGAAACCGTGAGCATCCGTATTGGTTCCTCGTTCCCTGAACCGCAAAACCGCCGGATGATGCACACCTGGCTGAGTTTTGATGACTTGACCCAGTTGCTCGAGCGCGCGCTGTACACGCCGAATGTCGGCCACACCGTGGTCTACGGCGTGTCGGATAACCTCGACACCTGGTGGGACAACCGCTACGCCGCGCACTTGGGTTTTGCCCCCAAAGACAGCTCCGAAGTGTTCCGCGCCAACGTCGAAAGCCAGCCACCGGTTGCCGCCGATGACCCGGCCAAGGTCTATCAAGGCGGCGCGTTCTGCGCCGCTGGGCCGTTTGGTGACTGAACGCCCATCAACCCAACGGAATGAGTTGCCATGAATGCTGAATTGATCGTCGACGCCCGGAATGCCGTAGGCGAATGCCCGGTGTGGGTGCCAGAGGAAAACGCGCTGTACTGGGTGGATATTCCCAACGGCGGCTTGCAACGCTGGAGCGCCGCCAGCGGCCACGTCGCCGCCTGGACCGCGCCGCAGATGCTCGCATGCATTGCCCGCACCACCGCGGGCAACTGGGTTGCGGGGATGGAAAGCGGGTTCTTCCAACTCACCCCGCACAACGACGGCAGCCTCGACACCACGCCCCTGGCAAGTGTGGCGCACCCGCGCGCAGACATGCGCTTGAACGACGGCCGGTGTGATCGCCAGGGCCGGTTTTGGGCCGGCAGCATGGTGCTGAACATGGCGGCGAATGCGGCCGAGGGCATCCTCTACCGCTACGCGACAGGTGCTGCGCCGCACGCTCAATTAGACGGGTTTATCACGCTCAACGGCCTCGCGTTCAGCCCGGATGGCCGCACCATGTATGCCTCGGATTCGCACCCGTTGGTGCAGCAGATCTGGGCCTTTGACTACGACATCGACACCGGCACGCCGTCCAATCGCCGCGTGTTTGTGGACATGCATCAGTTCCTCGGTCGCCCCGACGGTGCCGCGGTGGACGCCGAAGGCTGCTACTGGATCTGCGCCAACGACGCCGGGCTGGTGCACCGTTTTACCCCCGACGGTCGCTTGGACCGTTCCCTCACCGTACCGGTAAAAAAACCCACCATGTGCGCGTTTGGCGGCAGCCGGCTGGACACCTTGTTCGTCACCTCGATTCGTGATGACCAGAGCGCCCAGTCGCTGGCCGGCGGCGTGTTCGCCCTCAACCCTGGCGTAACCGGGCTGCCCGAACCAAGTTTTATCCTCTAGCTGCACCGCTGCGCCTTGAAAAAAACAATAACAAGACTGGAGAGCTACCCCATGGATTTCAAACGCACCTTGCTGGCCGCTGTACTCCCTCTCACCCTCCTGTGTGCCAGCGCCGCCCACGCGCTGGAGATCAAGTTTGCCGACATCCACCCCGACGGTTACCCAACGGTGGTCGCCGAGAAGAACATGGGCGCCGCGCTGACCAAAGAGAGCAATGGCGAACTGACCTTCAAGTTCTTCCCCGGCGGCGTGTTGGGCTCCGAGAAAGAAGTGGTCGAACAAGCCCAGGTCGGCGCGATCCAGATGGCGCGGGTCAGCCTCGGCATCGTCGGGCCGGTGGTGCCGGACGTGAACGTGTTCAACCTGCCGTTCGTGTTCCGCGACCAGGCGCACATGCGCAAGGTGATCGACGGCGAAATCGGCGATGAAATGCTCGCCAAGATCACCGACTCCGAGTTCGGCCTGGTGGCCCTGGCCTGGATGGACGGCGGCACACGCAACCTCTACACGAAAAAACCGGTGCGCAAGATCGAAGACCTCAAAGGCATGAAGATCCGCGTGCAAGGCAACCCGCTGTTCATCGACGCGTTTAATGCGATGGGCGCCAACGGCATCGCCATGGACACCGGCGAGATTTTCAGCGCCTTGCAGACCGGCGTGATCGACGGCGCCGAAAACAACCCGCCAACCCTGCTTGAACACAACCACTACCAGAACGCCAAGTTCTACACGCTCACCGAACACTTGATATTGCCTGAGCCCATCGTGATGTCGAAAATCACCTGGAACAAGCTCACGCCTGCGCAACAGGGCATGGTCAAAAAGGCCGCCAAGGTCGCCCAAGCCGATGAGCGCGTGCTGTGGGACGCCAAGTCCGCCAGCAGCGAAACCAAGCTCAAGGCCGCCGGTGTCGAGTTCATTACGGTCGACAAAAAACCCTTCTATGACGCCACCGCAGCGGTTCGCGCCAAATACGGTGCGGCGTACGCCGACACCATCAAGCGCATCGACGCCGTTCAATAACCTCCCCTGCCCTTGCACAGGCCCGGCGCGCTCGGCTGCTGTGTAGCCAGCCGCGCCCGGTTACGGTGAACGCCATGAAGAATTTAGTGTTGCGCATCAACGACCGCATTTACATGACCTGCATCTGGGTCGCCGGCCTCTCGGTTCTGGGGGTCGCGTTGATCATTCCCTGGGGCATTTTCGCCCGTTACATCCTTGGCACCGGCTCCAGTTGGCCCGAGCCTACCGCCATCCTGCTGATGCTGGTGTTCACCTTTATCGGCGCCGCCGCCAGCTACCGCGCCGGGGCGCATATGTCGGTGGCGATGATCACCGACCGCCTGCCCCCGCAACAACGCCGCCTCGTCGGCATTTTTTCGCAACTGTTGATGGCGACCGTCTGCCTGTTTATGACGATTTGGGGCAGCAAGCTGTGCATGTCCACCTGGAACCAGTTCATGAGCGCCATCCCCACCCTGCGCGTGGGCATCACGTACATGCCGATCCCGATTGGCGGGCTGCTGACGCTGGTGTTCGTGCTGGAAAAACTCCTGCTCGGTGACCAGAGCCAACGGCGCGTGGTGCGCTTGGACCTGGTTGAAGAAAGCGAAGGGGCTGCCTGACATGGACGCATTGATTCTGTTGGGCAGCTTTAGCGCGTTGATCCTGATCGGCATGCCGGTGGCTTACGCCTTGGGGCTTTCCGCACTGATTGGCGCGTGGTGGATCGACATTCCGTTCCAGGCCTTGATGATTCAAGTGGCTGGCGGCGTGAACAAATTTTCGCTGATGGCGATTCCGTTCTTCGTGCTCGCCGGGGCGATCATGGCCGAGGGCGGCATGTCGCGCCGTTTGGTGGCCTTTGCCGGCGTGCTGGTGGGCTTCGTGCGCGGCGGTTTGTCGTTGGTCAACATCATGGCCTCGACGTTTTTCGGTGCGATTTCCGGTTCGTCGGTGGCCGACACCGCCTCGGTCGGCTCGGTGTTGATCCCGGAGATGGAGCGGCGCGGCTACCCGCGCGAGTTCGCCACGGCGGTGACCATCAGCGGTTCGGTGCAGGCGCTGCTGACGCCGCCCAGCCATAACTCGGTGCTCTACTCGCTGGCGGCCGGCGGCACGGTCTCCATCGCCTCGCTGTTCATGGCCGGTATCGTGCCGGGCCTGTTGATGAGCGCGTGCCTGATGGTGCTGTGCCTGATCTTCGCGAAAAAACGCGACTACCCCAAGGGCGAAGTGATCCCGCTGAAGCAGGCGCTGAAAATTTGCGCTGACGCGTTATGGGGCTTGATGGCGATGGTGATCATCCTCGGCGGCATCCTGTCGGGTATTTTCACCGCCACCGAGTCCGCCGCGATTGCCGTGTTGTGGGCGTTCTTCGTGACCATGTTCATCTACCGCGACTACAAATGGAGCGAGCTGCCCAAGCTGATGCACCGCACCGTGCGGACCATTTCGATCGTGATGATATTGATCGCGTTCGCCGCAAGCTTCGGCTACATCATGACGCTGATGCAGATTCCGTCGAAGATCACCACGATGTTCCTGACCCTGTCAGACAACCGTTACGTGATCCTGATGTGCATCAACGCCATGCTGCTGCTACTCGGCACGGTGATGGACATGGCCCCGCTGATATTGATTCTGACGCCGATTCTGCTGCCGGTGATTCTCGGCATCGGCGTCGACCCTGTGCACTTCGGCATGATCATGCTGGTGAACCTCGGTATCGGCCTGATCACCCCGCCGGTGGGCGCGGTGTTGTTTGTCGGGGCGGCGGTGGGCAAGGTCAGTATCGAGAAAACCGTGAAAGCGCTGCTGCCATTTTATGGCGTGCTGTTCCTGGTATTGATGGCCGTGACCTACATCCCGGCGCTGTCGCTGTGGTTGCCAGGCCTGGTGCTGTAAACCATTTGATCAACTGTGGGAGGCGGCTTGCTGCCTCCCACCTTATTTATCTGCCGTGTTGGTTCTAATTCATACGCCGGGACACCCCCATGCCTGCACACTTCGTCGAACTCAACGATCAACTCACTCACCTCACCCTGGCCCCCGCCGTGGGTGGCAGCATCGTCAACTGGACCGTGCGCGCCAGCGGGCAACCCCTGCTGCGCCATAGCGATGAGCAGGCTGTGAACACCGGGCTGCCAGGCAAGCTGGGCTGTTATCCCTTGGCGCCGTGGTCCAACCGCATCGCCCACGGCGGTTTCGACAACCCCGAGGGCTGGCTGGCGTTGGCGCCGAACAGCCTCACCGATCCGCTGCCGATTCACGGTTCGGCCTGGCAACAGCCGTGGCAGGTGGTCAGCCAAACAGCGGATGAGGTGGTGCTACAGGTGCTGTGCGACGCGCCGTTCGCCTACCGCGCCGAACAGCGTTTTCGGTTGCGCAACGGTGAATTGAGCATCAGCGTGCAGGTGACTCACCTGGCCGAAAAAGCCGCGTGGCATGGCGTGGGGCTGCACCCGTATTTGCCGCGCAGGCCAGGCACGCGTTTACACGCCAAGGCCGCGCAGGTGTGGCTGAGCGATGCGTCGAAGCTGCCTACCGGGCTGGCGCCAGTGCCTGATGAGTGGGACTTTGCGCAGCTCAAAACCCTGCCGGAGGGCCTGGTCGACAATGCCTTTTGCGAGTGGGATGGCCGCTGCGTGATCGAGCAGCCAGAGCTTGGGTATACGCTGGAATGCCAGGCCAGCGGCGCCGATTACTTTCTGCTGTACTGCCCGCCGGGGCTGGCGTTTTTTTGTGTCGAGCCGGTGAGTCATCCGGTGAACGCCCATCACCTGCCCGGCAAGCCGGGGCTAAAACTGCTGGAACACGGCCAATCAACCCACCTGAATTTCAACCTCAAATACATGCCAACGGTGTAAGTGTCACGGCGGGCTGTTTTTCAAGCGCCCCGCCGTGTCGATACTCACCACCACCGATAACCCCGGGCGCAGGCGCTCACTCTCGGCCTGATTCGGGTCGACGCTGATCCGTACCGGCACGCGCTGGGCGATTTTCACAAAGTTACCGGTGGCGTTGTCGGCCTGCAACAGGCTGAACTCGGAACCGGTCGCCGGGGAAATATGCTGCACTGTGCCGTGAAACTTGCGATGGTTCAGCGCATCCACCGTGAAGGTGACCGGCTGGCCGACCTGCACGTTGTCCATCTGGGTTTCTTTCATGTTGGCGATCACCCACAACTGCGGCGGCACCAGCGCCATCAGTTGCGCGCCGGAATTAACGTAGGCGCCGAGGCGCACGCCAATCTGCCCCAACTGGCCGTCACGCGGCGCGGTGATGCGGGTGTTCGACAAATCGATGCGCGCCAGCTCCACGGCCGCATCGGCACTGGCGACGGCGGCTTCCAGTGAACCGCGATTGACGATCACGCTTTGCAGGTCCTGGCGGGCGATTTCGAGGTTGGCCTGGGCCTGTGCGACCGCTGCGACGGTCTGCGCATTCGCGGCGCGCGTCACGTCGAGCTCGCGCTTGGACACCGAGCCGTCACTGATCAGTTCTTCGTTGCGGCGCAAGTCGGCGGTACTTTTGCGCGCCTGGGCCTGGCTGTCGACCAGCGCGGCCTGGCGTAATTTGATCGTCGCTTCGGCGCTGTTGCGTTGCTGCACCGCATTCGCCAATGCGGCCTTCTGCACCGCGCGCTGCGCCAGCGCTTGATCAAGGCGCTGTTTGTAGATGCGGTCATCCAGGCGCACCAGCAGGTCGCCGGCCTTGACGAACTGAAAGTCCTGCACCGGCACTTCAAACACGTAGCCGCTCAGTTGTGGGCCGATAATCGTCACCTGGCCGCGCACCAGCGCGTTTTCGGTGGTTTCCACGGCGCTGCTGAACGGCGGCAATTGCCAGGCATACAGCACGATCAGCACCCCCACGATGGCGATCGCGGCAAAGCCTAACGACGAGATAACACGCACCCGCAGCGAGCGCGGTTCGGTCACGGTAGCGCCCGGCGGCGCGGTGCCTTCCGGGGTCGAAGCGATGGCGTTGGTGGTCGTGGTGGTGGAGGTTGTTTCGGTCATGTAGAAACGCCGCTGGGTTGAACGGGAGGGGCTGCTGCTTTGGTGGTGCTCATCAGCCACAGGCTGCGGATAAAGATCCAGGTCGTGGTGAGTACCGCGATGATCGCGATCAGCATGAACACATCGTTGTAGGCCATCACATTCGCCTCACGCGTGGCCGCCGTGGCCAGGCTGCGAATGCCCATCAGGTTGCGCAATTCGGGGTCGGCGATCACCCCGCCATAGGCCGCGCCGCCACTTTGCACACGCGCCGCCACACGCGGGTCAAGCAGCGTCAGGTGCTCAACGATCATGCTCGAATGGTACTTCTCGCGCACGATCTGAAAGGTGCCCAACAACGCCGCGCCAATCAGGCCGCCGAGGTTCTGGCAAATACCGAACATCACCGAAAAACTCACCAGGTTGCGCGGGTTGGTCAGCACGTTGCGGGTGCCCAGCACCATGGTCGGCCCTAGAAAAAAGGTGCCGCCAAAGCCTAGCAGGAATTGGCTGATGTAGAGGTTCTGCGGGCGGGTCAGGTTGCTCGAAAAACTGTCCATCACCGAGCCGGTGGCCATCAGCGCCAGCGAGATAATCAGTGGCATAAGCAGGTGCGCCGGGTTGATCGTCAGCGCACTGACCACCAGCCCGGCAATCGCCCCGGCCAACATCACCACGTACAGCGTGTGCATCTGCTCGTAGCTCATGTTCAACATCTGCATGAAACCCACGGCGCCGGTGGATTGCTCGGACAGCACCATGCGAATCAGCACCACCGCCAACGCCAGGCGAATCATCACCCCGCTGCCCAGCCAGCGCGTCATCAGCAACGGGTTCGTGCGGTTATGCTCGATGGCCAGGCCGGCCATGATCAGCACCAGCGAACAGGCCGAGGCGACGCCGATCCACGGGGCTTCCAGCCACCAGTCGATACGCCCCAGCGACAGCACCGCGCAGAGCAAGGCCACGCCCGTGGCGAGAATACCGAAGGTGAGGAAGTCGAGTTTTTCAAAGGTTTTGAAGCGATCACCCGGCGGCAACTTCAGCAGGAACACGCAGCCCAGGCAAATCAGCGCGAGGCCCAGCTCAAACAGGTACAGCCCGCGCCACTCGGCGATTTGCAGCAAGTCTTCAGAAAACAATCGCGCCAGCGGCAGCGCCAACTGCGCGGTGCCCAGCCCGAGTACAAGGGCTTTCATGCGCCACTTGGCCGGGAACGCCTGGATCATGTAGTACAACCCCAGCGAACTCAGCGCCGCGCCCACCATGCCGTGGGCCGCGCGCACCGCGATGGCCGAACTCAGGTCGTTGACGAACAAGTGGCCGAAGGTCACCAGCGCGTACAGCACCAGGAACACCTCGGTAAATGCACGCAATCCGAATTGCTGGCGAAACTTGACCAGCAGCAGGTTCATGCACACGTTGGTCATCACATAGGCGGCGGGCAGCCAGGCCATTTCGGCGGTGGTCGCGCCGAGTGCGCCTTGCAGGTATTGCAGGTTGGCGATCACCAGCGCGTTGCCGAGCCCACCGGTTATTGCCACCAGCATGCCCACCAACGCGAACGCCCAGCGCTTTGGGTTGCTGTGCAACGGCGTCGACGGCGAACCCGGCAAGCTCGGTCGCTCGTGGGGCTGCCAGGTGTGTGGGGTGTATTTATCCATTGCATGACCTTGGTGAGCCGACGTGCAAGGTCGGTGGCGCATTGACTCCAGGCGTAGTAAACCTGAGAGGCGTTCATTTTGTCATGCCAGGGACACAATTGATCTATTCAGGCGGCACACTCGAAGGTGGGAGCGCTGGGTGTGTCAGTTGAGAACTATTTATCAGATACACCGCCATCGCGAGCAAGCCCGCTCCCACAGTTTGACCGAGTTCGGCTTGTGAGGTTGGGGCGGCTTTCAGGCCGTCCGCTCCGTCATATGCGTTCTACCATCGCGGTTTAACGGGGCGCTTGCAGATCACAAGCCGAACTCGGTCAAAACTGTGGGAGCGGGCTTGCTCGCGATGGCGCTGTGTCAGGCGACAAATACGTAGCTGATATACGCCCACTCCCACAAAAGCGCTTTTCAGAGCAACGCTCTGGATAACATTCCAATCGCTACCAGCACACACAGGCTGGCAAAACCCACTTGCAATGCGCGCGCGGGGATCACCGAACACAGGCGCCGCCCCAGCAACATGCCGACAACGCTGGCCGCGATAAACACCCAGCCCAGCGGCTCGATACGCACACCTGCATGCATCGCGCCAGCCACGCCGACGAGCGAAAGCAGGCTGATCACCATCAACGAGGTGGCGACGATGCCGCGCATCTGCACGTCGGTCAGTTGCTTGAACGCCGGCACAATCAGAAAACCGCCGCCGACACCGAGCAAGCCCGAGACCGCGCCGGTTACCGCGCCCAACGCGGCCAGGGTCGCGCTGCATTTGGCGGTCCAGGCGAAGCGCCCGGTCTGCTGGTCAAGCATGCAGTTCTTCTGCCCCCACGACGCGGCGCCATGGTCACTCGGCCCTGCTTCGGCCTTTTCGCGCCGCAACATGCGCCAGGCCACCAGCACCATCAAGGCGCTGAACAGGCCCATCAGCACCGGCTCCGTCAGTTGATGCGCGAAGAACACCCCCAATGGCGAAAACAGCGCGCCGAGCAAGGCGATCAACAGCGCCGCGCGGTAACGCACCAGGCCGTGGCGCAGCCCATCAACTGCGCCCACCGCCGCCGCCGCGCCCACCGCGAGTAACGACACCGGCGCGGCCTGGGTCATGCTCAAACCCAACCCCAACACCAACGCCGGCACCCCAAGAATGCCGCCGCCAGCACCGGTAAGCCCCATCACCAGGCCCATCAGTACACCCAACACACTGGCCAGCAGCATTTAGTCCACCTTGCTCAGGCGGGTCAGCCACTCGCGGCCCTTGAGCATGCCGTTCCAGTAGAACCACGGCAGCAACGTGGCCTTGAGAAACCACATCGAGCGGCGTGCCCGCGTCGGGTCCAGTGGGAAGGTCGGCAGCAGCTTGCCGCCGTAACCGAACTCGGCGAGCACCACCTTGCCCTTCTCTACCGTCAGCGGGCAGGAACCGTAGCCGTCGTACTTGAGCGGCAACGGCGCTTGGTTGCGCAAGGCCAGCAGGTTCTCGGCGACCACCACGATCTGCTTGCGCGCGGCAGCAGCGGTTTTCGCGTTGGTGGTGGAGCACACGTCACCCAGCGCGAATATCTGCGGGTAGCGCAGGTGTTGCAGGCTGTGGGGGTTTACCTCGCACCAGCCGGCGGCGTCGGCCAGCGGGCTTTGGCGGATGAAGTCCGGGGCAACTTGCGGCGGTACCACGTGCAGCATGTCGAAAGATTTCTGTTCGACGCTGACGTTGCCCTCGGCGTCTTTTACTTCAAACCAGGCGGTGCGCGACGGGCCATCGACCTTGATCAGGTTGGAATTGAACGCCAGGCGCGCGTTGTATTTCTTGATGTACTGCATCAGCGGCGGCACAAAGGTCGCCACGCCAAACAGCGCGGCGCCCGCGAGGTTGAATTCAACCTCGATGTTTTTCAGATTGCCTTGTTTGAGCCAGTGATCGCAGGACAGGTACAGGGCTTTTTGCGGCGCACCCGCGCATTTGATCGGCATGCCCGGCTGGGTAAAGATCGCCTTGCCGCCCTTGAGTTGCTGCACCAGTTGCCAGGTGTAGGCGGCATGCTCGTAGCTGTAGTTGGACGTCACGCCGTGCTGGCCCAACGTGTCTTCAAGGCCTTCGACTTTTTCCCAGGCCAGGCGCAGGCCGGGGCACACGATCAGGTTGACCCAGGTAACGCGCTGGCCGCTGTCGAGCACCAGAGTTTGCTCATCCGGCAGCACTTCAGTGACGGCGGCCTGCACCCAGGTAACGCCATTGGGCAGCACGTCGGCCAAGGGGCGCCGGGTTTTTTTCAGGTCGTAGGCGCCGCCACCGACCAGCGTCCAGGCGGGCTGGTAGCAGTGATATTCGCTCGGCTCGATCAGGGTGATGTTCAGGTGCGGGTCGCGCTTGAGCAAGCTGGCCAGCAGGCCAATACCTGCCGAGCCGCCGCCGATGACTACGATGTCGCCACTGATGGTAGGGCCACAGTGTTGGTCGGTCATGGTCTATCGCCTTCTGTATTCAATGCACACAAGGGGCGTTGCCGTATGGCGTCACGCCCAGCTTTTGATCACCGCGCCGCAGTACAGGCCGGACAGCGTCTTCATCACTTGAATCACTTCGTGGCTGGCCAGGCCGTAAAAAATGTATTTGCCTTCGCGACGGGTGGCCACCAACCCTTCGTCGCGCAGGATGCCCAACTGTTGCGACAGCGTAGGCTGACGCACGCCGGTCATGGTTTCCAATGCGCCGACATTGCGCTCACCCTGAGTCAACTGGCACAGGATCAACAAACGGTCCTCATTGGCCAGGGCCTTGAGCAAGACACAGGCCTTGGACGCGGAGGCACGCAATTGGGCGACCTCGCCCTCACTCAGAGTAGATTCCATTTGCCTCGGGTCCTTTATCTCACTTAAGCTCAAAACATTATGTGTAAACGTAAACTGATTGTAACCAATTTTTTCGTCACCAGGGACTGCCGCCATGCCAGCGTTGATTCAAGCCTTTTTGGACGAGGCATCGTCGACTTACACCTACGTCGTCTATGAAAACGCCGGTGGCCCCTGCGCCATCGTCGACTCGGTGCTCAACTACGACCCGGCTTCCGGGCGCACCGACACCGCACAGGCCGACAGAGTAATCGGGTTTGTGCGTGAACACGGGCTGCAGGTGCAATGGCTGCTGGAAACCCACGCGCACGCCGACCACCTCTCCGCCGCGCCTTACCTGCGGCGTAAGGTGGGTGGCAAAATCGCCATCGGCGAGAGCATCAGCAAGGTGCAGGATGTGTTCAAACGCCTGTTCAATCTGGAGCCGGAGTTTCGCGTCGATGGCTCGCAGTTCGACCACCTGTTTGCCGCGGATGAAATCTTTTATATCGGCAACCTGAAAGCCCAAGCCTTGCATGTGCCCGGCCACACACCGGCAGACATGGCCTACCTGATCAACGATGAATTGATTCTGGTCGGCGACACGCTGTTCATGCCCGACGTGGGCACCGCGCGCTGCGACTTCCCGGGCGGCGACGCGCGTCAACTGTACGCCTCAATGCGCAAGCTGCTGGACTTCGCGCCGCCCACCCGCCTGTACGTGTGCCACGACTACCCACCCGAAAGCCGCGCAGCCAAGTGCCTGACCACGGTTGCCGAGCAACGCGCGCATAATATTCATGTGCATGACGGGGTCGATGAAGCGGCGTTTGTCGCCATGCGCACCCAACGTGACGCGGGGTTGGGCATGCCGACACTCCTGTTGCCGGCAATTCAGGTCAATGTGCGCGCCGGGCACCTGCCGCCGGCGGAAGACAACGGCGTGGTGTACCTGAAAATCCCGCTGAACACGCTCTGATCAGCTACGGGTCGAAATGCGACGCCTCGGTGGCGGCGAGCCCCGACCACAACTCATCCACGTGCTGGAAGCCCCACGCTTCAGCGCTTTCGCGGCCAACGATTTTGTCGGGCAGTTCGGCCAGGTTGACCACCATCTGCATGATCGGCAACCGCGAACGCGCCGAAAAGAACACTTTGACGATGGGCGTGAGTAACGAGTGGGGGTTTTGCTTGATCACCACCCCGATACGCTCACTTTCCAGGCGCACCAGCGCGCCCACCGGGTAAATACCCACGCAGCGCACAAACGCCTGGAACACCCGCGCGTCAAATTGCCCCTTCCATTCCGACATTTTCTGAATCGCATCGGCGGGGTTCCAGCCCTGCTTATACGGGCGATTCGAGGTCACCGCATCGTACACATCGCACACCGCGCCCATTTGCGCGAACAGGCTGATCTGCTCCTGAAGCAGGCCGTGAGGATAGCCGCTGCCGTCGGATTTCTCGTGGTGGTGCAAACACACGTCCACCACCACGGCGCTGATATACGGGCACGTGCGCAAAATATCCGCGCCCTTCTCAGGATGGCCGCGCACGATCTCGAACTCCGCTTCGGTCAGCGCCGCAGGCTTATTCAAGATAGCGTCTGGAATGGCCATTTTGCCGACGTCGTGGAACAACCCTGCCATGCCCGCTTCCTGCACGCACGCCGGCGGCAAGTCCAACTGGCGTGCCAGGGCGATCATCAACCCACACACGGCGACCGAATGCATGTAGGTATATTCATCGGCTTTTTTCAAGCGGGCCAGGCTGATCAACGCATGTGGGTGGCGCAGCACTGACTGGGAAATATCACCCACCAGCGTGGCCACTGGGGTCGGATCAAAAGCCCGGCCCATGCGCAGGTCACTGAACATTTCGGTGATCGCGATTTTGCCAAACGCACACACTTTGACGGCTTGGGCGACTTCACCCTTCAAATCCGCTTGTGAGGACATAGCACGCCGCTTGGGCGTGTCAGGCTTTTTTGCGGGTTGATCTTGGGACCTCGGGTCGGCACGCATGACGTCGCAGCCCTTGAGGGTGTCAATCCACACACCCTGAACCCGGGAGGCCTGCAAGCGCTGTAAATCACCCGCGCGATTGAGCAAAAAACTGCTTTTCCAAAACACATGTTCAAGCCATGAGCCATCCAGCTTGTGCACGTGCATGCCCAGGGTTACCTGGGCCACCGGAATACATCTCAACATAGGTCATGCACCTTTTCGAACCTTGGCCGCGATCAGCTCACGGAAAACTTCGAGACAATCTGCTTGAGGTCAATCGCCAGCTTGGACAGCTCATTACTGGCAATCGAGGTTTGACCGGCCGCCGAAGAACTCTGGATAGACAGGTCGCGAATGCTGATCAGGTTTTGGTCGACGGAGCGCGCCACGTGCGCCTGCTCTTCGGATGCTGTCGCAATCAGCAAATTCCTCTCGGCAATGTCGGAGATAGCGCTGGTGATCTGAGTGATGGCCAGGCCGGCTTCGTGGGCAACTTTCAGCGAGTCCACGGCTTCGCTGCGGTTCAATGCCATTGACGACACCGCCTCGCTGGAGCAGACCTGAATTTTCGCAATCATCTGCTCGATTTCTTGCGTCGAGGTTTGGGTTCTGTGCGCCAGCGCGCGGACTTCATCGGCAACCACCGCAAACCCTCGGCCCTGCTCACCGGCACGCGCCGCTTCGATGGCCGCATTCAAGGCCAGCAGGTTGGTTTGTTCGGCGATCGATCGAATCACTTCAACCACCTTGGCGATGTCCTGAGCCTGCTTGGCCAACCCTTCGACTTCCAGCCCGGTTTGCTGAACCGTGGCGCTGAGCTTTTGAATCGAAGCAATGGTTTGCGTCACGCGCTCTTGGCCGACTTCGGCTGACCGTTGCGAATCCTGGGTCGATTGGGAGGCCGAGACGGCGTTTCTGGCGACTTCTTCAACGGCCGCAGTCATCTCATTGACTGCGGTGGCCGCCTGGTCGGTTTCCATGCTTTGGCGCTCAATGCCTGCGCTCGACTCGCGGGTAATCGAACTCATCTCTTCGGCGGCGGAAGCCAACTGGCCGGACGCTTCAGAGATATGCTGCAAGGTACCTTTGAGGTTCATTTGCATCGCAGCCGTGGACTGCTGCAACGCGGTCATTTCGTCGTTGCCATTGATCAGAATAGCCACACGCAAGTCGCCATCGGCAATCTTGGCCGTCGACAACAACAACTCACGCACCGGCGCGATGATGCTGTTGGTAAACAGACGTGCGATTACCACCGCCACCAGCAATGAGCTGAGCATCAACGCCCAGGTAAACCAGCGCGTGGTTGCGTACTCGTCGGCAGCCACTACCACCGCCGCGTTAGAGCCCCGCTCATTGAGAGTGATCAGGTCATCCACGGAGTTCTGCAGCTTGAGTGCCACCGGCCCGGTAACGTCACGCAAATACGCACTGAATTCTTCAATGGGCATCGTCGGGGAGCGTGACAATAATTCATCTATTTCCTGGCTGTAGGTGTGTATACCCTGCATCACGCTGTCGTAAAGAGCTTGTTCTTCAGGCCCGGAAACCATCGGCGCGTAGCTTTCGGCCATTTTTAACGCTTGCGAACGCATGTCCTTTAACTGCTGATCAGAGTTTGAGGTCTGGCTGGCACGGTCCATGCCAAAACGGCGCAATTCCAGGCGCAGTTTGTAAAAGCTTGAATCTATTCTGCCTGCCAGTCGCACACTGGGTAGCCAGTTAGTTTGAATGTCGACCGTTGACGCATAAATCTTTTCAACTTTTACCAGCGTCACACTTCCTTGTATTAATAGCAGAACGCACACCACCCCAAAACAGATGTTGGTACGCAAGTTCAACTTCAAGGCTCTCATGGACATGTGTTTCACTCTTTCAATTGGCAATGAAGCTCATTGCCTTACGGTTTTTATTTATTAATAGAGCGATTAAATACGAGCGACTGACAATGGCTATCATTCGCCCACCGCGAACCGTCCTGGCGCGTCAATGTTAAAGCGTGTTGGGAGTGCTTGGGCGCATCCGGCCTTAGCGAGGCAAGGCTTTGATGCTGGGCAACAAGTACATGGAATCGAGCGACCTGTCGCTGTTGCGCGCCACGGTGTCGAGATGACGCCGTAACGAATCAACAATTTCGGGGGGCAAATAATCCATTTTCTCTACTAATGCGGCCATGTCTTCCAAGGCAGAAATAATAGACTGCTGGGTGAGATTAAGGTCGTAGAGCGCGCGGCAAATAAGCTCCTGATCTTCCATCACTGCCCGCCTGAATAAAACTGGAGCTTAGCACCACATTGCGCTTTGTAGGATAAAGCCACTCTTAAATAATAAAGTTTAGTTTTAAGGCACTGCCATTGAGTGAACTCGGTTTTACACACCTATCTAAATGAATAGAACTGATACTTTTTTACTCACAAAAATCTCACCGCACAGCCACTTATAGACGCGGACGTTTTAGTCGCTAGACCATCAGCCCGTCCCGTGGCAGTGGCAGCGCGGTTTTGTAGCGCACTTGTTTCAGTGCAAAACTGGACCGGATGTTGGCGACGCCGGGCACTTTGGTCAGAAAGTCCATCATGAACCGCTCCAATGCCTGGATCGTCGGCACCAAAACGCGGATCAGATAGTCCGGGTCACCGGCCATCAGGTAGCACTCCATCACCTCCGGGCGATCGGCAATTGCGCCTTCAAACTGCTGCAAGGCCAGCTCGTTCTGCTTTTCGAGGCTGACGTGGATGAACACGTTGACGTGCAGCCCGAGCAAATCGGCGTCGAGCAGCGTGACCTGGTCGCGAATCAGGCCCAACTCTTCCATCGCCTTCACCCGGTTGAAACACGGCGTGGGCGACAGGTTGACCGAACGGGCCAGGTCGGCGTTGGTGATGCGGGCGTTCTCTTGCAGGGCGTTGAGAATGCCGATGTCGGTACGGTCCAGTTTGCGCATGAGACAAAATCACCTGTTTATTATGCTTATGCAGTTTTTTTATCCGCAAATGAGCCGCAGCGCAACGAAACACAGATAAATATTCTTCTATTCCCCGCCTATGATTGTTGTAGGACAAGAAGCCTTCTACCCGAAGACCGACTGTCAGCTAGCGCGCCCACTACAAGAAATTCACAAGATAGAGCGTAGAAAGCCATGAACCAGCCGTACGAACCGCTGCGCCTGCACGTGCCCGAACCCTCGGGCCGCCCGGGCTGCAAGACCGACTTTGCCTACCTGCGCCTGACCGACGCAGGCCTGGTGCGTAAACCCGCCATCGATGTAGAACCCGCCGATACCGCCGACCTCGCCAAGGGCCTGATTCGCGTGCTTGACGACCAGGGCCAGGCGTTGGGGCCGTGGGCCGAAGGTGTGCCGGTGGAGATTCTGCGCAAAGGCATGCGCGCCATGCTCAAGACGCGGATTTTCGACAACCGCATGGTGGTCGCCCAGCGTCAGAAAAAAATGTCGTTCTATATGCAAAGCCTCGGCGAAGAAGCCATCGGCAGCGCGCAGGCCCTGGCCTTGAATATCGACGACATGTGCTTTCCCACGTACCGCCAGCAAAGCATCCTGATGGCACGCGAGGTGCCGCTGGTCAACCTGATCTGCCAGTTGCTGTCCAACGAGCGTGACCCGCTCAAAGGCCGCCAATTGCCGATTATGTACTCGGTAAAAGATGCAGGCTTTTTTACTATTTCCGGCAACCTCGCCACCCAATTCGTACAAGGTGTGGGCTGGGGCATGGCCTCGGCGATCAAAGGCGATACCAAGATTGCCTCGGCCTGGATCGGCGACGGCGCGACTGCCGAGTCCGACTTCCACACCGCGCTGACCTTCGCTCACGTGTACCGGGCGCCGGTGATCCTCAATGTGGTCAACAACCAATGGGCCATCTCGACCTTCCAGGCCATCGCCGGCGGTGAAGCCACCACCTTCGCCGGACGCGGCGTGGGGTGCGGCATCGCCTCGCTGCGGGTCGACGGCAACGACTTTATCGCGGTGTACGCCGCGTCCGCCTGGGCTGCCGAGCGTGCGCGGCGCAACCTCGGGCCTACGCTGATCGAGTGGGTCACCTATCGCGCTGGCCCGCACTCGACCTCCGATGATCCCTCCAAATACCGCCCCGCCGATGACTGGAGCCACTTCCCGTTGGGCGACCCGATTGCCCGCCTCAAGCAGCACCTGGTCAAGATTGGCCAGTGGTCCGAAGAGGAGCACGCGGCGGTCAGTGCCGAACTGGAAGCCGAAGTGATTGCGGCACAAAAACAAGCCGAACAGTACGGCACGCTCGCCGGCGGCCAGATACCAAGCGCCGCGACCATGTTCGAAGACGTCTACAAAGAGATGCCGGAGCACTTGAAGCGCCAGCGTCAGCAGTTGGGGATCTGAGATGAACGATCACAACAACAGTATCGAACTGGAAACCGCCATGACCACGACCACCATGACCATGATCCAGGCGCTGCGCTCGGCCATGGACGTGATGCTTGAACGCGATGACAACGTGGTGGTATTCGGCCAGGACGTTGGTTACTTCGGCGGCGTGTTCCGTTGCACCGAAGGTTTGCAGAGCAAATACGGCAGCTCGCGGGTGTTTGACGCGCCGATCTCGGAAAGCGGCATCGTCGGCGTGGCCGTGGGCATGGGTGCCTACGGTTTGCGCCCGGTCGCAGAAATCCAGTTTGCCGATTACGTGTACCCGGCTACCGACCAGATCATCTCCGAAGCAGCGCGCCTGCGTTATCGCTCGGCCGGCCAGTTTACCGCGCCACTGACCCTGCGCATGCCGTGCGGCGGCGGCATCTATGGCGGCCAGACCCACAGCCAAAGCATCGAAGCAGTGTTCACCCAAGTCTGCGGCCTGCGCACCGTGATGCCGTCCAACCCGTATGACGCCAAGGGCCTGCTGATTGCCTCCATCGAAAACGATGACCCGGTGATTTTTCTGGAGCCCAAGCGCCTCTACAACGGCCCGTTCGACGGCCACCACGACCGCCCTGTCACCGCGTGGTCGAAACACCCGCAAGCGCAAGTGCCGGAGGGTTATTACACCGTGCCGCTGGACGTGGCCGCCATCGTGCGTCCGGGCTCGGCCGTCACCGTGCTGACCTACGGCACCACCGTGTATGTGTCGCAAGTCGCCGCCGAAGAAACCGGCATCGACGCCGAGGTCATCGACCTGCGCAGCCTGTGGCCGCTCGACCTGGACACCATCGTCAACTCGGTGAAAAAGACCGGCCGTTGCGTGGTGGTGCACGAAGCCACGCGCACCTGTGGTTTCGGTGCCGAGCTGGTCGCGCTGGTGCAAGAGCATTGCTTCCACCACCTGGAAGCGCCGATCGAACGCGTTACCGGTTGGGACACGCCTTACCCGCACGCGCAAGAGTGGGCGTATTTCCCAGGGCCGTCCCGCGTGGGCGCGGCGTTGAAACGGGTTATGGAGGTCTGAATGGGCACGCACGTTATCAAGATGCCGGACATTGGCGAAGGCATCGCAGAAGTTGAGTTGTCGGTGTGGCATGTAAAAGTCGGCGACCTGGTGGTTGAAGACCAAGTGCTGGCGGACGTGATGACCGACAAGGCGATGGTCGACATTCCCTCGCCCGTGCACGGCAAGGTGATTTCCCTCGGCGGCGAGCCAGGTGAGGTGATGGCCGTGGGCAGTATTTTGATCAGCATCGAGGTCGAAGGCGCGGGCAACGCCAAAGACGCGCCGCGGGTTGCGCAACCCGTAAAAGCAGCGCCAGCGCCGGTTGTGCAAGACAAGCCCGCGCCGGTAGTTGAAGCAAAGCCGGTGAGCAAGCCTGCCGCACCCGCCGTGGCGCGTGAAGCCTGCGAACGCCCGCTGGCCTCCCCCGCCGTGCGTAAACACGCGCTGGATGCGGGGATTCAACTGCGCCTGGTGCAGGGTTCTGGCCCGGCGGGACGGGTTCTGCACGAAGACCTGGAGGCGTTTTTGCTTCAGGGTGCGGCAAAAAACCCGACGGCTGCCAACCCTTACGCTGAACGCAATAGTGAGGAGCAGATTCCGGTCATCGGCATGCGCCGCAAGATCGCTCAGCGCATGCAGGACGCCACGCGCCGCGCCGCGCATTTCAGCTATGTGGAAGAAATCGACGTCACCGCCCTCGACGAGCTGCGCGTGCACCTCAATGAGAAACATGGCGCCACACGCGGCAAGCTGACCCTGCTGCCGTTTATCGTGCGTGCCATGGTCGTGGCGCTGCGAGCATTCCCGCAGATCAACGCGCGCTACGATGACGACGCTCAAGTCATCACCCGCCTTGGCGCGGTGCATGTGGGCGTGGCCACGCAAAGCGATACCGGCCTGATGGTGCCGGTGCTGCGTCACGCCGAAGCACGCAGCCTGTGGGCGAATGCGGAGGAAATCACACGTTTGGCGACTGCCGCGCGCAGTGGCAAGGCCAGCCGTGATGAGCTCTCCGGTTCGAGCATTACCCTGACCAGCCTTGGCGCATTGGGCGGCATTGTCAGCACGCCGGTGTTGAACCTGCCGGAGGTGGCCATCGTCGGCGTCAACCGCATCGTTGAGCGGCCGATGGTGATCAAGGGGCAAATCGTGGTGCGCAAGATGATGAACCTCTCCAGCTCGTTCGATCACCGCGTGGTCGATGGCATGGACGCGGCGCAATTCATCCAGGCCCTTCGTGGCCTGCTCGAACAACCCGCCAGCCTGTTCCTGGAGTAACCCATGCAGACCTTGACTACCACACTGCTGATTATCGGCGGCGGGCCCGGCGGTTATGTCGCGGCGATTCGCGCCGGTCAACTCGGCATCCCAACCGTTCTGGTGGAAGGCCAGGCGTTGGGCGGCACCTGCCTGAATATCGGCTGCATTCCTTCAAAAGCCTTGATCCATGTGGCCGAGCAGTTCCAGCAAACCGTGCACCACAGCCAAGGTTCGGCGCTGGGCATTGAAGTGGCTGTGCCGACGCTGAACATCGGCAAAAGCGTGGAATGGAAAGACACCATAGTCGACCGCCTGACCACCGGCGTCGCCGCGTTGCTCAAAAAGCACAACGTGCAGGTGATCCACGGCTGGGCCAAGGTCGTGGATGGCAAGACTGTCGATGTCGGCGACCAACGCATCCAGTGCGAACACCTGCTGCTGGCCACCGGTTCGAAAAGCGTCAACCTGCCGATGTTGCCGCTGGGCGGGCCGATCATCTCGTCCACTGAAGCGCTGGCGCCGCTGAGCGTGCCCAAACGCCTGATCGTGGTGGGCGGTGGTTATATCGGCCTGGAGCTGGGCATTGCCTACCGCAAGCTCGGCGCCGAGGTCAGTGTGGTCGAGGCGCAAGAGCGTATCTTGCCCGCGTACGACGCCGAGCTGACGCAGCCGGTGGCGGAATCGCTCAAGCGCCTGGGGGTCAAGCTGTACCTCAAGCACAGCGTCAGCGGTTTTGCCGATAACACGCTGCACGTGCGCGACCCGAATGGCGACACGCTGTCGCTGGAGACCGATCAAGTGCTGGTGGCCGTGGGCCGCACGCCGAATACCCAAGGCTGGAACCTTGAAGCGCTTAACCTGGACATGCACGGCGCAGCGGTCAAGATCGACAGCCGCTGCCAGACCAGCATGCGCAATGTGTGGGCGATAGGCGACCTGAGCGGCGAGCCGATGTTGGCGCATCGGGCCATGGCACAGGGTGAAATGGTCGCCGAACTGATCAGCGGTAAAGCCCGCGAATTCAACCCGGCAGCGATTCCGGCGGTGTGTTTTACCGACCCGGAGCTGGTGGTGGTCGGCAAGACCCCGGACGACGCCAAGGCGGCTGGCCTGGACTGCATTGTCTCGAGTTTCCCGTTCACGGCAAACGGCCGGGCGATGACCCTGGAATCCAAAACCGGCTTCGTGCGGGTGGTGGCACGCCGCGACAATCACCTGATTGTCGGCTGGCAAGCTGTGGGCGTTGGCGTGTCCGAGCTGTCCACGGCCTTCGGCCTGAGCCTGGAAATGGGCTCGCGCCTGGAAGACGTGGCCGGCACCATCCACGCCCATCCGACGCTCGGTGAAGCAGTACAAGAAGCCGCTTTAAGGGCTTTGGGCCACGCGTTGCATATGTAAACTGACGCAAATCCCGTGTGGGAGCGGGCTTGCTCGCGAAAGCGGTGGATCAGTCACAGATCTATTGACTGACACCCTGCATTCGCGAGCAAGCCCGCTCCCACACACAGCAAGAATGAAGTATTGTTGCGCCCAACCAGAAAAAACCGACAAGCCTGCCTTCGACCAGGCGGTTGAACAGAGATAGAGGGTGTCATGGGTAACGAGAGCATCAATTGGGACAAGCTGGGTTTTGACTACATCAAGACCGACAAGCGGTTTCTCCAAGTCTGGAAAAACGGCGAATGGCAAGCAGGCACCCTGACCGAAGACAACGTGCTGCACATCAGCGAGGGCTCGACTGCCCTGCACTATGGTCAGCAATGCTTTGAAGGCCTCAAGGCCTACCGCTGCAAAGACGGTTCGATCAACCTGTTCCGCCCGGACCAGAACGCCGCGCGCATGCAGCGCAGCTGTGGTCGCCTGCTGATGCCGCAAGTGCCGACTGAAGCCTTCATCGATGCCTGCAAGCAAGTGGTCAAAGCCAACGAGCGGTTCATCCCGCCGTACGGCAGTGGCGGCGCGCTGTACCTGCGCCCGTTCGTGATCGGCACTGGTGACAACATCGGCGTACGTACTGCGCCGGAGTTTATTTTCTCGGTATTCGCCATTCCGGTCGGCGCTTACTTCAAGGGCGGCCTGGTGCCGCACAACTTCCAGATCTCTGGTTACGACCGCGCCGCGCCACAAGGCACCGGCGCCGCCAAGGTCGGTGGCAACTACGCCGCCAGCCTGATGCCGGGTGCCGAAGCGAAAAAATCCGGCTTTGCCGACGCAATCTATCTGGACCCGATGACCCATTCGAAAATCGAAGAAGTCGGCTCGGCCAACTTCTTCGGGATCACCCACGACAACCAGTTCATCACACCCAAGTCGCCTTCAGTGCTGCCGGGCATTACCCGCCTGTCGCTGATCGAACTGGCCCAGACCCGCCTGGGCCTGGAAGTGGTCGAGGGCGAAGTGTTCATCGACAAACTGGACCTGTTCAAGGAAGCCGGTGCTTGCGGCACTGCTGCGGTGATTTCGCCGATCGGCGGCATCCAGTACAACGGCAAGCTGCACGTGTTCCACAGCGAAACTGAAGTCGGCCCGATCACCCAGAAGCTCTATAAAGAGCTGACCGGTGTGCAAACCGGCGATGTTGAAGCGCCAGCGGGTTGGATCGTAAAGGTCTAAGCTGGCCACATTGCAAAACTTGTTGTTCAGGTTGGGTATATATCCGTTCTTTGGGTGATGGCTTGTATCGGTTTCGCTCTTACAGCGAGTCACTTTTGAAAGGACCGGAAGCCGGCCCAGCCAAAACTAACCAAAAGGTCCTCGCCCCACCACTCGGTGCCTCGCTTAGGCTCGGCATGCCCGCCCGCAGGCTTGAATCCGTGGGCCGCCGCGATGGGCCATCCTTGGCCCAGCGC